>SXWH01000001.1 GCA_005791535.1 Verrucomicrobiaceae bacterium | reverse complement strand
GGCACGGCGAGCAGCGAGATGGCGCGCAGCACGCGCTGCCCGCTGCCGAGGCCCGGCCAGTAATCGGCATAGCGCCACGACCATCCCATTTTCTCCGGCAGGCTGTTCGCGAGCTGCGGAGCGATGAGTATGAAGGCCATCGCGCCAAACGCCGCGAAGAACACGGCGAGAATGGCGCGTCCGCCGGAAGTAAGCGCGGGCGCTTCGGCGATCGCGACCTCGGGCTCGGGTGCGGTTTCCTTTTCCGCGCCCGCGGTGGCGTCGGGATCGGGGCGCGCGGGGAAAAGCGGAGCGAGCAGCCGCGCGGCGAGGACGCCCGCGGTCATGGCGACAGTCGTGGCGATCAATGCGGGCACCATGATGGCCGATGCGCTCTTCGATCCCTGCACGGCGAGGATGCTGATGGCGGTGGTGGGCACGAGCTGGATGCTGGCGGTGTTGATGGCGAGGAATGTGACCATCGAATTGCTCGCGACGCCGGGGAGCGGGTTGAGCTTTTGCAGCAGGCTCATGGCGCGCAGGCCGAGCGGCGTGGCGGCATTGCCGAGGCCGAGCATGTTTGCCGACATGTTCAGCACCATCGCGCCCATCGCGGGGTGATCGACGGGCACCTCCGGGAACAGCCTGCGCATGAGCGGTCGCAGTGCGCGTGCGAGAAAAGCGACGAGTCCCGCGCGCTCGGCGAGGCGCATCATGCCGAGCCAGATCGCCATAAGCCCGACGAGCGGCAGGGCGATTTCCATCACGGCATCCTTCGCGGTTTTGAATGCTCCGTCGGTCATCGCGGCGAGATTGCCGCTGAATCCGCCGACGATCACGGCGACGAGGATCATGACGAGCCAGATGATGTTGAGCATGGAGTCAGGAACAACAAGCGGCGCGGGGAACAAAGGAAATTTTTCGCGCTCGCGATTGGCGGCGTGTGTTCGTACGGTCCGCGCCATGCCGAAACTCGCAGACATCGTCCGCCATTTGGAGCAACTCCTCGATCACGCCCGCATCGGCGATTACCCCGGCGCGCACAACGGGCTTCAGTTTGAAAACAGCGGCACGGTGTCGCGCGTGGCCTGTGCGGTGGATGCGTGCGAAGCGGTGTTGCGCGTGGCGGCCTCGGTGCCGGGCACGCTGCTGCTGGTGCATCACGGACTGCTGTGGGGCGGCGCGCAGCCGTTCACGGGTGCGCTGCGGCGGAAGGTGCAGATCGCGGTGGATGGCGACCTGGCGATTTTCAGCTCGCACCTGCCGCTCGATTTGCATCCGGTGCTTGGAAACAACGCGCTGCTCGCAAAAGCGCTGGGCTTGAAGAAGACGAAGCCGGCGTTTTCAGCAAAGGGACAGATGATCGGACTCACCGGCGAGCTGGCGACTACGCGCGCCGCGCTCGCAAAAAAACTCGAAGCAGCGGTGAATGGACGCGTCCACGTCGCACCCGGCGGACCGGAGCGCATCAAACGCATCGGCGTGGTGACAGGCGGCGCAGGTCGCGAAGTTGCGGCCGCTGCGGCGCTCGGCTGCGATGCCTTCGTCACCGGTGAAGGCCCGCACGACAGCTACACGCTGGCGGAGGAACTGGGCGTGAACCTTTTTTACGGCGGACACTACGCGACGGAGACGTTCGGCGTCCGCGCCCTCGCGGAGCACGTTGCGAAGAAATACCGGCTGCCGTCGCACTTCATCGACCACCCCACGGGCCTGTAAGCCGGCCGGCTTTTAAAGCGGCGAGAAGCGGACCGCGAGCGAGTCGTGGCCGACTTCGCGCTGGAACACGGCTTCGCGTTCGACGTGGGGCGTTTCCTCAAGCACGGTGATTTTTGCCACGCGTTCCGTGAGCTTTTTGAGAAGCGTGCGAATGAGCAGCCGCGCGTGCGGCGCGCCGAGGCAGAGATGGGTGCCGAAGCCGAAAGAAAGGTGCGGATTCGGCTTCCGGTCGAGACGGACTTCCGCGGGGTTTTCAAAGACGGTTTCGTCGTTGTTTGCCGAGGACCAGCAAAGGCCGATGCGCTCGCCGGCCTTCACCGTGGTCCCGAGGACGTCGGTGTCCTCCGGGCAGACGCGGCCGATTTGCGTGAGCGGCATGAATGCGCGGAAGAACTCCTCGCTCGCGTGGACGATGCGCGCCGGGTCCTCGCGAAGGAACTCCAGCGCCGACGGATTGCGGCCGAGGTGGGCGAGGATGGCGGAGACGGAGTAGATGATCGTGTCGCGACCGCCCGCGAACGTGAGATTTCCAAACCCCATCATTTCCTCGCGGGTGAGCGGGCGCCCGCGAAACTCCGCCTGTGTGAGCGCGCTGAAAAAGTCGTTCCCCGGTGCAGCGGCGGCTTTGTCGAATTGCGCGTGCAGGTAGGCTTCGAGGGCGGCGCCTTTTGCCGTGCCTTCGCCGACTTTGAAGACGTGGGTGCCCCAGCCGATCCACGTGTCGGCCTCGCTCTCCGGGACGTCGAGCAGGTAGGTGAGTGCCCGCGATTGAAGGTGAAGCGCGAAGTGGCCGACGACATCCACGGAGTCGCGCTGCAGCGCATCGGAGAGCAATTCGTCGATGAGTGCCTCGACCTTCGCGATCATCTCCGGCGTCTTCGGTCTGCGGAAAAACGGCTCCACGATTTCGCGATAGTCGCCGTGTTCGGGCGGGTTTGTTTCGATGGGGAGCTGGCGCATGGTGCGCACACCTTCCTCGGAGGGAATCGGCACGCGAAACGGAGCGTCGGAGCTGAATGTCTTCCAGTCCTTTGCCGCCTTCCGCACGTCCTCGTGGCGGAGAATCATGGTGATGGGCTCGCCATGAAACGGGCACTTGAGCACGCCGTCAGACTGTCGCTTTTCACGGAACGGATCGGGGCTTGGATTCATGTTGTTTCGTGAATGTGAACAGCGGCGCATGGAGTGATCAAGGACCGACTCCGGATGCGCCGCTGATTACGCGGGACCTCCGCAAATTTGATGCGCGACTTACTTGCGGCCGAAGAGGCTCCAGCCCTTCGACTCCTCGGCTTTGTTCTGCTGGACCTTGAGCTGGCCGAGCAGGGATTGAAGCGCGAGATAGATGCGGTGCCACTGGCCTTCCACGGTCGGAATTGCGTCACCCATATCCGACAGGAAACGCAGACTCGGAGCTGCGGCGAAAAGTGCGAGGATTTCCTCCTTGCGTGGCCCGCCTTTGACTTCCGCAGCGGCGATGGACTCGCTGCCTTGCGTGAGAAGGCTCTTGAGATCGAGAAATTGGGCTTCGTCCTCAGGCGTGAACTTTTTGTCCCGCGCGAGGTTGATGTACTGGTTGAATTGCTTCCAGCATTCGATGTTTGCCTCCATGTGGAGGATGAATTCGTCGATGTTCTTGAAGTTCATGGATGAAGAGAGTTCCGGACGGATAAAAGTGTTGTTGCGGGGTCGCAGGAAGACGAGCGCACCACCGCGAAGGTCGCGGGCGGTGATTTCGATTCCCGAGTAATTGATGTGGAGCTCGGCGACTGCGAGGTCGGTTTCCTGCGCGGAACGGATGGCTTCCGCCACAACGCGGCCGATTTCAACCGTGAGCTTTTGGGAGAACCAGCCCGGCAGTGTGGAGGTGACAATGGCGCCGGCGCGATTCACGGCGAAACATCCCGACGGGATGCGCTTCGCCTCAATCGGGACCTGGGTGCGGTGGAATGGCTTCAGTATGCCCATTTTGCTTCGATTTGCTTGAGGGTTTCGCGGATCTGGCGGAGGCCGAGTGCGCGGGTGAAGCCGATGCCGAGGGCCTCTTCGTCACCTGAGATGATGGAAAGGTGCCGCTGGCTGCCGAGCGTTTCGGCATCGAGCAGTTCGCCGCATCCGAGTTTTTCGCCGAGGGCTTTGAAGGCGGAGGTGTTCTCACGGATCCACAACGCGATAGGGGCCGGTTCGTCGGCGCCCCAGTGCTCGTATTTCATGTGTTCGCCCGAGTCCACCGCGATGGCAAACTGTACGCCGGTGAACCGCGCAAACGACGCGAGAATGGTCTCGGGCGTGGGTTTTTCGGCGGCGGATTCCTCGTTCGCCTCGTCCATGGATTGCGCGGTTTCCATGAGCAGCGATTCGTAGTTCATGAAAATTGTGCGCGGCCGCGGCAGGCCGTAAGGGAGCACTTCGAAGTTCCCCGCCGTCCAGGCGAGCATTTCCACGATGGCTTCCTTGCCCGCCTTGTCCTCGACGGCGGCGTCCACGATCTCGCCTTTTTGAATCCATACTCTGCCTTCGCCGTTCTCGCTGGTGATGCGTAGCACACAGGTGTTTTGCGTGAGGCACTCGAGCTGGATGATATCGAGCAAGGTCTTGCTCTGTACTCCGCGGAAGCCACCCTGGCTCTCGCGTTCGAGCAGCGATTCAATGCAGTCCACGAAGAAGATGATCTCTCGACCTGTCTTCGGCTTTTCGATGTAAAGGTCTACGCCGACCCGGTATGCGCGGCCGCGGAGGTCTTCGTCAGTCGCGCCGGTCATTACCACGGTGCGGAGCGCCGGGAACCGGCGACGCACGATGGCGAGCACCTGAAAGCCGTCCATCTGCGGCATATTGAGGTCCACCAGCAGGAGGGCAAACGGTTCCGCCTCAAGCGCTGCGATCGCCTCGGTCCCCTTGCTGGCGGTTCGGATTTCAGGCTGCGAGGGAAGGCGTGCCAGAATTTCCTGATAGATTTCGAGGAGGTCCTGCTCGTCGTCGAGAATGAGAATTTTTTGGCGATGACCCATGATGCGAGTAAGAACGTTTATATTGGTGCGGTCTGCAGGCACAAGCGCTGCGTATGACTTTTAAAGCAAGCCCCGCGCCGGATGGAATCCGGAGTGATGATTCACGATTTCTCGATCATCCACGCGGGTTGGCATTGCGGCTGCTACTTCTCCTTTTTGCAAATCCAGCCCATTCAGCCAAATGTTCAACTTCCTGAAAAAACTCTTCACCAAGAATGGTGAGCACGCCGGAAAAACCGCCGTCCGCACGAAAGTCGCGGAGACGCCGGCTTCCCGTCATCCCGAGGCCCACAGCGGTGTAGCCGTTGCTTCGTTGTCGCTCCGCGCGATTTTGGATCGGTTTCCTGCGGACTTGAAAGAGCAGGTGAATCAAATGCCCGCATCGGACGTGAAGGTCGTGCTTCCAGTCGCCGCGATCATGAAACAACTGCCAAGCGGGACGGTGCGCATGTCACTTGCGAGTCTCTACCGCCAGGCTCCGAGCGGGACATTCCGCAAAGAGCAGGCTGAGGACAAGCGGATGGTGGATGTCCCGCTCGCCGAGGTCTTCAAGACGGTGAACCCGACGATACTGAAACGGCGCGATGACCAGCGCAGCTACGAAGTGCCCGATGATGCAGTCGGTCTGTTTGACGACCAGAACTCGCGCCATGTGGCGAATCCGCAGGACGTTGCCGCGCCCGCCCCGGCCCCGAAGCCGGCAGCACCGCTACCGTCGCCGCTGGCCGCCGCCCGGCAGCCGGAGCCTCCTGTTCAACCTGCCGCGCAGGAGCGGAAGCTGAAGATGCCCGGCATCGCGCCCGTGCCAGCCAGCCAGCCTCCGGCACCGGCACCGGCACCGGCATCGTCGGCGCAGGAAAAGCTCAATCTCAGCGGCGAACTTTCGCTTCTTCTCGTCGAAGTCGCCGCCGGCTGGCAGGAATCGTTCCGCAACGAGCTGTCGGTGCTCCCCGGCGATTCCAGAATCCTGATCCCCGCAAGCGAAGTCGGTCCGTTGCTCCAAAAGGGCCGTGTGGCATTCTCGTGGGAGCAGATCCGCCGCTGGCTTACTCCGCCGCCGACGGGAGTGCTGAATATCCCCGATGATACCCAGTTTACGCTTCCGCTGAAAATCGTAGCTCCTGCGTTCGTCGCTGCGACCGGTGCCAGAAAGCGCGCGGCACAGGCGGATACGAGCCTTCCCGATTTCTTTGGCCCGGCTGCCGGTCGCGCTCCCGCGGCTGCAGCCGCGATGCCCGCCTCCCAGGAGCCTGCGCCGGTCGCCCGGCCAGCTGCCGAGGTCGCGCCGCAGCCCGCTGTGCTCGCGCAAGAGGCGCCCGCTGTTGTAGCGGCCCCTGCTCTGGTGCCGGCTGCGCTTTCGGTTGCCGCGAAGAGCGACCCGATGAACCTCCGCGAGCTGTTCGCGATGCCTGACAAGACAGACTGGGCGCCGAACGAGCTGGTGAAGCTTACCTGCGCGCTTCCGGGCGTCGCCGGCGTCGTTGTCGCGCTCGGCGAAGGGCTTGTCGTCACGCAGCGTCTTCCGGAGGGATACTCGGCGGATACGTTCGCTGCTTTCATGCCGCAAATTTTCGGCCGCATGGATCAGTACGCCGGCGAGATGCAGCTTGGCGCGACCAACTGCGTCACGCTCGACACCGACCACGGCACTGTCCGTTTCTTCCGGAACGGGAAACTCTTTTTCGCCGCCCTCGGTAAATCCGGGGAAAGCCTGCCTGCGGGACTCCACCTCGTTTGCAACGAGCTGGCCGCACAAAACCAATAACCATCCAGCCCAAAAAACATCATGGCCATTATCAACCGCGCAACCAAGGAGCTCCAGCTCAAGATCGTTTATTACGGTCCTGCAAAGAGCGGTAAAACCACCAACCTCGAGCAGGTTCACGAAAACGTCCAGGTGCCCGATCCGGCCGCCAAGGGCAAGATGACCTCGCTCGCAACGAGCAGTGATCGCACATTGTTCTTCGATTTCTTCCCGCTCGAAGCCACGACCATCAAGGGCTTCAAGACGAAGTTCTCGCTGTTCACCGTGCCCGGTCAGGTCATCTACAACGCGACCCGCCAGATCGTGCTCCGCGGAGTCGATGGCATCGTATTTGTCGCCGACAGTCAGTACGACAAGATGGGCGAGAATATTGAGACTTTCGGCCACATGGTGGACAATCTGAAGTCTCTCAACCTCAACCTCGACGACATTCCGTACGTCATCCAGTACAACAAGCGCGACACGCCCGACGCCGCGCCGGTCGAGTATCTCGAATACGTGCTCAACAACCGCGACGTCCACGTCCCGTATTTCGAAGCGGTTGCGAGCAAGACCGAGGGAGTTTTTGAGACCCTGAACATGATCACAAAGATGCTTATCCACAAGTATCTCAACAAATAACCCGGCAACCACCATGGCATTTCCACAACTCATCGAAGAAGACATGAATTTCTTCGACCAGGTCCTTCGGGATTTGGTCAGGAAAAGCGAGGCGATGCTTTCGATGATCGTCGAGAAAGCTGGCTACCTTATCCACCAGTACGGTTCCAGCGAATCGCTCGATACTGTGACCCTCGCGACCCTCGGCTCCAACGCGTTCAACGCCACGCACTTCATGGCGCAGTTGGTCAATGAGCACAACTTCAGCAGCATGTATCAGCAGGGCGAAACCTACAGTACGCTCATCCTGAACATCGACGAACACCTGCTTCTTGTCCTCGTTTTCGGCACGCAGCAGACGGTTGGCTCCATGAAGTACTACGCAGCACCCGTGGTGAAGGCGATTGCCGAACAGCTCAAAGTGGCCAACGCCCGCGGCAACATGGGCCTCGACCTTTGCGACATGAATCCGGACGACGTGCAATCGCTCTTCCGACGCGACGCGACGCCTGCCTGATACTCCTGCATCGGCAAAAAAGCATGCAGACATTTGCCCCCGGTCGCCTTCAGGCGGCCGGGGGTCTCTTTTTCCGGCGTGGCGGCTGGCGGATTTGTGAAAACTCCCCTTGCCACAAGGGGCTTGGGCGGCTTCTATCCACGCCCCGAGTTTTGCTCGCGTGGCGGAATTGGCAGACGCGTATGACTCAGGATCATATAGGGAGACCTGTGGAGGTTCGAGTCCTCTCGCGAGCACCATTTTTGGGGCAGACTGTTCAACGGTCTGCCCCTTTTTGTTTTTCAAAAAACCGTGGGAAATGTTGAACATCCCGGTGCCCTGCATAGTCTCTTTGCCCATGTCCGAAACACCCCGGCAACAACCTGACGCCGAAGCTGCGCCTCCGCAGGCGACGAATGCAGCCATCCTCGCTGCGCTGAAATCGAACCCGGTTTCCACTGCGATTCTCGGAGCGCTCGCGCTCGTTGTGCTGCTGTTCTACTTCCTGCCAAAACCCTTCATGCTCGGCAGCCAGTCCGCCGCGCAATGGATCGCGGCGAGCTGGAACGAGGAAAACGATCAGGTGCACTGCTGGGCAATCATCCCGATTTTCTTCGTTCTCCTGCACCTCAAGCGGGAGCAGCTCTGGGCGGCTGTGAAAGAGCCCTCGAACGCCGGCCTGTGGTGGGTCGGCGCAGGCATCGTCGCCTACGTCCTCTCCGTCCGCATGCTTCAGCCGCGACTCGCCATATTCGCGCTGCCGATGCTCATTTACGGCACGGTTATGTATTTGTGGGGGAAAAACGTCGCGCGGCTTTTTATTTTCCCGTGCCTGTTTCTGCTCTTCATGACGCCGATGGGCAGCGTTGTGCAAAACACCGCCGGCCTTCAGGCGAAGACGGCTACGGCGATTCGCGTAATGTCCACGATTTGTGGAATTCCAATCATCGTCGATGGCGCGATGCTTCGCTCACCCGATGGCCGTTTCGAGCCGATGGAAGTCGCTGGCGGCTGCTCGGGCATCCGGTCGCTCATGGCCATGCTCATGCTCTCCGCGCTTTACGCCGAGTTCAACATGCGCACGGCGCTGAAAAAGTGGGTGCTCTTTGGCAGCGCGATTGTCTTCGCCCTATTCGGAAACTTCGCCCGCGTGTTCTCCGTCGTCATTTTCGCGCGCTTCCTGGACCCGAAGACGGCGACCGGACTCTATCACGATTGGTCCGGCTTCGTCTTCTTCCCCGTTGCCGTCCTCGCCATGGTTGGCCTTGGCAATGTGCTCGACCGCGACTGGTCGGGCCTGAAGGCGAAGCTCGGCGAGTGGTTTGGCAAACAGCCCCCGAAGCCCGGCGGCCCGGCATCGCCCGCAGCCGGTGCGCCCGAAAAGCCCGCGAAAGGCCCCATTTCCTATGATTACTGATTCCAAACGCGCATCGGTGCTCCTCGCCGTGGTCGCGCTCGGCCTCAGCCTCATTTTCGTGCTGCCAAAAGGCCTCAGCCACCAGCCGCTCGGCGTCGTCGAAATGGCGGCAATGCCCGAGTACGTCGGCGCGTGGCGTGGCGAGGATCTCGAAGTCACCAAAAAGGAGCGCGACACCCTCGGAGAAGACACCGGCTTCGCACGCAAAGCCTACACCACGCTCGGTAACTTCCGTGGCAAGAAAGGTGAAATCCCGCCCAGCTACACTGGGGTCACCCTCTCTGTCGTCCTTTCCGGGCAGGACATGAATACCAGCATCCACCGCGCTGAGCGCTGCCTGCCGACGCAGGGCTGGAACATCGCGGACAAGCGCGAGGTTGCGATCAACGTTCCCGGACGGGGTTCATTCACCGCGACGCGGCTCTATAACACGAAGCTTTTCAAAGACGATGCCGGCCGCGCGGGCACGGGCCGGATGCTCAGCTACTATTGGTTTGTCGGTCACACCGAGACGACCGGTTCGCACTTCGAGCGGACGTTCATCGACATGAAAGACCGGCTCCTCTCCGGCTACAACCAGCGTTGGGCCTACATCACGGTAACCGCCACCGTCCCCACAGCCCGCGACCCCTCGAAACAAGGCGAAGTTGATGCGACTGTGGACGAAATGCTCCGCGAATTCATCGTCACCTTCTCGCCGAAGGCGGTGAAGGACACCGTGAAGCTGAAGTAGTACCCGGCGTTCGTGCGTGATTTACCCGACCCGCATTACAACCCCGGCGGGTGGCGGAGGACGGTGGAGTTGGACGATCGGCTTCTGGTTGTCCAGCGCGGGCCCTCGCCGTGGTTGTGCCAGCCGGTGTCAAAGCGCAGGCCGGCGACTTCGAGGAACACGTGTCCGGAGCGCGCATAGACGGTGATCCATTTTCCGCGACCGCTGCGACCGTATTTGCGGAAGCCGCTTGAAGTCATCCAGTCGCCGAGCAGGCCGGCTTCGCGCAGGACGTAGGAAGCGGCGCCGGAGCAATCATAACCGTCGTGATCGATGCCCTCGCAACGCCCGCCGCCGTAGCAGTAGGGAAGTCCGGCGATGCGATTGCCGGCGGCGATTGCAGCTTTCACCTCTTCGGGCGCGTCCTCATCCACCTCGGCCTGGCCGTTGACGACGCGGCCACCTTTGGACGGATCGTAGCGGTAATGCACCGTGCCCGAAGAGCACGCGGAGAGCATGAGCGAAAGCACGGCGGCGGCGATTGCGAACAGGCGTTGCATATGCCGGTAAATGCCCCGCCCCGGTGGCGAAATCCAGCATTCCTTCGGGCGGCGTGACTTTTTTCGCAGGGACGCTAGGCTGCCGCCCTTTTCCTGATGCAGATCCAAACAGCGGCATTCTTAAATCGATGAGCAGATCGCGCAAAAAACGCGGGTTTTTCGGCAGGCTCCGGCTGCTTTTCCTGTGGCTTGTGCTGGCCATGTGTGTGGCCGTTCAGGCACCTGTGTTTCCGCATGTGGTGCGCGGATTGGTCAAGGCGGAGGCGTGGCGACGTGGTGTGAATGTGAGCATCGGCGCGGTCGAGGCTACGGTCTTCGAGCCGATCGTGCTGCGCGATACGGTGTGGACGTACACTTCGCCCGCCGGAGCAGTGACGCGCATGGAAGTCCGGCGTGCGCGCGGATGGTTTTCGTGGAGCAACATTTTCCCCGAGCCTGCCGCGGGCTGGATTCGGTCGGTGGCTGCAAAGGTAGGCGCCGAGCCAACGGGCGGCAACGGCGCGTGCTGGCAGCGACTCGAGCTCGATGGCGTCTCGGCAAAAGTCGAAGTGCCGACTGCGGTGCCCGCCGAGAGTTTGCCCGGCGCGTCCGCGTGGCTGCGGTCGCACGTCACCGGCGGTAACATTCGCGGGCCGCTCTATTTTGATCTGCGGGATGCAGACTTCATCATCCAGCGTGGCGCGGAGTTCGTGCGCGTGGAGCGGCTGAAGTTTATCGCAAGCTCGGTCGAGCCCGGGAACCTCACTGCGGGACGGCTCACAATTAAGACGCCGTGGTTTGAGAAGACATTCCGCGAAGTCCGTGGGCGCACGGCGATTGATGGCGACAACGTCACCGCAGCGTCGATCGCTCTCGCGCCGGAGCTGAAAGTGCGCACGTTCACGCTGTCGTTTGCCGACCTTTCGAAAGGACGACTCTCACTGAAGACAACACTCGACGCGTTTGGCGGCACGCTGGAGGCCGAGGCCGGTAGCGTGCCCGCGGGCCGCGATTTGAGCGTGAGTGCGAACGGGCGGTTTTCGGCGATCAATTTCGGAACGCTGTCCACATTCCTCGGCATCAGCGAGGCGGCGGGCGGCATCATCCGCGAGGGCAGCTTTGTCTTTCACGGGAGTCCGCGCGACATCGCGCGCGGCGATACGCGGTTGCGACTTGAAGCGGACCGCATCCAGTGGGAATCGCGACAGTGGGATACGCTCACGCTCGGGCTCTCGATTGTGGACCAGCGCCTCGGTATTCCCGAATGCAATCTCAAGCAGGGCGCAAATGAGCTTTCGCTCAGCGGCACGCTCGCGATGCCGCAGGCGGGCGCGAAGTGGTGGGAGCTGCCTTTTGATCTGAAGATCAACGCATCCATCCGCAATCTCACCGAACTTTCCGCGCTGCTGCTCCCGGAGTTCACCTACACTGCGGGTGAGTTGTCGCTTCGCGGCACCGTAAGCGGCTCCGGCGCTAAACCCGGCGGCAGTGCCTTGTACGATGGACAGATTATCGTAAACGGCACCGGTCTGAAATACCGCACCGCACCGCTCGAACAACTCACAGGCGCGCTCGTTTTCAAAGGCCGGGAAATCCAGATCTTCAACGTGCAGTTTGAAAACGACGATGACTACCTTCGCGCCAACGGAGTCGTGAGTCTCGACGGTGGCGGCTTCGATGGACGCGTGCGACTTTATGTTGGCGACCTGAAGGCGTATGGCGCGCTGCTCGGGCCGCCGATTCTGCCCGCGCCGATTGCAGGCAGCGCCTCGCTGTCCTGGTCGGGCAAATGGACCGGCGATCAGCGCAAGGGTGATTTCACCGCCAAGGTCGGGCGCTTTCACCTGCTCGGTTCGAGCGCAACGCATCCACTCGATGCAGAACTCGCGGGCACGATTGAAAAGGAGCAGATCATTTTCGACCGCTTCAAACTCAACCAGAACGGAACCAGCCTCACCGCTTCCGTAGGCGTGGGCCCGAGCCTCGTGAACCTCAGCGGAATCCGCCTGCAAAAGAACGGCGAGACCTGGCTTGAAGGCGATGCGCTGCTGCCGCTCGACGTGTGGCAGCGCTGGCCCGAGGTCGATTTCACCAAGCTCCTGAATGAGGACACGGTCGGCCGTGTGCGGCTCACCGCGAAGAATCTCCGGCTCGCGGATGCCGCGCTCTTGAGCGGCTTTGAGTGGCCGCTCGGCGGTGTGGTGAACGGAAGCATCTCCGCGGACGGTGCGCTGAAGTCCCTGAAACTCGGCGGCTCGCTCACCATCGGGAATGCGAAGCTCCCGCTCGATTGGAAGGGCCGCATCGTCACCGACGCGGAAGCGGAGTTCACGCTCGAGGATCGGACCATCACGCTGACAAAAGCGCGCGGCCGCCACGCGACCGGAGACTATTCAATCTCCGGCAAACTGCTGATGGACAATCTGCGCGCGCCTATGGTGGAAGCCGCAGGCACCGGCACTCGAAGCGAGCAGCCGTTCACGCTGAAAGTCACGGGGCCCGTCGGCGCCGCAACCTTGGTTATCGAAGCAACGCCGCCAGCGCCCTGAAGCGCCCGGCGTCTTACGCTTTCCGGCGGCGGCGTCCGGCCAGCATCGCGAGGCCGCCGAGCAGCAGCGTGGCGCTGCCGGGTTCGGGGACTACGTTCAAAACAATGTCGTTGTTCGTGTCGGCCAGCGCGATCGTTGCGCTGAATCCGCCGACGGTTCCGCTGAGCGAGCTGCCGAGCGTACCGAAGACATCCTGCGTGCTGTCGAATAGCGTGTAAGTGCCCGGGCCGAATCCGCTGCCCGCGCTGAATGCGAAGTCGTCGAACTCAAGAACACCGGTTCCAATTCCAAACTGGCCGGTGGTGAGGTTGACGCGATCACTTGCGGTGCCGAGTTCAAAGACGAGCGACTGTGTGTTCGTCGCGTTCACCGCATCGCTGAAATCCAACGTGGTGCCGGTCACGGTGAGTGTACCGGGGCTTGTGCCCGGCGACAGCTTTCCACCACCGAGAACATAGACGTCCGCGCCGATGCTTCCATTTCCGCCGAGGGTTCCACCGTTCTGCACCTCAATGAGCGAAGCGCCGAGCGTGCCGGTGACATTGAGCGTGCCGACTTGAACGTAGGCATTGCCGATGATCGCGCTGATGCCGTCGAGCGTGAGCGTTCCTGAACCGATTTTCGAAAGCGTGCCGCTTCCGCTGATCGCGCCGCTGAACGTCGTGCTTGTGGCATTGCCGACGGTGAGTGTTCCGCTGCCGAGCGCGACCGTCGTGCCCGCATCGCCGGCGAGGCTCGCGATGGTTTGGTTCACGCCGTTCACATCGAGCGTGCTGCCTCCACTGAGGCTGACTGCCGTTGTCGCCGGGAGCACGTCGGTATTTCCGAGGCCGAACCACTTCCGAGCGATGTAGCTGTCGAGTTGCGTGCGCTGGGCATCGGAGAGAACGCCGTTGAAGACGAAAAGCTCGCCGATATCGCCGCTGGCAAATTCCGTCCCGTTCGCGAGGTAGCCGCCGCCAAGGCGCAGGCTGCTCGGCCCGACACCGCTGCCGGTGCCGAGGAGCGTGCCGTTTGAGTAATAGGCGGCTGCGCCATTCGCTGCGATGGTGCCGATGTGGAAGCGCGGCAGCGTGTCGGTGGACGCGAGTCCGCCGTTGTAAAGGAAGCCGTTGTTGAAAAATGCAGTCTCGCCGTTTCCTCCCCACGGTCCGAGAAGCCAGTTGTTCCCGCTGGCGGAGAGAAGCCGCTGGTTCGATGTGCCCGCCAGCCGCCCGATGTAGGCGACTGTGACGTCGTTTGCGAAGTTGAGCCCGTTGTTGAGCTGATCATTTCCTGCGGGTGTGAGCGCGTCGAACCGGATGACCTGATTGCCGCCCATGCTGGCTTCGAACGCGAGCGATGGTTCGTTCCCAGCCGGCGCGGTGAAGTTGCCGCTTGCGCCGAGCGTTCCTTTGTTTGTGACGCTGGTGATGACGCCCGCGCTGGTGTTGATGGTACCGCCGTCGGTCGCGTCGAGCCAGACGGCTGCGCTCGTCGGCAATGCGCGGGCACCACCGAGTTGCACTGTGCCTCCGCTGATGACCGTGCTGCCGGTGTAGGTGCTCGACTGCCCTAGCACGAGCGTTCCGGTTCCCTGCTTGACGAAGCCGAGGTTGTTTTCGTCCGGCGTGCTGCCGCCGAGTTTGCCGGAGTAATTGTTCGTGCCGCTCGCGATGTTCAGCGTGAGTACCGCAGCCGTGGGCGAGCCGTTGATGATGCGGCTGTTTGCGCCAGCGGGACTGGTCGTCGAGGAAAGGCCGGCAACGGTCTGATTGTTGCCGTTGAGCTTGAGTGTTCCGCTGGTTGTGGACGAACCGAGCGTTACCGTGGTGCTGGTAGGGAGCCGGTCCGCGCCGCCGCTGAGTTCGAGCGTTCCATTCTGGACACGCGTGACTGCGGAATAGGTGTTCGCGCCGCCCAGCGTCCAGGTGCCGGTGCCGGTTTTCGCGAGATTGCCCGCGCCGGAGATGATGCCGTCGAATTGCGCGGTGCCGTTGTCATTTCCCGCGGTGAGTGAGCCGCCGCCGAGCGCGATGCTTGTTCCGGCGACACCGGAAATACTGCCGGTCGTCTGCGTGACGCCGTTGATGTTGAGCGTCGCGCCGCTTGCGGTGAGTGAAAGCGTGCCGGTGGTCGGGAGCGGGTTGGCGGGCATAAAGCCGGTCCATTTCCGCACGAGGTAGGCTTCGATTGCACCGCGGTCCGCGTCGCTCATGGCGACCGGTGCGATGATGAGCTCGCCGATGTCGCCGGTTGAGTATTCCTGCACACCGGAAGTGTTGCCGCCGCCAAGCGCGAGACCATTCGGACCGAACGCGTTGCCGAGCGCGCCCATGCGTCCAAGTGCATTGCCGTACGTTTCGCCGATTCCGTCCCCGCGCATCACGCTCGTATAGACGTGCGGGTTTGTCGTTCCGGCTGCTTTCCCCGGTGCGAATCCGTTCTGGTAATAGGCAGTGTTCTCGCCGTTGTCCCACCAGCCGAGGAGGTAGTTGTTTGCGAGCCCGGAGACGAGGCGTTTGCGTTCGTCCACCGTGGCGCCTGCATAGCGGCCCGCGACGATGATGGTCGATGGACCGTTGGCGAGATTGATGGGGTTGGTGAGACGATCATAATTCGTCTGGTTCCCGAAGCCGACGACTGCATCCGCTGTAAAGCGGACCGTCGGATTCCCGTTCATCAAGCCAGCTCCGGCGGCACCGTAGCTCGGCTCCCGGCCCACCACGGCGCTGAAATCGCCTGTCGCACCGAGCGTGCCTTTATTCTTCCAAACGGAAATCGGTGTGCCGTCTGCGGGCGCACTGCCATCGGCTTCCGGGTCCGCGCCGTCGAGCCAGATGCCGAGATTTGCGAGGTTCACAGGCATCGTGGTGCTCGCGCCGAGTTGGAGCGTTCCGCCGGCGATGACCGTGCCGCCGGTGTAGCTGCCGGTTCCGCTGAGGACGAGTGTTCCACCGCCGGTTTTGGTGATGCCGAGATTGTTTTCATCCGTTCCGACGTCGCCGATTTTGCCGCCGTAGAACGTCTGCTGGCCGGCCGCGATATTCACGGTGAGCGACGACAGCGTCGGGCTTCCACCGAGGATGCGGTTGCCGAAATCGTATTGCCCACCGAGACCGCCGACCGTCTGCGTGGTTCCGTTCAGCTTGAAAGTTTGCGAACTGTTTCCGCCCTGCGACAGCGTCGTAGCGGAAGTGAACACGTTGTCCGCACCCGCGGTGAGCAAGCCTGCGCGCAACGCGACCTGTGCGATGGAAACCGGTGTCGGGATAATCGTCTCGCCTGCGCCCTGCTTGATGTAGCCGCCTGCGCCGGTCATTGAAATTGCGAGATTTCCGCTGCCGGTCGTCCGGTTTTCCTCAAGCCACGCGCCCGCATTGACGGTGACGTTGCTCGCGAACGCGGTCGCGTCAGTGAGGCGCAGGATGCCCGAGTTCACGGTCGTCGTGCCCGTGTAGTTTACGGTGGCTCCGATCAAGTTGACGATGCTGTCGCCGCTCTTCACGACGTTCCCCGCACCGGTGATTCCACCGTTGTGCCACCACCAGTTGCGGTTCGAGGCGTTCGTCACATCGAGTGTTGCGCCTGCAGCAATCGTTGTCGCCGAGGAAAGCGTGCCGCCGCCGCCGGTCGAACCACCAAGACCGAGACGGAGCGTGCCGTTGTTTACCGTGGTCGGCCCCGTCCAGACCTGGGTGTTCCAGGTGACGAGTTCCTGCGTTCCCGCGCCCTCTTTTACAATGCCGAGGCGTCCGTTGCCGCCTGGGTCGTTTGTCGGGCCGTTGCCTCGGTCGCGGATATGGCCGAAGTAGTTCTGAGTACCGCTGGCGACATTGATGGTGAGAGTGCTGTTCGTCGCAGGTGAGACGTCGCCTTCCACGAGTTGGAGCACGCCGCCATCCTTGCCCGGGAGGCTGCTCAGGCCGGCGACGGTTTCGTTGAAGCCGTTGAGATTGAGATATGACCAGCTTCCCGAGACTGCGCCGAAATTCACGACCGTCGTATCCGCGATCTGGTCGTTCGCGCCAAGGCGGACGGTCGCCCATTGACCACTGTCAGTCGCACCAATTCGCAGGCCACCCGCGATTGCGTTTCCGCCTGCGCGATTGAGCAAGAGGTTCATGATGTTCGTGCTCGCTGCATTCGAGTTGTCCACAACAACATCCGCCGTCGCCTGGCCGGTGAGTGCGAGCGAACCACTCGTGCCGCGGACGGTGAGCGTGCCGTTTGAAACGGTGCCTGCGAGCGCGCCTTCGATCGCGGCGGGACCTCCGATCACTTCGACGGTGCGGTTCGCGCCGGCAAGGTCGAGGTTGTTTACGAGCGTGGCCGTATTGTCCGCAGCGCTGGATCCGAAGAGCAGTTTGGAGCCTGTGGGAACGAAGCTGCCGGAGTTCCAGGTCAGCGTGCCTCCGCCGTCGACGCTCACATTGCGCGGAGCGCCGAACGCGGCAAATCCGCCGTTTCCGAGCCACTGCACTTGCGCCCCTCCGGTTCCGGTCGTGAGCGCAAAATCCGCGAAGCCCGCTTCAAGCACGCCGCCGTTGAACTGAATGTTGGAATTTGGCGAAAGCGATCCGGCTGCCGCTTCGCGAATCGCGCCGCCCGTGATGAGCGTCGGCCCACTGAATGTGCTCGCGCCGGTGAGTGCGGTGACGCCAGTGCCAGCGCGCGTAAGCGAAGTCGTGCCGGTGATGTTTCCGGCGAAGGTCGTTGCCACCGCGCCATTCACGGTGAGGATTCCGTTGCCGATGACTGTGCCGGGCACTGTGCCCGCCGCGCCGCTCAGCGCGCTGACGGTTTGATTCAGCCCGTTCAGATCAAACGTGCCACCAAAGGTCGCGCCGCCGTTTACGGTGAGGTTCGTTGCGGCCGGCAGACGGTTGTCGCCGCCGGAGATCCGAACGATGCCATTTTCCACGGTCGTCGCGCCGCTGTAGATGTTGCCCGCGCCGGTGAGTGTGAACGTCCCTGTTCCGCGCTTCGTGAGTGAAAGTACCGCGCCGTTCGGGCTGTCGGCGGCCTGCGAGGCATTGCCGAGGATGTTGCCGCCGTAAGTGCTGCTGCCGTTCGCCACGCCGACGAAAAGAACGTCGCCGCCGCCTGCGGGCTGGGAGTTCCAAATCTCGCCCAGACCGTTCAATTCATCCACGTAAATATCGTTTGCGCGTAAATCGAGCACCGCACCGGCGCTGATGTTCACATCCGCAGTGGAGCCGCTCCAGTTGCCGGTCACGTTATCGTTGTGAAGCCGTCCGCCGAGGATATTGATCGTGCCGGAGAAGTTCACCGCGCCCGTCGTTCCGAAGACGCCGGCTCCCGTTTTGTTGATCGTTCCTGCGCCGGAAATCGTCCCCGAGTTGTTCCAGCGTGTCGCAAACGGGATGGAGGAATTGATCTCCAGCGTCGCTCCCGCTGCGACGGTCTTCGCGCCCGCGACGAGACGCGAGTCGGTGAGACTCATCGTCCCTGCGTTCACGGTTGTCCCGCCGGTGTAAGCCACACCGTTTCCGCTGAGCGCGAGATTGCCAGCCCCCGTCTTTGCAATTCCTCCGGAACCGGTCACGTTGCCGGCGAACGTGCTGGAAGCATCGTTAAGACCGATGTTCAGCGTGGAACTGCCAAGCGACACCGTTCCCGTTCCAGCAATACTTTGGAGATTGTTGGCGGTATTTTGAGTCGATGCGAAGACGGTCGCGAATTGCAGCGTCGCATTGTTCAAAGTGACTGCCGTATTCGCGAGTTGCGTGCCCAGCGCCACGCCGCCGGCGATCACCAGCGAGCCGTTGTTGACCGTGATTGCGCCAGTGTAGGTGCTGTTGTTATTGCGAAGCACGGTTGCGAGGTTGTTGTTCGGTGTCGTGCCATCGGCGAGCGTGTGATTGATCGTCAGCGTCTGCGCTCCGCTCGATCCCAATCCGCCGTCCAAAAACAGCCAGCCCAAGCCTGTGCCGGCATTGGCACCTGCATTCTTCAAGTTGATGGCGGCCGTCGCCGCAGTTGGGCTCACTTTTCCGGTCCAAACCAGCCAACCGACGCCGCCTGTGCGGTCGAGATTTCCTCCGAGGGCGACCGTCGCCCCAGCCGGTCCCTGCCCGAAATTTCCCGTGTCGTTTAACTCCAGCGCCGCTCCGGCGGCCACCGTAGTCGCGGAGTTGAAATTCGTCGTCATGCTCAGCGCGAGCGTGCCCTGGCTTACGGTGGTGGTGCCGGTGTAGTTCACGTTGGCTCCGGCGAACGTCTGCTTTCCGGTGCCTATCTTGACCACGTTCAGGGTACCGCCACTGTTTACGTTATCGAAATTCCGCAGGTAACCGTTGTAGGAAAAATTAGCCGCCGTGTTGAGCGTGAGCGTCGCATTCGACGCGCTTCCGACCCCGATTCCTCCGTTCTGAATTACACCAGTGCCGGTGGTATTCGAAATACCGGCGAGCGTCTGGGTCGTGCCGAGAAGGTCAAATCGGGTGAACTGCCCTGCGGGATTGGCGAAGGTCATTACCACGCCCGGACCGAATTGCTCGTTTCCTCCCATACGCAGGTTCGGCTGGTTTGCAGTGCCGTTGCCCATCTGCACATTCCCGACGATCGCAAAAGCGCCGCCGGTTTTCGCGAGCACGAGGTTGCCGTTGTCCACAATCGTCGTGCCCGTGTACGTGTTCGATGCCGCGCCACCGAGCGTGAGCTGGCCTGCGCCAGTCTTGCTCAGATTGAAGCCCGTACCACCTACCACGCCGTTGATTGCGAGCGTTCCGGCGTTTACAAACACGCTGCTATTTGCCGCCATCGTCACCGAACCGCCCCACGTATTGTTGCCGGTCCAGCTTGCGAGTGCTCCGCGATTCCCGAGCATGCCCGTTCCGGAAATGGTCAGCGCTTCGTTAGAAATCACCGTATCGACACCCCCAAGATTCTCGAGTTGGAGCGTGCCGCCGCTTGCGACAACAGTACCATCCGCGGATGAGCCGAGCGCCGAATTATTCCGGGCAACGAGGAAGCCGGAGTTCACCGTCGTGACGCCCGAATAGGTGTTCGCACCATCGAGATAAACGCCCGCTGTGCCGGTTGCGGTCAGCGACAGCCCATTCGTCCCCGCGACGACGGCCGAGATGACGCCGAGCACGCCATTCCCGGTGATAGTTGGCGTCGCCGAGCCCAACGTCAGCGTGCCGCCCGTGATGGTGTGAGCGCTGTTGAACGTGATTGCATTCGCCGAAATCGGCGCACCGAGCGTTACTACACCGGCTGTTCCCTGAAAAATCGCGCTGTTTCCATCGGTCCACGCGATGTTGTTCGCGCCGCCGTCCGTCGTCCAGTTGCCGTTTGTGAGGTCCCACGTTCCTGCACCGCCGGTGATGGCGCTGTCGCCGGTTCCGATGGTGCCGGGAGTGATATCCCACGTGAGATTTGCTGCGTGTGCGGAGACACATGCGATTGCGGCTGCGAAGATTCGGGTGAAGCTGCGGTCGAGGACCGCGGGACGAAGTTTGATGTTCATGGGTATGCGAATTCTCGTTCTCCCGGAAGGGGAGTGGTAGGAGGCGCGTATGGCAAGCCGAAACTCCGGTCTATAAGAAGTTGCGCCGCCGGATTTGCGGCTTACATTTCGCGGCCTTACTATGCTTCGCCCTCGACACATCGCTGCCGCATTCGCCGCCTCGCTCTGCCTCGCCCATGGGGAAGTCGTCATTTCGGAATTTGTCGCTGAAAACGACGGGCATCTTCTGGATGTTGATGGTGCCAGTTCGGACTGGATTGAGTTGTATAACAACGGTGCGGCGGCGGTGAGTCTATCCGGGTGGTTTCTTTCCGATGACAGCCAGCAGCCCTTTTTGTGGCCGCTTCCGGCGATGACGTTGAATGCCGGAGAACGCCGCGTCATTTTCGCCTCCGGCAAGGATCGCCGGAATCCGGCCGCCGAGCTTCACACGAACTTCTCGCTCGGCAACAACGCCGGCGGTTATCTCGCCCTGCGGAAGCCGGACGGTACGTATCCTTCGCTCTTCAACGGATACCCGGCGCAGCGCGCGGATATCAGTTTCGGCGAGGGAAATGTCGTGGATTCGCAGGATCTCGTCGCCGCCAGTTCCACCGGAAAATACCTCGTTCCCGCCAACGGCACGCTCGGCACGACGTGGACCGCTCTTTCCTTCAATGATGCGGCCTGGACGGCATCGTCGTCGCGCATCGGGTATCAAGTGGGCGGCGCGAGTTCGAGCCAGCCCATCGCGTATTGGACGTTCGACGACACTACAGCGAACAACATCGCGACAGGACCTGCGGTGGATTTGCTGGGCGCCACTTATAACACCTCGTTTCCCGGCGCGATTGGCGAGGGCAAGTCGCTGGGCTTCACCCGGGCGCAAAGCCAATACGCTTCCGCGACGCTCGACGTCTCGGAGACCTCGTATGCGTCGTCCTTCTGGTTCCGCACGACGCAGGCGACGACTGGCCTGTTTGCAGTCGTGGACAGCGATCTGGGCACCGGCGGTCACGACCGGCACGTGTATCTCTCGGGCGGCAATATCGGCGTTCGCACGTGGAATAACGAGGTCATCGCATCGACGGGAAAGAACTACGCGGACAACCAGTGGCACCACGTGGTGCATACTTACGGATCATCGATTCCCGGGCAGCGCATTTACGTGGATGGCATTCAGGTCGCGTCGGGCGCGAAGGCGGCTTCGGACTTCAACTGGCAGAAGAAAATCAACATCGGCTTTTCCAATGACGCCGGTGCCGCGCAGTACCACGAGGGTCAGATCGACGACGTTTCGATTTGGAATGAAACGCTGAGCCCTGCCGCCGTGTCGATTCTAGCCAGCGGCACGCAGCCCGACATGCTTGCGGGGCTTACTCCCTACGTGACCACCAACTCGCAGACCGCAATGCGGAATGTGAACGCCTCCGTGTATCTGCGCCTTCCTTTCACCGTGAATCGTGTGACACCTTTCAATGCCGCCACGCTCAAGGTGCGGTACGACGACGGCTTCGTGGCCTATATCGACGGAGTCGAAGTCGCGCGGCGGAATGCGCCGGCCACGCCCGCGTGGAATTCAACCGCGGCGAGCGATCGCACAATCGGCGAAGCCTCGGTGCTTGAGAGTATCGATATCTCCGCCTCCGCCGCGTTACTCACGAATGGAAATCACGTCCTCGCGATTCATGGAATGAACGACACGGCGGGAAGCGCGGAGTTCTTGATCAATGCGGAGCTCTCCGGCGCGACGGTGACGTATGGGACTTCAATCTACATGGATCCGCCGACGCCCGGCACCGCAAACACGACCGGCTTTCTCGGCTTCGTGGCGGATACGAACTTCATCCCCAAACGCGGACTTTATTCCGCGGCGCAGAATGTGAACATCTCCTGCGCCACGCCGGGCGCGACGATTGCATACACGCTCGACGGCAGCGATCCTTCGCCGACAATCGGAACTCAGGTCCCGGCGGCGAACGCGGCGGCGATACCGACTGTGACACTGTCTGTTTCGGCGACCGGCTACATCCGCGCAATGGCTTATAAATCGGGCTCGGGCTTGCGTTCCACGAATGTCGATTCGCACACCTACATTTTCACCTCGCAGGTGCTCACGCAGTCGAACACGCCGCCGGGATACCCCACAAGTTGGGTAGGCCGCGCGGCGGATTACGCCATGGATCCCAATGTCGTGAACACCACGCTCCCTGGTTACAGCGTCGCAGAGGGACTCGTATCGCTGCCGACGATTAGTATGACGTCGCCGATCGCATCGCTCTTCAGCCCGACTGCACCGGCGGGAATCTATTACGACACCTCGCAGCGCGGTATGGCTGGCGAGCGGAAAGTGAGCATCGAGTGGATCAATCCCGACGGCTCGCCCGGCTGGCACGTTCAGGCCGGAGTGCGGCCGCATGGAAATTCCAGCCGCGGTCATGGCTTCACGCCGAAGCATCCGCTGCGGCTGAATTTCCGAAGCGACTACGGCTGGTCGCGCTTGAAGGAGGATATCTTCAACGGTGGCGTGAAGTCATTCGATCAGCTTTTGCTCCGCGCGTGTTCCACCGACTCGATGCCCGTCATTGATGGTGACGTTTCCGATGGTGAGCAGCGTTGGAACAACGACAAAGCGACATACATGCGCGACCAATACATGCGCGACTTGATGAATGCCCTCGGGCATCCGAACTGCCGCGGCGTTTACGCGCACCTCTACATCAATGGCCTCTACTGGGGTCTCTACAATCTCGCCGAGCGCCCGAATGCGGTGTGGTTCTCGACGACCTTTGGAGGTGACGAAACCGAGTGGGATGTGCTGAAGGATTTTCAGGAAGTGAACGACGGAAATGCGACCGCTTGGAACGAAATGGTCGCCATCGTGAACGACGCCGGCATCACGGACGCGGTCCGCTGCCAGAAGCTTCTGGGCAATAATCCCGACGGCACACGCAATCCCGCGTATCCGATTTACATCCACTGGCCATCGTTCCGCGACTACATGATAGCCCACATCGCGGCGGGCGCCGAGGACTGGCCCGATCACAACTACTGGGTCGGCCGCCGGCGCGGACCATTGAGCGAGGGATTCCGGTTCGTGGCGTGGGATCAGGAAATCTCAAATGATTCGCTGACGCGCACAAGCGGACGCGGCAGCGCGGCGCCGTTTGCATCGGTGGGCGACCCCGCCGTGGATGGAGGCTACACGTTTGGCCCGGCGAAGATTTACGACAAGTTCCGCCGAGCCGAGCCGTTCAAAACGATGTTCCGCGAGCGCATCCACCAGCTTCTTTTCAATAATGGCCCGCTCTCGCCTACGGGGCAAAAGGCGCGCTGGGCTGCACTGCAAACGCGGATCGACAAGGCAATCGTTTGCGAGAGCGCGCGGTGGGGCGATGCCAATGGCGAAGGCGCGAAGAAGCGCGAGACTACGTGGCTGAACAACATGAACTACATGAACGCCGCAGGCACGGGATATTGGGACGCAATCCTGCCCATCGACGTCGCACGCTTCCGTAGTGTGCAGCTTTATCCCAGCATCGATCAACCCACGTTCAGCCAGAACGGCGGCACGGTGCCGGCTGGCTTTCAGCTTTACCTCACGCACGCCGAGCCTGTGCTCTACTACACGCTCGACGGCAGCGATCCAATGAGTGCGACCGGCGCGCCGTCGCCGACAGCGCAGATCTACAACGGCGGTCTCACCACCGAGTCGCCTATTCCGGCAAACTCCGTGTGGAAATATCTCGTGACGGCGTCCGCACCCGTCTCGACTTGGAAAAATTCCGGCTTCAACGATTCCGCGTGGCCGTCCGGTGCAGGGCAACTTGGGTACGGCGACGGTGACGAAGGCACGGTAATCGGCTTCGGCGGCAATGCTTCGAACCGGAACATCACGACGTATTTCCGGAAGACCTTCACGATAACAAACAAGGCTTCGATTCAGTCTGCGAAAGCCCTCGTCCTGCGCGATGACGGCGCGGTGATCTACCTGAATGGAACGGAGCTGGGCCGCTCCAACATGCCGCCCACCTCGTTCGGAAATACGACGCTCGCTTCGAGCAATGTCACAGGTGCGGACGAGAGCACACTGTACTACGAGTTCACGATTCCGGTCGCGAGCTTGATCGAAGGAACCAACACGCTTGCCGTGGAGGTTCACAAATCGTCGGCGACCGAGGACGACCTGAGTTTCGACGGACGCGTTGACATCGTGCGGTCGAGCGCGGCGTCGGGTATTGTCCTTAACAGCTCGGGCACCGTCCGCACGCGGGCACGTACTGCGGCTTTGGAGTGGAGCGGAGTGAACAGCGCTTACTTCACCGTCGGCTCGCAGCCGCCGAGTCCGGCAAATGTGGTCATCAGCGAAATCCACTACAATCCGGCGCCGCCGGCACGGTCGGTGGAAACAGCGATCAGCACGAATCCCGACATGTTTGAGTTCGTCGAACTGATGAATGTGGGACCGACGACGGTCGATTTCACGGGCGCGAAATTCACCGATGGCGTCGTGTTCGATTTCCCAACCGGCTATACGCTTGCGCCCGGCGCGCGCTGCGTGGTGGTGCGAAGCGTCGCAGCGTTTGAGGCCCGATATGGAACGGGCCGCGCGGTTGCGGGAATTTTCGGACTGGTCGACGGAGCCCAGACGGGGCTGAGCAATGGCGGTGAAACACTGACGCTCGCGCTCACCGTGAACAACATCACAACGCCGCTATTCAGCGCGACGTATGATGACATCGCACCGTGGCCAGTCGCTGCAGACGGAAACGGTCCGTCGCTTGTGCTGCGTTCGCCTGCGCCGAATATCGATCACAACAACGCTGCAAACTGGACGGCAAGCGCGGACATCGGCGGAAGCCCCGCGCAGTCCTCCGCGCAGATGACCTTCGGGCAGTGGCGGACGGCATACAGCGATTCACTTTCTGCGGGTGGTGACGACGACGGCGACGGAATTCCGAACGCCCTCGAATACGCGCTGTCGCTCAATCCGTTTGTTCGAAACACGGGCGTGCTCCCGGCCGGGCAGTTCGTGAGCGACGGCGGGCAGACCTATCTTGCAATCACCTTCCGCCACCGCCCTGCGGCGGACCTCGCGACCGTGGCGGAGGTCTCGGACACGCTGGCCGACTGGAGCAGCGGCGCAAGTGTGGTGCTTGTCTCCAGCACCGATCACGGCGACGGCACTTTCACGCAGACGTGGCGGAGCGCCACGCCGTATGCGCCCGGCGGGATTAAGCAGTTCATGCGTATCCGGACGCTTGTCTCGCCTTAGTGGGGCAAGCGGACCGTTTTTGCGGGCTCGCTGCGCGTAGCCGCGAATTCTCGTGCTGGAAGGCATTCCGAAATTGCCAAGTCGCCGAGGCGCGGTGATTTTTGTCGCATGATCCGCGACGTCATCGTCCTTGGCGGAGGCACTGCCGGCTTCCTCTCCGCTCTCACTCTCAAGATAAAACTTCCGCAACTGCGCATCCGCGTCGTGCGCAGTCGCGAGATAGGAATCATTGGAGTCGGCGAGGGAAGCACGTCGGATTTGCCGTATCACCTCCACGGCTTCCTCGGTCTTGAACAAACCCGTTTCTACCGCGAGGCGCGTCCCACCTGGAAACTCGGTGTGCGGTTTGAATGGGGACCGCGTTCGCATTTCAACTACACGTTCACTCCGCAGATGGCTTCGCAACTCGAGGGCGTGCGAAAGACGCACGGCTACTTCATGTGGGACGACTTCGAGGACTGCGACATCAACTCCGCGCTGATGTCGCGCAGCAAAGTCTTCGCGCGACTTCAAAACGGGCTGCCCGACATTCGCCGCAACTTCGCCTACCACATCGAGAACGCATGGATGGTGGAGTATTTCGAGCGCATCGCCGTGGAGCACGGCATCGAGATCACCGAAGCCACGGTGGACCACGTGGAGCGCGGCGAAAAAGGAGTCGCCTCGCTCACGCTGAACACCGGCGAGCGCCTCACCGCCGACCTCTACATTGACGCCAGCGGTTTCCGCTCCGAGTTGCTCGGCAAGGCGCTGGAGGAGCCGTTCGACAGCTACGCCGATGCGCTCTTTTGCGACCGTGCAGTTGCCGGTGGATGGGAACGCGGCGCCGAGCCGATCCTCCCGTACACTGTCGCGGAGACGATGGACTCCGGTTGGGCATGGCAAATCGAACACGAGCAGCACATCAACCGCGGCTACGTGTATTCCACTGCATTCATCAGCGACGATGAGGCTGAGCAGGAGTTCCGGAAAAAGAACCCGTCCGTGAAGAACACGCGCATCGTAAAATTTCGCACCGGACGCTACCGGCGCTGCTGGGTCGGGAATGTCTTCGCAGTCGGGAATGCGCACGGATTTGTCGAGCCGCTCGAAGCCACGGCCATCTTCGTCATCTGCCAGGCGCTTCGATTTCTCGCCGGTGCGCTCGAGGAAAACGACTGCCGCATTTCACCAACCATGCAGGCATCGTGCGACCGCATCATCCGGAATCTCTGGGATGAAATCCGGGACTTTCTCGCGGTGCATTACCGTTTCAACACTCGGCTCGATACGCCGTTCTGGCAGGCCTGCCGGAGCGATGTCGCGCTCCACGGTGCCGAATCCATCGTGCAACACTACCGCGAAAACGGACCGTCGATGTTTGCGCAGCTCGACGTTCTGCCGCCGTCCACCAGCCTCTTTCAGCTCGACGGATTCTACACACTGCTGCTCGGGCAGAAGGTTCCGCACGATCGCCTTTACTCACCACCGCCCGCGGAGCTGGCGAAGTTCAACGATCACCGCATCCGCACCGCTGTCGCGAGCAAGGCCGGCCTCACCATTCCCGAGGCCCTCGCCTACATCCGGCATCCGCAGTGGACGTGGACGCCGGGATTTTTTGGCAAGTAAACGCGAAAGGCCCGCCGCCCGGTCCGAAGACAGGCGGCGGGCCCTTACGTTGTTCTGGAGCGAATCGCGGATCCGCGAATCGCCCTACTCCATCATCTGAAGTTCGCCACTCCGGATGACAAACACGCCCTCAGTGCGGTCGGTAAAGGCCGCCTGGATCACGATATCTCCGCGGGAGTTGAACGTGCGGCGCTGGCCGGATGAAGCGAACACGGACCGCAGCGCGGAGAAAATGCGGATGGCTTTTGGAGTGCCGTCCACATTGAGCGTCTGTCCTTCGCGCACGAGCGCTGCGAGGGAACCGTTTGCCTCAGGTCCCCACAGCCCGACATCATTCGATGAGGTGATGCCGCCGACACCTGAAGTGAGCTGTGCTACAAAAAGCACGCCGTTATCGCTGAGAGCCAGCGAACTGATTTTTTTGAACGTCGCGCCGGGAACGCCCGCGGGCGCTCCGCCGATGGTGGCGACCTCGGAGAGCGCGCCGCCGAAGTTGCTCCAGATGCCTTTTGTTTTTACCCCGACGTTCAGAGCCTCGCCGGCGAATGCGATGTCGCCGAAGTTGTTGAACACGGGATCGCCCAGCTTGCTCGCAATGCCCGACGCACCGAGGACTGTAAGCCCTTTGCGGACGACCGGCATTAGCGGACCGCCACCTGATTCGGCAAAAATGGCCTCGTTGTTGGCCGGTACGACGCCACCGGAACCGGTCGCGAGCTTCGCCGCAAATGCCACGTCTCCGGCGTCATTAATGGATGGCACCCCGAATGTCTTCCAGATTGCGCCAATTGGTTCGGCGGGTGTGGATGTTCCCGAGATGGCGACGATCTGGGGCACATTGGACGTGCTGCATACGACGATCGCCTGTTCGCGTGTGGCGAACGTGACCCGCGCGACCACCTCGCCGGAGCTATTGATCGAGTGGCCCTGGCCAGCTGCGCCGCTCACGGCGCGCAGTGCGTCGATGCGTTTCACTGTGAGTAATCCCATCGGGGGAACGGCGAGCATCTGACCCTCGCGGAGTAGAAGCTCGAGCTGTCCCGTTGAACCCACCGCCCACAGTCCTGTGTCGTCCACGCTGCTCACGCCGCCCACGCCCTGTTTCAGCGAACCGTAGAAGACGAGATTCGCGCGTGCCGGCAGTGCGACGGAGAGGAACTTCGAGAACTTCGCACCAGGGACGCCAGCCGCTTCGCCGCCCTCGCGGGCAACAAGCGTGAGGGTGCCATTCAGAGTCTGCCACACACCGGAGTCGTTATCTTTCGTGAGGGTGGTGGTGGTTTTGTCCGTGGCCTTCAGTTGCGCGTAGAACGCTGCTTCGCCGAAGTCATTGAACATCACATCCGCGAAGCGGCTGAAGACGATCGTACTATCCGTAACGCCCGCCGGCACAGATCCGGTTTGGGCGAGTAATTGTGGGCCGTTGGCATCGCTTGTAAACACGCCGATCGCGTTTGCCGTGGAGACCGTCGCGACGCCGCTGCGGAGTTTTGCGACAAATGCGGAGAATCCGTAGTCGTTCACCGCAGGTGCGCCGAACGATTTCCACTGCACGTTGAGCGGATCATTCGGGACCGTCTGGCCTGTCACTGCGATGAAGTCACGTTCGCGCGGACCCTGCACAGTGAGGTCGAACAGCACCGGGGTTGCTGTCGTGCCGCCGGACCGCGAGAGCGTGGTCCTCACTTCAATGTAGCGGCCCGAGATGGCTGAGAGTGCGGAACCGTTGACTACCGCCGTGAATGGAAGACTCGAAAGGCCGGCTTGCGAATTCGAAGCCCGCACGCTTACCGCGACGCCGGTATCAGCCGGCGTATCCGCATTCCAACTCACGGCATTCCAGGCGATGTCCGAAGTTCCTCCATCGTGCACAACACTCCAGAAGCCCTGCTGGATCGCGCCCAGCAGCACTTTTCCAGTCATGTCGCTGTAGTTGTAAGGACCGGCACCGGGCCCGAGGTCCACCGTCAAATCGATCTCGCCCAATCCATCGGTACCGCCGGACGGATTGATGCGGACGGTGTTGTTCGAATTGAAGTTGGTCACCCACACCTTCCCGAACGAATCCACTGCAACGCCTGTCGGATAGGCGCCGGTGCTGATCACCTTCCGCACGTTGCCGGCGTTGTCGAATCGCACGACATTCCCCTGAGCGCTGTTCGCAACCCATATGTTGTCGTCGACCGTCACGGCGACACCGCGGGTTTCACTGCCGCCGGTCGATTTCGGAAATCCCGCGACTACCGTACCGGCCGGCGTGATCTTGGTGATTTGCCCGCCGTAGCCGGAGTTCCAGATGTTTCCGGCGCTGTCGATGCCCATCCCGTATGATTGGGAAACTGGAATCGCGGTGCCGGTACCGGTCGTCGTGTCATAGCGGAGAGTGGCATTGTGACTGATGCTAGACGACCAGAGGATTCCGTTACCATCGATCAATCCACCGTAGCCTCCCGCGCCAAATGTTCGGGCGTCAAACGTCGCAAGTGCTGCGCCGTTGTTTCCGTCGAGCTTGTAGAAGCGACGCAAATCAAACGGATATCCGCCAACCCAGACGTTGTTGTCGCGGTCCACGGAAAGGTGCCGACATCCGGGCGCATCCTTGAGTCGCTGGTAAATGAGAATGCATTCGTCCTCGGCGTCTTCCACCGGCGCGGCAGCCATTGCGGGCCCGCCACCGTTTCCGTCGGTGACATTGTTCCAGTTCAGGATATTCCCAAGGCCGCGCGAGGTGCGAATCAGTCCGTCGCCGTCGCGATCCACTGCGGTGCTGTATTGAAACGGCGGCTTCAAATACTGCCCTTGCGGGTCCGCGACAAATCCACCCTGACCGTCCGGATAGCCGCGCGTGCCTCCCACGACGACGCCGATTTTTACGACCGAGCCGTAGCCGAATGTCCCGTCGATTGAACTGCCTTCGTCGCGGCTTCCCACCCACACGTTGCCCGCAGCGTCCACGGTTGTCCGCGATGGATTCTTTGCGAAGCCATTCGGCGACATGAGGTATTCCCCGAGGACTGCTCCGGTGGAAACGTTGATTCGCGTTACGGTCCCGCGCGATGAGCACGCCACCCATATGAACGGGAAAGTCCCCGTTTCCGAGTTGAGCTGCAGCTGATCGTTGGTGGTGTGATTAACGTTCACCAGCAGTCCTTGATCGAAGTCGCTGTTGAACGTGAAAGTCCGGCTCGCAGAGTCGGCCTGTGCCGGGCTTTGCAGTCCGGCGATTGTGGTGATGAGTGCCGCTGCGACGAACCGCAGCTTGCGCGATACGAGATGAGTCTTCATGGCGTGGGAACTCTATGCCCATTGCATATCCGATCTCTCCATCGATTGGCGGCAGCGGTGCGCCGATTGTCACGAACCCGCCGGAGTATCCATCCCGGTCGCTGCTCCGCTCCGGTATCTCCCAACTCGACAGACGGGCTGGTAATCCGCAGATTCCGAAGGATGAAATCACCGCTCGTCGCCGTCATCATGGGCAGCAAGTCCGACTGGGAAACGATGAAGCATGCCGTGGAAATGCTGGAGCGTTTCGGTGTGCCGCATGAAAAGCGTGTCGTCTCCGCGCATCGCACGCCGGACCTCATGGCGGAGTTTGCGAAGGCGGCCGCGGGCCGCGGTATTCAGGTCATCATTGCCGGCGCCGGCGGGGCTGCGCATCTGCCGGGAATGGTCGCGGCGCACACTCATCTCCCGGTGTTCGGAGTGCCTGTGCAGAGCAAGGCGCTCAGCGGGCTGGATTCATTGCTCAGCATCGCACAGATGCCCGGTGGCATTCCCGTCGGCACGCTCGCAATCGGCGAGGTCGGTGCGAAGAACGCCGGTCTTCTGGCCGTCAGCGTCGTCGCGTTGCATGACGCAAAGGTCCGGAAGGCATTGATCGCCTTCCGCAAAAAGCAGACCGACGACGTGCTCGGGCAGACGCTTCCTTAAACCGTCGGAATCAGCGTCTCGAACGCGCTCTCGGAGTAGGCGGCTCCGGGGCCGTATTTGTTGTCTGCATCGATATCGTTGCGCGAATCCGTGCCGGTGCCTCCGTCTGCGGTGATGTTTGCCATGAAGAGGACGCGGTTGTTTTTCGAGCCCTTGCCGACGAGGAGCGTATCGTCGCCGTCTCCGAGCATGATCGTCGCGAGTTTGCGGAAGAGCGACGCGCCAAAGGTTGCGTCGCGTTCGATTTCCACGGTGTCACTCCCACCGCGTGTGTCGATCGATACTGCCCCGCCGGCCGAGAGGTTGTCGATGTCCACGCTGCTCCCACCGTTCGAGAGAAGCATCGAGAGTGGGCCGCTGATACTGAGGTTTGTGAGCTTGATCCGGTCCACGCTCGACGATGAGGCCGCCGTGGAATCGATGGTGAGCGGGCCGTTGAGCTTCAGAGCGCCCGGCAAACCGCTGCGACTCGTTACTTCCACGCCCTGCGTTCCGACGGTTGCCGCGCCGGGATTAAGCACCACCGCGCCGGTGATGAGCCCGTCGGCGTCAATCGTCGCGGTATCGGGATCATCGCCGCCGTTAAAAGTCACACCACCCGAAATCGCGAGCGTGTCGGCGCCGATGTCGAGAACGTCCGCACCGGCGCCGCCGTCGAAGGACACGCCTCCCTTCAAGACGAGTCGGTGGGCTCCCGAAAGATCGAGCCGGTCGGCCTCCGTTCCGCCGTCGAAACGCACGCGGCCTGCGGCGGTGAACGAACTCCCCTTGATATCGATTTCATCAACGCCCGCGCTGCCGGTCAGCGAAACCGATATTCCCGCGAGTGAGCGGCCAATCGAAACAATGCCGCCATCCAGATCGAGCATGTCGTTTCCGCCGGCGCCGTTCATTTCCACCGAGCCGAGGAGCGTCACCTTGCTGCTGCCGATTGCGAGCCGATCCAGTGAGCTCCCGCCTTCATAAACGATTGAGCGTCCCTGCGCATCCCGTCCGATCGAGACGGTGCCCTGACTGCCGAACTCCAGGCGGTCCAACCCGCCGTTGCCGGTGAAGACGATTTCGCGCCCAATCTTCAAGTTCGTATCGGTCGCCATGGTCAACACGTCGGGCCCGGCGCTTCCGGTGAGAACGACGCGGCCGCCGACGATGGAGGAAGCGGCGTCGAAGGAGAACGTGAGGCCGTCGGCGGAGTCGTTGATTTCAAGATTTCCGCCGATCGAGGCGGCGAGGCCGTCGAGCTGCACGATGTCGATGCCGGCGCCGGTGTTGAACGTCGCACCGCCCTTTACTGCGAGGCCCAGTGTTTCCACCGAGTCCGAACCCGAGCCCATGTCCACGGCGAGCGATTTCAGGGAGCGCAGGTTGATCAAATCGAGCGAATCGTCTCCGCCGCGCAGCTCCACGGTGAGCTTTGCGATCGGCCCGACCTCGAAGCGCTCGTCGCCAGCCACGTTGATCGACGTATTTAAGAATCCCGCATCCTCGCGGCCCTCCACGCGCCATGTCGTGGGGCCGGTTTGGAAAATCGCGACAGCATTGGAAGCGTCGTCTCCCGTGAGGACCAGTTCGTGCGTCACGGCGTCATACGTGGCCATCACAAGGCCTGCCGGTGCGATTCGGGATTCGAGTGCTTCGATTGGAGCGTGAGTGATCATATCCCGCGAGCCTGCGGCGAACCTTTGACCGTGTCCGTCTTTGAACCGTAACCGGCGGGATACAAATTCGTGTGAACGAGGTTCTCCCCTTGCCTCCGTGGCCGGCTTCGCTACTTCAACGGCGCAATGAATATTCTCGTCACCGGCGGAGCCGGATACATCGGCAGTGTCTGCGTGGAGCAACTTCTCAACGCGGGCCACGGCGTTACTGTTTTCGACAATCTTTCCGAGGGTCATCGCTCAGCGGTCGATCCGCGGGCGAAGCTCATCACCGGCGACCTGCAAACGCGCTGCGACATCGAGGACGCGCTCGAAGCCACGCGCCCGGAAGCGGTGATGCATTTCGCGGCAAACGCGCTCGTCGGCGAGAGCATGACGAATCCCTCAAAGTATTTTCGCAACAACGTCGTCGGCGGCATCAACCTCCTCGACGCCATGCACGCCGTCGGTTGCAAGCGCTTCGTCTTCTCCAGCACCTGCGCCACGTTCGGCGTGCCAGACCGGATGCCGATTGATGAGACGCTCCCGCAGCGCCCCATCAATCCTTACGGCGAGAGCAAGCTCATGTTTGAGCAGGTGCTTCGCTGGTATAGCGAGATTCACGATTTGAAATACGTCGCGCTTCGCTACTTCAACGCCGCGGGCGCCAGCGAGACTTATGGCGAGGATCATCGCATCGAGACGCATCTCATCCCGAACGTGCTGAAAGTCGCGCTCGGACAAAAGGAGCACGTAGAGATCTACGGCACCGATTACCCGACGCCGGATGGCACGTGCATCCGCGACTACATCCACATCCTCGACCTCGCGCAGGCGCACATGCTCGCGCTCACCGCGCCGCAGAGCGCGAAGTACAACCTCGGCACCGGCGGCGGTACGAGCGTGCGCGAAATCATCGCGACTTGTGAGAAGGTCACGGGCAAAAAAATCGCCGTCGTTGAGAAGCCGCGGCGTGCGGGTGACCCGCCACGCCTCATCGCAGGATCAGACAAAGTGCGCGCGGAACTCGGCTGGAAGCCGCAGTTTCAGGACGTCGAGAAGATCATCGCCAGCGCGTGGGCGTGGCATGTGAAGCACCCGAACGGCTACGGAGATTAAGGCAGCACTTCCTCGCGGGTGCTGATTCGCGATTCCATCTCGGCGCGCTTTTGCGGGAGTTCATCGCTCTGCACGGCTTTCATCGCGGCGAGAAGGTCCGACGCTTCAAAGACTCGGCCGACGCTCACGTAGTCGGCTCCGGCGGCGTAGAGCACGGGAACGGCGGCCAGCGTTTCGGCGGTGACGAGGATCTTTGCATCAGGTGCGAGTTCGTGGAGCTGGCGGACGAGCTTCTCATTCGTCGTGCCCTTCAGCAGCGATTCAGGCACGGAGCACACAATCATCTGCGCCGATGCGATGCCGGCGTGGACGAGCGTGTCGCGCTGGCTGATGTCGCCGTAAATCACCCGCACGCCCCGCTTTTGAAGTCCCTCGCGGGCCACGGGGCTGAAGTCCACGACGGCGAGGTCGTCGAGCAGCTCCGGTGCGTGCGCGCGAATGTCCGCGAGTAGCGAGCTCGCGGTGCGGAAGAATCCCAGAATCACGATGCGCGCTCCAGCGCCGTGTCCGCCGCCGCCGTGGTCCTCGCCGGCGTGATGCTGGTGGTCGAGGTCCTTCAGTCCGGTCCGCTTCAACACCGGAACGAGCCGCCGTGCGAGGCCGTCGCTCTTCATCATCGCCGTGGCGCTCAGCGTGGCGAGCAGCACGAAGGAAAGTGAAGCCATGCCTTTCGTCTGGTCGGAAATGTGGTGCGATGCGACGCCGAGCTGGAGCACGACCAGCGAGAACTCGCTGATCTGGCTGAGATTCAGCGCGGGCAGCACGCTCGCGCGAAGGCCCTGGCCCATTGCGTAGAGCGGTGTGAAGGTCGTGAGCCAGCGGCTGAAAACCACGAAGGCCGCGAAGCCCAGCGCCCAAAGAACGATTTGTGTATCCGGCATCGGGATGGTCATCCCCAGACCCACGAAGAAGAGCGTGACAAAGAAATCGCGCAGGCTGGTGACTTTTGCGGTGACATCGAGTGCGTACGGAAAAGTGGAAAGCGAGACGCCGGCGACGAGCGCGCCCATTTCGCGCGAGAGCTTCAGCCACGAGCCGAACTCGCCGAGCAGGAAACACCACGCGAGCGCGCCGACTAGCACAAGCTCCGGCATTCTTGCCACGGCTCTGAAAATCACCGGGAGAATGTAGCGGCTCGCGAGCATGGCCGTTCCCACGAGCACCACGACGCGCACGAGCGACATGCCGACGACCGAAAACTTCAGTTCATTCAGACTCGGCTGCACGGCGAGGACAAGGATCGCGAACAGGTCCTGCAGGACGAGCACGCCGAGCG
>SXWH01000196.1 GCA_005791535.1 Verrucomicrobiaceae bacterium | reverse complement strand
GCGTGAATGCGTGGACGGGCGACCCGATTTTCCGTTTCCCCGCAGCGAAAGCGGGCGCGAAGGGCGGCATCAATGCCGGCGTTCTGCGTTACAAAGACGCGCTGATCGTGACGCATGAATCTGAAAACGTGGACACCAGCGAAGTGGGCCGCACATCCGCCTACCGCCTGCCCGCGCCGGACGAACAGCCAAAGGCCGTGATCCCATCGATCAACGTGGTTCCGCCCGGGATGCGGATTTTCCCGCCGAAGGATCTCGAGCTGTGGCGCAACCCGCTCGGCAACCTCGCGTCGTCGCCATGCATCGTGGGCGACACGCTTTACCAGGTCTCGGGAATCGGCGAGCTCGCCGCGGTGAATCTCGAAACCGGCGAAATCAAATGGCGCAAGAAGCTCGGCGCGGAGCAGCGTCAATCGTCGCCATTTTACGCCGACGGAAAACTCTACGTCGCATTCTACATCGCCGGCGCGGAAGCAGCGGGCGAAGGCGATGGCGGCGATGGCGAGCTTTATGTCTTCAAGCCCGGCGACAAGGACGCGGAAATCCTCAGCCGCACGAAACTCGAAGGCCGCTGCTTCGGCTCGCCAATCGCCTACAACGGCAAGCTCTACGTGCAGACCGATAAGAAACTCTACGCGTTCGGCAAAAAGGGCGACAACGCAGCCGCCAGCAAGGTCGAGTGGGTGAAGGACGCGGTGCCGAAAACGCCGGGGCCTGTCGCGAAGGTGCAGCTCATCCCGAACGAAGTGCTCCTGCGCCCCGGACAAACCGTGCAGATTCGCGCACGCGGCCAGGCCGAGAACGGAGTGACCGTTGAGGAGAGTGTCGATTTGAAAACGCTGAAGCTCGACAGCTACATCCCGCCGACCGCGCTGGTGAAGGCGACGATGAATGGCAAGTTCGACGAGTCCGGAAAACTCACTGCGGACACAAAGCAAGTCGGCAGCGCCGGAGCGTTTGCGGCTTCGCCAAAGGATTCCGACAAGATCCTCGGCACCATGCGCGGCAAGGTTCTCCCGGACCTTCCGATCAAGATCGATTTTGAAGGCACGAAGCTGAACGAAGTCACCGGACCCGGTCTCGGCAACGAAGTGAAGCCGCTCGTCGCGGAACCCGGCAAACCCGCGCCGCAGCCCGCGCCGACGAACTGGAACGTCATCGAAGCGCCCACGCCGTTCGCTTATCCGCCGCTCGCGTGGAACGGCGCGCGCTTCCGCTTTGAAGTCCGCAAGGCACCGGGCGAGGGCGAGAATCTCGCGCTCTGCAAATCGATCGACAATAAACTCTTCCAGCGCGGCCAGGTCTTCATCGGCCACCCCGACATGAAGAACTACACCATCGAGGCGGACGTGATGACCGAGGGCAACAAACGGAAGATGTCCGACATTGGCCTCATCAATCAGCGCTACCTCGTCATCCTGCGCGGCAATGCGAAGGAGATCGAACTCAGCAGCAACCTCGAGCGGCTCAAGGAAACCAAGCCATTCACCATGACGCCAAACGAATGGCACCGCCTGAAAGTCCGCGTGGATGCGGAGAAGGACGGCAGCGCCACAGTCCGTGCGAAAGCGTGGAAAAAAGCCGACGCCGAACCCGAGGCGTGGAACATCGAATTCAAGCACAAGAACGCCCACCAAAACGGCGCGCCTGGATTCTTCTCGCTCACGCCGCAGGAACAACGCGCGTGGATCGACAACATCAGCGTGACCGCGAACAACTGAAGTCGTCCGGCGCCCTCAAAGCGCGGGATAGCGGCGCTGCTGCCAGCGTTCGCAAAGTTCGCGGCGGCTGAGCTTGCCGCGGTCGTTCACGGGAATTGCCGAGACCGGCCAGACATGCTTCGGCATCTGCCACGATGCGAGGCTTTCCGCTGCGAATGCGAGAAGCTCGGCCGTCGGGACTTCTCCCACGATACACGCGACCGGTTCCTCGCCGCGTAGTGCGCTGGGTGCGCCGAAAACCACAGTTTCCCGCACGGCGGGATGGCGGCGGAGCACCCGCTCGATTTCAGCCGGGTTCAGCTTGCGGCCGGCAACGTTGATGAAGTCGCTCTCGCGCCCGCACAGTGTGAAGCCGTGCGCATTTTTCTCCACGAGGTCGCCCGGAGTGAAGCGACCCCCGCCGAGCACGGTTTCGTCGGGCGACGGCCAGTAGCCGAGGCCCGCCGCAGCGCTGTGGACCTCGATTTTCCCGCCGTCCTCCGCGATGTGAACACCTTTCAACGGCTGCCCTACGAAGCCCTCGGCAGCGTCGCCGTCGGTCGCGTCGTAGCAAATCCCGCCGCATTCGCTGCTGCCGTAAAAGCTGTGGACCTTGATTCCAAAACGGGCGCGGAACTCCGCCGCGACCGCCGCCGGAAGAAGCGCGCCGGCGCTGATGCAAAGCCGCAGTGCGGGAAGTGGCGGTGATTCAAGCTCCGCGAGTTTTTTAAAAAACACCGGGACCGCGGGAAGGACGGTCGCCCGCGTCGCGGCGAGCCCGCCGAGGATTGCGCGGGGCATCCGGTCCTCCGTAAGCACGAGCGGAATGCCGCGGCAGAGCAGGGGAAGGACGAGATTGCTGAAGCCGTAACTGTGCGCCCATGAAATGACGCCGTAGTTGAGATCCGCGTCCGTGATTCCCATCGTGTCGCACACGGCATCGCAATCCGCGAGAAGCTGCTCCGCGGTGAAACGAATCGCGCGCGGCGTGCCGGTCGTGCCGGAGGTCAGCTTCAGAAAATCGGCATCCGGGTTCGCTGGTGTGGCCTGGCACTCGGAGAAGAGCGGGCCGCCGCCGAAATCGCGCGTCACGCGCAGCCGTACGCCCGGCAGTCGCACGCACGCGCCGGCCTCCGAAAGTGCGATTGCCAGCCGACGCCGCCAAAGTGCGAGCAAAACCGCGGGAAGGGCCGCGTGGTTTCCGAGTTCCACCATCGCAATCGCGCCGGCTGTGATTGAATCGGGAATGGATTCCGCAAAATTCTCGGATTCCGCCTCAATATCCGCAAACGAGCGCAACCGGCTTCCATCCACGCTCAGAATTGCCGCATCCGCAGGCTTGCGGCGCACGGTTTCCCGCCAGGCGGCGAGGATGGGCTGTTGAGTAAAATGGTCGGGCATCGATAAAAACCGGAGTTTTTCATTGCAGAAACCGGAACGGCCATTAGTTTGCACGCCCTATTTTTTCCGGAAAGCATATGAAAGCCGACATCCATCCTGATTACCAAGCCACGACCATTTCCTGCGCATGTGGCACCGTTTACAACACCGGTTCGACCCGTCGCGGTCTGAAGATCGGCATTTGCGCCGCTTGCCACCCGTTCTTCACGGGCGAGCAGAAGTTTGTCGATACGGCAGGCCGCATCGAGAAGTTCTCGAAGCGCTACGGCAGCGTGCAGCTTCGCCGCACGAAGCCTGCGGCCAAGGCCTAGCTCACAAGCATTCAATTTCGAGACGGTGGAGACGCTCCAAACGCGACTCCACCGTTTCTCTTTTTTCACGCACCGCCGCTTTTTCGGGCGGATTGCATTTTTTGAACCTTTGATTCTTCGACCACTGTGGACTTCGAGCCTCTGATACAGCGCAAAAGCGAGCGATTCTCCGAACTGGAAGCGGCCATCGCAGCTCCCAACCTGTACGACAACCCCAAGCAGGCGCAGGAGACGCTTCGTGAGCACAATCACCTGAAGTCCACGCTTGAGACTTGGGCGAGTTTTCAGAGGGCAACGAAGGAGCTCGCTGAGAATCGCGACATGGCGCGCGGTGACGACGAACTCGCCGCAATGGCGCGCGAGGAATTGCCGGAGCTGGAGAAACGGGTGGCGCGTCTTGAGCTTGATGTGCAGCTCGCGCTGTTGCCGCCCGACCCGAACGAGGATCGTGACGCAATCGTGGAAATCCGCGCCGGCACTGGCGGTGACGAGGCCGGCATCTTTGCCGCCGACCTTTACCGGATGTACACGCGCTACGCGGAAACGGTCGGACTGAAAATCGAGAACCTCGAAAGCAGCCCCGGCGTGATGGGCGGCCTCAAGGAGGTCATCTTCAAAGTCAGCGGTTCGGCGGTGTTCCGGAAGCTGAAGTTTGAAAGCGGCGTGCACCGAGTGCAGCGCGTCCCGGCGACCGAGGCGCAGGGGCGTATCCATACGAGCACCGCCACGGTTGCGGTTCTTCCGGAAGCCGAGGAAGTGGACCTTGAATTGAAGCCCGATGAAATCCGCATTGAGGTCTGCCGTGCAGGCGGTCCCGGTGGACAGGGCGTGAATACGACCGACTCGGCGGTTCAGGTGATGCACATCCCTACGGGAACGATTGTCCGCTGCCAGGACGGTCGCTCACAGCAGAAGAACAAGGAAAAGGCGCTCACGATTCTCCGCTCACGACTGCTTGAAGTGAAGCAGCGTGAGGAGGCCGAGAAATACGCGGCGCAGCGCAAGAGTCAGGTCGGAAGTGGCGATCGGTCGGAAAAGATTCGCACTTACAACTACCCGCAGAACCGGATTACGGACCACCGGATCGAGCTCACGCTTTATTCGCTCGACCGCTTCATGGAAGGCGACATCCAGCAGATGACCGATGCGCTGATCCACGCGGACCTGATGGAGCGCCTCAAAGCCGCGGGAATGTAATCAGAACCTCGCGCGGCCTATTTGCCGCCGAGATTGAAGAAATCGACCGGTGGTCGGGTGACCTTTGGCTCTTCCACCGCCGCAGGCTTCGCCGGCGTGCCTGCCGTGTTTCCTGCGGTTGCCGGAGTTCCCGCAGTCGGAGTTCCCGGCACCATGGGCTTTCCGTCCGGCGTCGTGCCCGGCGCGGGTGGCATTTTTTTCGGGTCGTTCTCCACGACTTTGGGTTTCTCTTCGCCGCCTTTCTCGCCTTCGCCTTTCGGTTTCTCGGCCGGGGTCGCGCTCTTAGCTAGTAGCGCGAAGTTCGAGTCGGTCGAGAACCGGTATGTTTCCTTCCCTTCGTGCGTAATCACGATTTCGTATTCGGCCTTTTCCTTCGAAACAGTCTCATCGGCGCGATAGGTCGAGATCCCGAAATCCCCCACATTGAGCGCGATGGTCTTCGTCGGACCGAGTGCGGGAACCACTTCGGTGCCGGTGTATTTTGTGCGCCCTTCCCAGCGTTTTTTCACCAGCACCGTCCACTTCATCTCGCCGGGAGGCAGGGCTTTCAGACGCATGTTCTTGATTTCCACGCGCAGTTGCTGCTGTTGCTTCGTTCGGATTCCCGAACTGCCCTCGTCAATTTTTCCGCTCGTACGATCGACCGTCTTGCGGCTGATATTCACGGAAAGGCCG
>SXWH01000195.1 GCA_005791535.1 Verrucomicrobiaceae bacterium | reverse complement strand
GGCTCGGATGCGGTCGCGAAAAACAGGACGACCACGACCTTTCCGAGGTGCTCGCGGATGTCGAAGTTGGTGCGGTCGATGGCGGTGAACCGGAGGCCGATCGGTTTGTCGAGCAGGCCGAGGCGTTTGCGGTCGTCGGCGAGCTGGGCTTTCAGCTCGGGCTCGACGGCGAGTTTTTCGGCATCGGTGATGATTGCGGCTTTGGTCTTCGGGTCGTGTTCAAAAAGCGTGGCGACTTCCGCGAGCACGGCGGCGACGCGGTGGTCGGCGGGATGGCTTTTCTGGAAGGCGCGTGCGGCGTCGAGCAGTTCGGTGCGCTGATCTGCCGTGGGGCGTTTGCCCTGAAAACGCCGCATCTGGCGGGAAAGCTTCGCGAAATCGAGCTCGGCACGCTGCGGTCCCGCGGCGATGGAGTCGAGTTCTTCGAGGATACGCCCGACTTCTGCGGGTTCGGTATCCCCGGCGAGGCGGGCGCGGATGCTCAGAACCCGCGCGAGACGCAGGCGGGCTTCAAAGATGCGCGCATCCTTGGCGTGCGTTGCGATGAAAGCACGGAGGTTCTTTTCCTGCAGTTCATTGTGCCGGATGGCGATATCCTGCGCCTCCGCTTCGTTTTTCGGTATGGCGGACGGTCCAGCGTCGAGTTTCACGATCTCAGCCCAGTCTTCGCCGGGCGTGCCGGCGAAGACTGGCTGAAATGCGAGGACGAATAGGAGCAGGACTGTTCGTAGCATTACCGGAGGTTGCCAGTGAACATCGCGGTTTGTCGCGAACAATGTGCCTGCGTGGGCTTGTTAATTGGGAAGGGCCGAATTGACTTCAAGAAGGACGGTGCCGGGAACCTTCGTCTTCTTCTTTGTGACAGGGTCGACCTCGGTTCCGAGGAAGTTTCCGGGGCCGAAGCCGTCTCCTTTGATGTATCCATTCTCGCCGAACGCCAGCGAGTATTGAACGATTGCGCCCGCCATCGGCGTCGTTTTCCCCGTCGCAGGGTGTGTGAATTTCCCTGAGTATAGTCCGGTGCGGGCATTGAATTTGATTTCCGCAGGCGTGCCGGGTGTTCCGTTGAGCGGCATGATGTAGGGGCCGGATGCCGGGTTGTTTCCGAGCGTGCCGAAGAGCTCCATCCATGGACCCGGAGAAACTGGAGCCGGCAAAGCTCCCGCGAAGAACTCCGCGCGCACATTGGACGGCGACGAGGGCACGGTGAGGATTGGCGTGCCCGGTGCCGGTTTTACGTAAGGGGCGCCGTTTACATACAGCTGGGCGATTTGTGGTCCCTGAGTAGGTCCTGTGACTTGCTGCGGCCGATACCATTGCAGGTCGCCAAATACCACGACCGGAGCGGTGGGGCCGAATTGCTCCAGAAACAAATTTCCGTTCACGCTGCCCCGAACGCTATGCAGGCCAGCGTAGATCGGCATCACCGGAGGAAATGAGTCAAGCGGGTCTTGATCCTCAGCAATCGTGGATGAACTGAATTTCGTGGTGTCGGGGACCGCACCTGTAACTTTGACGATGCCGGCAGTGGTTACATTGACCAAGGCGTAGCCGTATTGTGGGAAGAACTGCCCGGGCGTGCCGACGTTACTCACCGGCATCCCGGAGAATTGATTCAGGCCCACCGTGTAGCTGCCTGCGATCGGGCAGGGCGAAGTGCGCGAATACGGGTTCTTTTTCAGCGTGAATGGAACCTCTGACGTTTGTGAGAGCTGGCGCACGGTGCAAATTACTTCCGAGAGCACGGGATCGTAAGTGGCCGTGACTTCGATTTGCGGTGCGCTGCCGGCATTGACGGTTGTCAACGGAACCGGCGAGCCCGTGGTGAGGGTTCCTTTGAGCGAGTACGAGAACCCCGCGTATTGGATTTTGGCGGTGAATGCCCCGAGCTTTCCTGCTTTCAAGAAGGCATAACCGTTCGTTTCGTGAGTGCCCAGACCACCGATTTTACCGCCGTATTCGCCCTTGGCGATTTCAATGCTCTATGCATAGCCGGAGGTGACGAGAGCGAGGGTGGCGATTACCGCTGACTTGATTGGTGATTGGGATGTTTTGGTTGTTTTCATAAGTGATCCTTTCGGGAGGAAGATGACTTTGGCGGACCAGAGTGGCTAACCGCGCATTGTCGATTGATCGTTCCAGATTGCACTGGGGTAATTCTCTGGACGCGGTGGCTGTCTCATAGGGCCGCGCTCGTCGCGGCACCAAAGAAAACGGGTGTCCGCGAGTTAATTACGCCGATGCGAAATACGTTCCGTTATTGCGCGCTCATCGCGGGGTTGGCACTCGCCGGGTGTTCGACTTACCAAAAACGATGGGATGCCGCGAAGCTCGCCGGGAGCCTTCCGGGAGCCGCCCACGCCGGAGCCTACGAAGGCCGGTGGGAAAGCACGCGGATGCCGGGCACAGGTGGGAATCTCTGGTGCATTCTCACGCCCGACGGCCAGGGAAATTACAGCGCCGACTTCAAGGCCACGTGGCACGGCGTATTCAAGTCGGAGCACGTCGCGCTTTTGAAGACCCGCAGTGCCCGCAAACCGGGTTACGCGAGTTTTTCCGGCGAGGCCGCCCTGACTGCCATCATCGGCTCGGGCAAATACACGTGCACCGGCGAGCTCACTCCCGGCGGAATGACCGCGGCTTACGATGCGTCGTACGATGTGGGCAATTTCACACTCAAGCGCGCGGCCGCGGCAAAATGATAACGAATTCTCAACCGACTCGGCGGTTGACGTGTCGCGGCGGGATGGAATACACCAGCCGATATGTCCACCCGTTCGATTCTTACCATCGCGATTATTTCCACCGTTGCCTGCACCGGCTGCAAGACCGTGTATTCGACCGTTTACACGAACAAAAAGAACTCCTTCAAACCGCCCGTAGCGGTCGCGAAGAACGAGCTGAAGGGACCGGAGGTCATCGACGCACTCACAGCACCCGCACCGGGCGGACTTCCGCCGGCGATGGGCAACGACCAGAACGCAATCCCGGGAATTCCCGGCGTGCCGGCCGCACCTGCGGCGCCTGCCGACCCGGCTGCTGCTCCCGCTCCTGCGGCGGGCGCTGCTCCGGCGATTCCCGGTCTTTAAAAGCACCGCGCGTCCGGCATCGGGCAAATATCATCGGCGTGGGGCGCGAATCCGGCTGCGGGTTTAGAACTGTTTAATGAGCCAGCCGACTGCATCCACGACAACAGCGTCATCAAAGAGTGGCGCGTCCGAACAACCGCCACCGCGCATTGAGGCGGATGTGCTCGTTTACCGTGGCGAGGAGCTCGTGGAGAAATACTCCATCATCCACGGCGAATACCTCATTGGGCGCGACAAGAACTGCCACATCTGCCTCGAAATCGAAGGTGTCTCGCGCCATCACGCGCGGCTCACCTTTCAGGGCTACGAACTCGTTATCGAGGATCTCGGCAGCAGCAACGGCGTCTTCATCGAAGGCATTCAGGTGCAGCTTCCCACGCGCGTCCGGCCCGACCAGCAGGTCGAAGTCGGCGACGCCCGCATTTTCATCCGGCTGAAGGACGATGCCAGCGCGATGCTCTCCGCTGCGCTGTGGGACCCGGACCTCGGCCTTGCGCCGGTCCGTGCGTTGCTGAACGGCAAAAAATACAAGGTGATGGGCAGCATCGGCCGTGGCGGAATGGGCGTCGTCCATCAGGCCCGCGACATGCGCATCCACCGAACTGTGGCGATGAAGGTCATCAAGACCGCCAGCCAGTTCTCGCGTGAGAACGTGCTCCGTTTCGTCGATGAAGCGCAGCTCACCGGCCAGCTCCAGCACCCGAATATCGTGCCCGTTTACGAGATCGCGCTCGATGAGCAGGACGAGGTTTTTTACACGATGAAATACGTCAAGGGCATCACCCTCGACGACGTGTTGAAAGGCCTGCGCAGGGGCGACGAGGCGATGGTGAAAGAATACTCGCTCACCGCGCTGCTCGATATCTTCCAGAAAATTTGCGACGGCGTCGCCTACGCGCATTCGATGGGTGTCGTCCACCGCGACCTCAAGCCGGACAACGTGATGATCGGCGAGTATGGTGAAGTGCTCGTGATGGACTGGGGGCTCGCAAAACGCATGTCCTCCGGAATGCACGACGAGCATCTCTCAGACGCCGCGCCGCGCGACCCGGAGCCTGCGGTCGAAATGCCGTCGCCCGGGCTGCGCGAGTTCCAGACGCTCAACGGCCTCATCGTCGGCACGCCTCCCTACATCGCTCCGGAGGCTGCGCGCGGCGAACTCGATTTGATTTCACCCAAGAGCGACATCTACGTTCTTGGCTCGATCCTCTACGCCATCCTCACGCTTCGCCCGCCTTATCCGGGCAAGGAATTCGGCGAGCTCATCGAGCAGATCGTCTCGGGAAAATTCGAGCACCCGAGCAGCTTCAACCAGTCGCCGAAAGGCTCCACCGGCGGCGGCGACAACATCGCCTACGTGCTCGCGCATCTGCCGGGGCGTCGCGTTCCCGAAGGGCTCGCGGCGATTGTGCTGAAGGCCATGGCTTACGACGCCGCGGATCGCTACGAGAAGGTGGAGGATTTGCAGGACGACATCACTGCATGGCAAAACGGATTTGCCCCGAAAGCCGAGCGCGCCGGGTTGCGAAAGCAGGTCGCTCTCTGGGCTGCGCGGCACAAGGACAAGGTCGCGCTCATCGCGTTTTTCGCCGTCGTCTTCCACGTCGCCGTCGGCTGGTTCTTCTTTTCCATTCACAACGCCCGCAAGGCTGCGGAGAAAAACGCCGAGATCGCCCGGCAGCGTGGCGACCAGCTCGCAATCGCCCTTGCCGACCTCGAAGGCACCGGCCCCGTCTTTTTTTCGCAGGCAAAGGAACTCGCAAAGCAGAAGGATTTCGAAAAGGCGCTGGATAAAATCGACGCCGCCATCCGCCAGCTCCCGAACAACGCCGACTACCATTTCCAGCGCGGCAACTACCTCCAGACGCTCCTGCGTCTCGACGACGCCGAGGACGCCTACCAGCGCGTGATCGATATCAATCCAAACTTCCCCGGCGCCCGGGAAAACCTCGCGCTCACGCAAAAGATCCTCTCCGAGGAAAACGAGGACCACGAACTCGAGCCGCGCCACATTCGCGAGCTGGAGAAGGCGATGGTCGATCAAAAGCGCATCACCGAGGCCTCCGTCGTCGCGGCAAAAAGCGGTCTCGAGCCCGGCAAGTTCTTCCGCGAACTGCGCGCCGCCATGGACGCAAACCCGGACCTCCGCCCGCTCCGCGAACTCATCTCCGACCGGCGCGAAATCAAAGGCCGCTTCGTGAAGCAGGGCGACGGAACATGGAGCGCAAACTTCCGCGACGTGCCGCCGGCCACCTACATGCCGCTCCTTCGCAGCGGCGTCGTGCGCATTTCCTCGCTCGTCCTCGACGGCGCGAACATCCCCGACCTTGCCGCCCTTTCCTCGCTGAAAGAACTCCGCATCCTTTCGCTCAACGGCTGCCGCGGGCTCAACGACCTCACCCCGCTTGCCGGGCTCCCGATCCGTTCGCTCAACCTCGCGCGCAGCGACGTCGCCGACCTCGCGCCGCTCGCCTCGCTCCCGCTCGCGGAACTCCGGCTCGATGGCTGCAACCGCGTCCGCGAACTCCGCCCCATTACGCAGATCAAAACACTCCGCTCCCTCACGCTTCCCGTTCCCCGCGGGCAGGGCGAAATCGGCGTCCTCCGCAGCATGACGTCGCTTGAGCTTCTCGGCTTTAAAGACCCGCCGGTCCCCGTTGAAGTATTCTGGAAGCAAGTCGAGACGCGCGGGAAATAACCTGCGCTGCGAAGCACTCGGCGCTCCTAAGAAACCGCCGTCTCCGCGCCTTGGCTGAGTGCCATGCGCATCCTTGTTTTCCTCATTGCCGCCCTTGCCGTCCTCGCGCCCGCCACCCGCGCCGCCGAACCATTCTTCAAGCCCGGCGACGTCGTCGCCCTCGTCGGTGGCGAGGATATGGTCGTCGCCGCCGAGCTCGGCTACCTCGAAAACCTCATCCAGCTCGCGCTGCCGGACCACAAGTTGAAATTCCGCAGCCTCGCGAGGGAAGGGGACACCGTCTTCGAGCAACGCCGCGACCTCAACTACCCCAAACTCGAAGACCAGCTCGACAAGATGGGAGCCACGGTCGTGATTTGTCAGTTCGGGCAGATGGAGAGCCTCGCGGCGGCCCGTGCGGTGGACGGCATGGACAGGGTGGACGCGATGGACAAAGTGGACGCCCCAACCGGAGACAGCGCCGTCCAGGAAGTCCATAAAGTCCAGCCCGTCCATGAAAAAGCCGACGCCCTGCGAAAGGCGAAAGTCGCGGAATTTGTCGCGGCTTATGAGAAGTTGATCGGGCGGTTGAAGGGGAAGGATGGCGCGAGGAGGATCGTGATCGCAGACCCTCACTACTTTGGCTCATTTCCGAGCAGTGGCGATGGCCGACCTCACCCCTCCGCCTACCATGTCGCAATTTCCGAATTGGCGAAAACAAGCGGCATCCTTCGCAT
>SXWH01000194.1 GCA_005791535.1 Verrucomicrobiaceae bacterium | reverse complement strand
CCGCAGCGCGGGGCGACGTTTTTTGCGGCGAGCGCGTCGTCGAGCGGGAGGCCGGAGAAGGTGCGGCTTTCGCGGCAGGTGGAGAGGCCGATGACGGCGAAATTTCCCACGATGGCGAGGCCGCGCGCGTAGCCGGGGCAGAAGCAGATGCGCTCGAACTTTCCGCTTGCGAGATCCACGCGGCCAAATTCACCGGCGCCGCTGTTGAGGACGTAGAGTGTGCCGTCGTGCCAGCGCGGGGAATGCGGCATGGAGAGGCCGCGCGCGATGATTTCGCCGCTCTGCACGTCCACGATGACGCCGCCGTCGCGCCGGTGCTGGCGCCAGCCTTCGTGCACGTCGGTGGTGGAGACGGCGGTGACGAAGGCAGGCGCGCCGCCGCGCATGGCGAGGCCGTTTAAATGGCAGCGGTCCTCGGCGGCGAGCTGTGTGATGAACGGCGGCTTCCACACGACGCGGAAGCTGTGCGTCTCGCTCGGCGCGGCGATGCAGGAGAAGAGCGTGTTGATGAAAACCGGGCGTCCGTCGCGGTCGAGGGCGATGTCGTGCGCGTCCACGTCGCCCGTGGTGTAGCCGAGCTGCGGAACGAACAGCGCATCGTATCCACCGGGCGCGCTGGAGCCGCGCGGGACGGCATTTTCAAAACGCCAGAGCTGGTAGGCGGACGACATCCAGAGCGTCTGCGCGGCCTGGTTTTCCGCAGAGCCGGCGACGGCGAGTCCCATGCAGCGCTCGAAGGTGCGCTCGAAGACGCTCAGCTTTCCGTCGGGCTTCGAGCCGATGAGGAAGAGCTTGCCGGTCTGGTACGTGGTGAACGCGAGCGAAAGCCGGTGCTCGCGCAGCCACGACACAAACTGGCGCGAGGCGGATATCTCAAGTGGCGGCGCGGCTTCCGTGGACATTCCGCAACGCTAGGAGGCGGACCGGTGGCAGGTCGAGGGTGTTTCGCTTTGCTTCGCTGCGATCCGGAGGACAGGCTCGCACCGTGAAACTCCGCACCTGCATCGCCTCGCTGATCATCGGGCTCCCGGCTTTGGCCGCGGCTGCTGCGCCGTGGTTTGGTATTCGTGTGGTGGACGTGGAGACCGGCGAGGGGATTCCGCTCGCGGAGCTTCGCACGGTGAATGAAATGGCGTTCCTCACCGACAACGCGGGCCGCATCGCCTTTCACGAACCGGCCTTCATGGAGCGGGAGGTTTTCTTTCACGTCGCGAGTCCCGGATACGAGATGCCCAAGGACGGTTTCGGCTTTCGCGGCGTGCGTCTCACGCCAAAGTCCGGCGCGGAGGCCGTGGTGAAATTGAACCGTGTGAATATCGCGAACCGCGTCGCGCGGCTCACCGGCGCGGCGCTTTACCGCGACTCGGAATTGCTCGGCGCGCCTGTGCCCATGCCGAATTCCGCGGAGGTGCTCGGGCAGGACTCCGTGCAGGGCGTGCGCTACAACGGGCGGCTGTTCTTTCTGTGGGGCGACACGAGCGTCGCGCGGTATCCGCTCGGCAACTTCCGCACGACCAGCGCGTGGCTGCCGGCGGATGCGCACCCTTCGCGCGGGCTGGCGTACGAGTATTTGCAGGAGCCGGGAAAACCCGGGGAGCTTCGAAAGATGCTTCCGCTCGATGGAAAAGGCGCGGCGTGGATGTTCGGGCTGCACGTCCTTCCGGGCGACGATGGCCGCGAGGTGCTGCTCTCGGGATTCAGCGTGCATCTTTCGCTCGCGGAGCGAACCCGGCAGGGCATCGCGCGCTTTGATGACGAGAAGGGCGTCTTCACCGTCGCTGCGGATGTGGACGACGCCGAGAAGTGGCGCACGCCGCGCGGAGTCACCGTGTGGCACGGCGGACACGTGTACTTCGCCTCACCGTTTCTCCACACGCGGGTCGCGGCAACGGTTGCGGATTTCACGAATCCGAAAAGCTACGAGGCCTTTCGTTTCGACCCGGCGTCGAACCAATGGAGCTGGCAGCGCGAGGCACCGCCGACGATGCAGTCGGATCGCGTTCCCGCCGAGCACGCGCGGTTCGCTTTGAAAAACGCAGAGGGCGCGGAGGTGCGAATCCACACCGCGAGCGTGAAGTGGAATGCGTGGAGGAAACGCTGGGTGCTGATCGGCGTGCAGTCGGGCGGGAAGGACGATCCGTCCGTGCTCGGCGAGGTGTGGTACGCGGAGAGCGCATCGCCCGAAGGACCGTGGAAGCGCGCGGTGAAGGTGGCCACGCATCCGCGCTACTCGTTTTACAATCCCGTGCATCACGACTTTTTCGACAGCGAGGACGGGCGCGTGATCTGGTTCGAGGGAACTTACACGCGCGAGTTTTCCGGAAATCCCGTGGCAACTCCACGCTACGACTACAACCAGCTCATGTACCGCCTCGACCTCGCGGACCCGCGGCTTGTGCCTGCACACGCGGATTGAAGGCGGCGCAGTGTTGCGGGAACGGCGCGCCGGTCGTATGAACGACTCAGACCCTTTCATGCGACTGCTCTTCATCTCCAATCTCTTCCCGGACGCCGCCGAACCGTATCGCGGTCTGGATAACGCGACGGTGCTGCATGCGCTCGTGAAGTCGGGATGGACCGTGAGCACGCTGGCGCTGCGTCCGTCGCTCCCGCTTTCGCGCAGGAGGTTCGACGCGCGTCCGGAGGATGCCGTTCTTTCGCCGCGTTTTGTGCGCGTCCCGTACGTCCCGCGCATCGGCAGCCGCGTGAACCACATTCTCTACGCCGGCGCGATTCGTCGTGAACTCGAGCGGCTTCGCGGATCATTCGATATCGCGCTTACGTCGTGGATTTACCCGGATTCTTGCGCCGTTTCCCGCGTGGCGGATTTCCCGTTCGTATCGATCGCGCAGGGCTCGGATGTTCACCAATACCTGCGGATTCCGGCGCGGCGGAAAATCATCCTCAGCCACATGCCGCGTGCCGCGTCGATCATCACGCGCAGCGCCGACCTCGCAAAACGCCTCGCCGAGGCCGGGCTCGATGGCGCGCGGATCCATCCGGTTTACAATGGAATCGACCTCGGAACCTTCCGCCCGCCGCAGGATGGCGAGCGCGAGGCATTGCGCGGGGAACTGGGAATCGCCGGGCCCGGACCGCTGCTGCTATTTGTCGGGAATTTCCTGCCGATCAAAAATCCGCTGGTGCTGCTCGAAGGGCACGGTCTTTTGCGCCGGATGGCACCCTCAGCGCGGCTCGTGCTGATCGGCGGTGGCGCGATGGAATCCGAGATGCGGGCGCAGGCCGGGCAGAACGTGATTTTTGCCGGACGAAAGAACGCCGCCGAAGTCGCGGCCTGGATGCGCGCGGCTGATTGCCTGCTGCTGCCGAGCGCAAACGAAGGCGTCCCGAACGTCATTCTCGAGGCCTTCGCAAGCGGACTTCCCGTCGTCGCGAGCCGCGTCGGAGGAATCTCCGAAGTGCTCAACGAGCAATACGGAAGACTGATCCAGCCCGACGCCCGATCGCTTGCAGACGCCGTCGCCGAGATACTGTCCTCGCGCCCGGACGCCGAAGCGCTCGCCGCGCACGGCCGTTCGTTCACGTGGGAGAAGACGGCGTGCCGGTACGATGAACTGCTTCGTGCCGCCGCGGAGAAATGAGGCGGATTACTTCCGCTTCTTCTCTTCCTTGAACTTCCCGTCGATTTCCTCGGCGTTCGCCTTGAGCGTCTTCACGAGGTTTTCCGCCCAGGTCTTCAGCTCCGCGTTCTGCACCATCTTCGGAGTGTTCTCCATGTCCTTCAGCGCGGCCTTGGATTCCTTCGCGAACATTTCGAGGTATTCGACGCGGAACTTCTCCTCCTTCACCTTCGACAGCTTGGCGATTTCGCTGGTTTCCTTTTTGGAGATGTCCGTCGCGAGATCGCTGTAGCCGTATTTTCCGGACATGGTCGCGAACGGTGTCCACAGTTTGGTGAGTTCCGCCTGCTTCTTGCCGGCCCAATCCGCGATGGTGGGATCCTTCTCCTTCATGCCGCGAGCACGCTCGGCGAGCTTGAGCTGGTATTGGAGGACCTCCGATGCCTTTTTCGCAAACTTCTGGTCGTTCGGGCTGAACGGCTTCACTTTCTCGGCCTTTGCGTCGGGCGGTGTAGCCGGAGGCGTGGCCGGCGGGGTGGCCGGGGCGGGTTCAGCCGGAGCTGCTGGCGCCGCGGGAGCTGCCGGAGCAGGAGCAGCAGGTGCAGCGGGCTTTGCGTCCTGAGCTTGAGCGATGCTTGCGGTCAGGGTGAGAGCGAGAAAGAGATTCTTCATGGCGTTCTATTAGTCGGGTGAATGTGAACCTCCATTCATCACATTTCAGATGGGGCGGCAAGGGTTCAAAATGCGTCATTTTCGGGCGCATCTCCTGCTTATACAGGCCGCGACTATTCCCAAAACGACCTTCAATGAGCGCAGCATCAGTCCCGAATTCTCCAAAAACCACACCCGAGCCGCTCCGCGCGATGGAGTCCGCGCTGAACACCGAATCGGCAGCGATTGAAAAGTTGCGAAAGCAGCTGAGCGAAGCCGGTGCCGGTGCGTCGAAGGAGTTGATGGCCGACTACGCGAAACGGCAGAAGGCGTTTCTGGATCGGAAGATTGAATTCGAGAAACAGAAGCGGGCGTTCAACGAAACCCCGGCTCCGGCCGCTGCGAGCGCTCCGAAAGCTCCCGTGGCCCCGGCGAAGAAGGAAGCGCCGAAACCGGCAGCGCCCGCCAAGCCGTCCGAGGCTGTGAAGCGAAAGGCCGAGCCGGAAAAGGAACCCGCGGCGAAGAAGCCCGCGCCGCAGAAGCCCGCGGAAACGAAACCTGCAGTTCCGGAACCTCCGAAAAGACGCGCCGAAGCTCCGAAGCCGAAGGCTACCGCTCCGAAAAAGCGCGAGACTTCGCTGCTCGACGACGAAGACGATGTTTCCGACGCGGAGGATGGAGGCGGAGTCTCGCCACTCGTGTGGCTGCTGCTTGCTGCGGCGGTCGGGGTTGCGATCTGGTACTTCGCGACACGCTGACGCCCGGTCAAATCACGGCGCGTGCCAGCGCTTCGCAGAGCCCTGCGATTTGCTCGGCGGAATGCTTTGCCGAGACCGTGATTCGCAGGCGGGCGGCGTCTTTTGCAACGGTGGGGTAGCGGATTGCCGGCACGACAAACCCTGCTTCGAGCAGGCGCTCCGCGGCGTCGAGAGCGCGCGCGGATTCGCCGAGGACGACGGGAACGATCGCGCTCTGGATGCGGCGCCCCTGCATCAGTGCGGGCGGGAGAGAGTCGCCTAGGCGCGCGAGATTGCGCCAGAGGAGCTCGCGCCGTTGCTCGCCGGCGTCGGTCATCAGCCATTCCAGCGCGGCGGTTGCAGCCGCTGCCATCGCCGGCGCCGGGGCGGTGGAGTAAATAAAGCTGCGCGCGCGGTTCACGAGCAATTCGACGAGCCGCCGGGAGCCCGCGATGTAGCCGCCGGAAACGCCCAGCGCCTTGCTCAGCGTGCCCATTTGAATTTCCACGTCGCCCCGCACTTTCAGCACCTCGGCAAGGCCGCGGCCGTTTCGTCCGAGCACGCCCACTGAGTGTGCCTCGTCGAGAAGGAGCAGCGCGTTGTAGCGTTTCTTGATGGCGATGATTTCCTCCAGCGGGGCGCGGTCGCCGTCCATGCTGAATACGGCCTCCGTCGCCACGATGACCCGCCCGTCCGGAGCGTGTTCGCGTGCCCAGGCGAGGTGGCTTTCCAGTTTGCCGAGATGGTTGTGCGGAAAGACGCGGATGGTCGCACCGCTGAGCTTCGCGCCATCGATCAGCGAGGCGTGGCAGAGCTTGTCGAGGACGATTACGTCGCCCTCCCGCGCAAGTGCGGTGAGCGTTCCCACGGCGGTGGCGTAGCCGCTTGAAAAAGTCAGCGCCGCCTCCGTGCCTTTAAATTTCGCGATGGTCTCCTCGAGTCTCGCGTGCGGCGCAAGCGTCCCGCAGACGAGTCGCGATGCGCCGCTTCCCGTGCCAAACGCATCAATCGCCGCCTTTGCCGCCTCGCCGAGCCAGGGATCGGAGGCGAGGCCGAGGTAGTCGTTCGAGGAAAAGTTCACTAGGCTCCGGCCGGCCTGCGTCACCGAGGGCTGCTGCGGCGAATCAAACGTCCGCAACCGCCGCAAAAGCGAACGCTCACGGAGATCGCGCAATTCTTCGTCGAAACCATCGGACATGATGAATGCGGGTGATAAACTGAATCGCTGTGCGAGACGAGACTTGTCTGCCGCCGCGTCCGTGGAATCCTCCGCGCCATGTCATCTCCGCTCAAACTCGGCATCCTCGGCTCCGGAAAAGGATCCAATTTCCGCGCCATCGCCGACGCCATTGCCGCAGGCACGCTCAACGCCGAGGTGCGTCTCGTGGCCGCCGATTTCGAAGACGCCGGAATCCTCGCCCTTGCACGCGAGCGCGGCTACCGCGCCGAGTTCGTGGCTCCGGGCCGCTTCAAAACGAAAATGGAGCCCGAGAATGAACATCGTCTCGCCGCCATGCTGCGGGACGCGGGTGTCGAACTCGTTGTCCTCGCCGGATACATGCGGATGATCAAATCACCGCTGCTCGACGCGTTCCCGCGCCGGATCATCAATATTCACCCGTCGCTTCTTCCTGAGTTTCCCGGCCTGGAGGCCTGGAAGCAGGCGGTCGAAGCCCGTGCGGTCCGCAGCGGCTGCACCGTGCATTTTGTGGACGGCGGGATGGACACCGGCGAGCGCATCGATCAAGCGGAAGTGCCCGTGCTTCCCGACGACACCGCGTCCTCGCTGCACGCCCGCATCCAGGTCGCCGAGCATCAACTGTATCCCGACGTCCTCCGCCGCATCGCCGATGGGCGCGTGAAAATCGGGTAGCTTTCAGCGCGCGGCGGGCGCCTTCAATTTCGCGATGAGATAGGCCTCCACCGTCGGGTGCTTCACGTCGGCGGCTCCGGGATAAACGAGTTCGCACGGGACACCGGTGGCTTTTCGTTTTTCCTCCAGCTTCACGCCGAAGTTCGCCGTGTGCGTCGGATCCTTCTCGGGTTTCCCGAGCGCGGGCGGCGTGCGGTAAAAGAGATAAATCGGCGGATCATCCGCGGTCACCAGCGCGAAGGGCGAATACTCCGCGATCCACGGTAGAATCTTTTCGCGCCCGGCGAAGAACTCGTCGAACTGCGAAATCTTCTTCTCGGCGTCGCCTTTGAATCCGAAGGCGTGGCCGCCGTATTTGCTGTTCGGTGTCCACTCCCGCATCTGCGCCGGATCGAGTGTGGTCTGCGCAGCGGTCACGGCGGCGCACCAAAGGCGCGTTGATTCCCGTGCAATCGGATCGTCGCTTTTCGGATTTGCGAGGTCGTCATGAAAGGCGAGCCACAGACTCGTGCATGCTCCCGCGGAACCGCCGGACGCGCCGATGCGCTGTTTGTCGATGTTCCATTCGCCAGCCTTGCTGCGCACAAACTGAAGCGCGCGCGCCGCGTCGTGGAGCGGTCCTTTCACCGGTGGGACTTCGCCGCCGGCCGTGGCCTCGGGGATGAAGCGATACTCCACGGAGACGACCGAAATGCCGGCATCTAGGAACGAATCGAGCATCGGCGCGAGGCCGCTGAGTCGATTGCCATTCATCCAGCCGCCGCCGTGGACGAAGAAGAGCAGCGGCGTGGGTTTGTCGGCCTTGGCCTTCCAGAAATGCAGGACCTGTTTCGGGTGTTTGCCGTAAGCGACATCCGCCATCGTAGGCGGGCGGACATCGGGCTGCGGGGCGGCATTTTTCGCGGGTTTTGCGGGAGCCGCTTCAGCGGCAAATGCGCTGCCGGCGGCGAGAATGAGCGTGCAGAGGAGAAGATTTCGTTTCACGCGCGGACGGTGCCGAATCGCCATCGATGCGTCAATGCCGGCACTGAATTCTCGCCACGCGGCTGACAGTCGTTAGTGTCCGCCTCCATGTTTACGGTCGATCTCATCGTCCTCCTCGCCTACTTCGGCATCATCCTCGGCATCGGTCTTTCGCAGCGCTCAAAAAGCGATTCCGTCGAGGGCTTCGCGCTGGGCAACCGCCAGACGCCGTGGTGGGCCGTGCTCGCCTCGATCCTCGCGGCGGAGATTTCGGCGGCGACGTTTCTCGGTGCGCCGGAGAGCGGATACTCGAAGGGCAACTGGACCTACGCCCAGTTCGCCATCGGCACCATCCTCGCGCGAATCATCGTCAGCTTCCTGTTCATCCCGCTTTTCTACCGGCAGGGCGTCGTGTCGCTTTACGAGTATCTCGAAACGCGCTTCGGGCCGCGGACCCGCACTTGGGCATCGGGCACCTTTCTCGTCACTCGCGTTCTCGCAATGGGCACGCGGCTTTACGTCAGCGCCATCATCCTCGTCATCGCGTATCAAGTGTGGATGGGCAAGAGCGTCGGGCCGGGTGAAAAGTTCGCGATCTTCGCCGGGGCCGTCATTGTCGTTACCGTTCTCACATCGATCTACACGGCAGTCGGTGGAATCCGCGCGGTGATCTGGACGGATTTCATCCAGGTCGGCGTGCTCGTGGCGTCCCTCGGTTTTTCGATTTGGTATCTCCTCGGCAAGCTGCCCGATGGCTGGGGCACCGCTGCGCAGTACGTGAAATCGCCCGCATTTTTCGATTTCGCAAAACCCTCCGAGCCCGGCGCGTGGGCGTGGCTTAAGAACGTGCTCACCAGCGACTACACGATCTGGGCGGCAATCATCGGCAGCACCTTCGTCACCATGGCCACCCACGGCATCGATCAGGACACCGTGCAGCGCATGCTCACCGCGAAGAACCGCCGCGAAAGCGCTAAGGCTACGATCGTCTCCGGCCTCATCGACCTGCCGGTGGTGAGCTGCTTCATCCTCGTCGGCATTTTGGTTTCCGCATTCTACAAGTCCGGCAGCGGGACCCTTCCCGGCGACATCGTTTCGCGCGAAGCGTTCCCGTATTTCATCATCACCGAAATGCCCGCCGGCATGCGCGGACTTGTCATCGCCGGCGTCATGGCCACTGCGATGGGTTCGCTCAGCACCGCGCTCAACGCCCTCGGCACCAGCTTCGCGCGCGACTTCGTCCTGCCGCGCCGCGAGAAGCGCGGACCGGTTTCCGAGGAGGAAAAAGTGCGCGTCTTCCGCTGGAGCACCGTGCTCTTTGCTGGATTCGTCGTCCTCGTTGGCGTGCTCACCGCGTGGGCCATGGCGTACAATCCCACGCTGGAAATCATCCCGCTCGTCCTCGGCATCCTCGGCTTCACCTTCGGCTCGCTGCTTGCGCTATTCCTCCTCGCCATCTTCACCAAAACGCGCGGCAGCGATGCGGGAAACATCTTCGCGATGATCTGCGGATTCCTCGCCGTGGTCTTTTTCAGCAATGCCGCGCTGCAAACGTGGGCCGGCTTCACCACGGCCGATGGAAAGCCGCTGCTCATTCTCGCATTCCCGTGGCGGATCACGCTCGGAACGCTTGTGACATTCTGTGTCGCCGCATGCTTCCGCACGTCGAAGCACGCGCAGGATGGCGCGGCTGCCCGCGAGATCGCGCTCGGGTGAATGCGGCGTGATGCGTAAAGTATCCGCAGGGAACCGTGGGAGGAAATCGGCCACGCCCATGACCCGCGCCGCCATGCGCCCGCTTTCCGCCGACTCGTAAAACGCTCCTCCCTCCTCGGAGATGCGATTCGCCTCCATGCAAACATCATCGGCCTCCATGCGAAGACGGTTTACCTCCTCGTTAATGCCATCCACCTCCTTGTGGAAACGATTTACCTCCTCGTAAATGGCATCCACCTCGTTGCGAAGACGGTTTGCCTCCTCGTAAACGGCATCCGCCTCCTTGCGAAAACGGTTTACCTCCTTGTAAATGGCATCCACCTCCTTGCGGACGCGATTTACCTCCTTGTAAATCGCATTTACAAGGAGGTGAAAGCCATCCGCAGGGACGTTTTTGACGAAATCCCCTTCGTTTTCCTCTCTGTTCAACAGAGAAAACCCGTTTACGCCCCGTCAACCGCTTCCGCCATACAATCAGTGGGCCTCAACAATCCGTGCCGGAACGTCCCGTGGCGTGAAATGCCCGGTTTTTCAGCAGCCTGTTAGCGTTTGGGTTTACCGAGGGTTTTGAGGCGTTCGATGATTTCGAGGGCGCGCTTGGCTTCCTCGGTGCGGCGGAATTCGATGCGGGCTTTGCCGTCGTTGTTCCACTGTGTGGAAAATTCCCGGGTGAGACCTTTGTCTGTCAGGTCTTCGCTTTCAGGAAGATCCCACGAATCCGTGCGGAATTCGGGGAGGGGCATCTCCTGGTGCCCGTTGACGTAGAGGTTGCCCATCGGACTGTGTCCCCAGGCATAACGAACGTGGACGGGCTTGGGCACGAGCGGGCTCCAGACATGGACGGTTTTCGTGGCGGTCCAGAAATCGCCTACGCCCGAGTGGCGGGCATAAGCCTTGAAATATTTCCCGTCTTCACCGGCGAGGGCAAAGCCTTCAATGATGGGCGACTGGTCGTCCGGATGGATGCGCTTATCATAGGTGAGGATCATTTCATCGCCTTCGGTTTTCACGGAAACCAGTTTCGCCTCATCCCATTGCGCCTTCTTGTCGTAAAACTTGTTCAGCGCCCAACGAGCCGCTCGCTGGCCGTGCTCGACTTTTCTGGTCGGGTGGAGTCCCGGCACCTGCACATCGTAAGCGGGGATGTATCCATTGACGAGCGGATCCTTCAGATCTTCCACGCCGAGACGCTGGGCTTCGCGGATATATGGAGGCCCCGGAGGCTGGAGTTCGAAGTCCTCCTCCGTTTGCGGTTTGCCGCCGGCGCAGAAACCGATCACGCCGTAGGCAATCGTCGGATCTTTGAAATCCTCGCGCACGCCTTCGATGAGGGCTTTGGTCATCCAGCGATAGAACTTCGGACGGCAGTTGTTGGTCATCGCGTTGTTGTGCCCATGGTGGAGCAGCACGCCTTTGATGTTGTAGCCTTTGAAAACGCCGAACATGCCGTTGTAAACGCTGGCGGGATGGCTCGGGCTTTTGCCGGGAATGTTCCAGGACCGGACGTTCTCTCCATTGACCGGTTTTTTCGGCCATTTGTCTTCCGGAAGCTTTTTCTTTTGAGCATCGCCGAGCTCTTTTTCATAGGTCTTCAACGACTCGGCCCGGAGGTCAAATGCCGCGCGCAGTGCGTTGATGGACTCAACCAGCGCCTTGCCGGAAGGGATTTCCTGAAACTTCTGGATCGGCACCAAAGCTTCCATCGAAGCGCCGCCGCGGGAGTTTTTGATCACGCCGATGGGGATGCCCGTCGAAAGCTGAACCTGTTTGCCGAACACGAAGCCGATGGCGGAAAATTCGAGCGCGGCTTCCGGTGTCGAAGCTACCCAGCCCTTGGTATCGATCTTCTCGCGGTCGATGTCACCCGGTAGGTCCGCCTGCTCGTTGGTGGAGATGGAAAACAAACGCAGGTTCGGGAGATTCGCCTGCGCGGATTCCGTATCTCTGTTCGCCACTTGTTTAAGCGGAAACGCCATATTGCTCTGGCCGTACATCACCCACACATCGCCCACGACGATGTTGCCCATCTCGATTTTTTCGCCGCCGGAATTGACCGTGAGAGTTTGCGGTTCGGCACTGGCTTCGCGGGCGGCAAACGTCACTTCCCAGCGTCCCTTATCAGCAGCCGCCTTGGTGTCTGCCTTGTCCTTGCCGAGTTGCACCGAGACGCTTTCACCCGGTTTTGCCCAGCCCCAGATGACGATTGGTTTGCCGCGTTGCAGAACCATATCGCTATCGAAAATGGCGTGGAGTTTCAGTGCTTCCGCCTGCGCTGGTGAATGCGCGGCGAGAAGTGCCAGAACGAACGCGGCAGTGAGAGTGCGGATGGTGTTTTTCATAGAGAGTATCAATCCGGACGTTTGTTGAAGTTTGAGGGCTGCAAGCATGATTGCAGCGCATCAAAAACCGGGTAGCGAACAACAACTTAGCCGGAACGATGCAGTTGAGAGCGGGGCAGAGGGTTTCTCGAGGATTTGTTGGCACCGAGTGCGGGCTTCGTTGCCTAGGACGCGTCTAGTTTCCTGGGTCAGGGTGCCAAGGCATCGCATGGAAACAGAGACGACCATGGCCCGCGCTGTGATTCGATTCAGCGGTGCCGTTTGGTTTCGGCTTTGGGCGGGGGAGCTTTCGGTGGTTCCTTCGCCTGCTCCGAT
>SXWH01000193.1 GCA_005791535.1 Verrucomicrobiaceae bacterium | reverse complement strand
GGCGAGCCGAAGCGCGTGTGGTTTACGAAGGACCTGTACGCGCAGTTCAACTCGCCGGTGCATCACAAGGGCGCGCTCTACGCAATCGACGGCGAGGTGGGGAAGAAGAGCGCGCTGGTGTGTCTCGACGTAAAGACGGGCGACGAGAAATGGCGCGCCCGCAATGTGAAGAACGGCTCGCTCATTCTCGTCGGGGAAAAGCTGCTGGTGCTGAGCGAAATCGGAGAACTGATCCTCGCCGACGCGTCGCCTGCGGCATTTAAGGAAATCGCGCCCCGCAAAAAGGTGCTGACCGGACGCTGCTGGGTGCAGCCCGTTCTGGCCAACGGCGTGATTTACTGCCGGAACAACAACGGCGAACTCGTGGCGTTGAAATAAGCCGGACATTGGCTACGTTGCGCGCGTGAAAAAGTTTTTCCTCCGCCTTCTGCGGCTCGGTGCCATCGCGTATGTCGCGGTGCTCGTGATGGTCGCAGGTTGTCAGAACCGTATGCTTTATTTTCCGCGAGTGAGTCCCGAGCCCGTGCTGCTGAAGGAAGCGGTGGAAAGCGGCGTGGACCCGTGGCGCGATCCGAACGGCGGGCTTATCGGCTGGCGAATCGTAAACCCGAAGGCGAAGGCGCGGCTGCTGGTGTTTCACGGCAACGCAATCGACGCGGTGCTGCGCAGCAATTACCTGCACGCATTCGACAAGGTGGGCGGCGGCGCGAATTGGGAGACGTATGTGATGGAGTATCCCGGCTACGGCGCGCGTCCCGGCACGCCGGGGAGAAGCGCATTTTACGAAGCCGCACGCGCCGCAATCGCGCAGCTCCGAGCGGCGGATTCGCGGCCGATCGTGCTGCTCGGCGAAAGCATCGGCAGCGGGACGGCATGCGCGATGGCCGCGGAGCAGCCGGACGCCGTCGCCGGGCTGGTGCTTGTCGTGCCGTTTGCGCGGCTGGTGGAAGTGGCGCAGCGCGCAATGCCGTATCTGCCCGTGAGTCTGCTCCTACGCGACGCCTACGATAACATCGAGTCGCTGCAAAAGTATCGCGGCCGCGTGGTCTTCGTGGTCGCCGAGAAGGATGAAGTCGTGAGCGCCGAGCAGGGCCGCAAGCTCGCGGAAAGTTACGCGGGACCGAAGCTGTTCATCGAGCTTCCCGACACGACTCACAATTCATTCGAGGTATCGCCAAACGAGCCGTGGGTCATCAGCGCGGATAAGTTCTTCCAGCGCTGAGCGGGCTGGAGCACCTGCGAGCGAAGCGAGCCAAGGAGCGGCGACATTCCTGTCGCTGTCGAAACTACAGCGCGAAGCGCCCAATCTCTCGGCGTTCCATGCTCAATGAGCTTCCGCTTCGCGTTTTGTTTTTAGGCAGCGACAAGAATGTCGCCGCTCCTTGTCGCACGCGACTTCCGTCGATGCTGTTACTTCGCCAGCGCGAGGAGCTGGTCGATTTGGTCGATGCAAATCTGGCTCCACGATTCGAGCGCGCCTTCGCGTTTGCGCAGCTCTGCAATGGGCACGAAACCGGCCTCGGTGATGACGCTTTCGCGTTTCCGCGCGTTTGGTTCCTGCATCCGGAAAATGTGAACGACGCCAAGGTGCACTTTGCCGACTTCGTTCGAGTCGTCATTGAGCAGGGCGACGATGTGGTTTGTGTAAGGTGCCTCGATGAACATTTCCTCCGCCACTTCGCGCTGCACGGCGGCGTTGTAAGCGTCGCGGTCGAGTGAAAAGAGGCCCTCATCGCCGTCGTTCATGTGTCCGCCGATGCCCACGCTTCCTTTTGCCACGAGGCGCTGCTCGCCGGACTTCTTCCCGCGGACGTAGTGGAAAACGGAGTCGCCAGCGACGATGAGCACGTAGGGGATGATCTGCTTCAAATCGGGGTTGGTCTCCGCCGGCTGGCGCGGGGTGAAGAAGTTGTTCTCACGCGCTAGGATGGCCGGCAGATAGCGGTCCACGTCGAGGCAGAGTCCTTGAAACATGCCGATTTGCTCGATCAGAGCGCGGCGTACGACCATGATGTTTTCGTCTTTCATGTCTCCCGTGTAGCGGAGTGCCGGAAATTTCAGACAAAAAAATCGAGTAGTTCCGCTCCTTTGGCAGACGAAGATGTTATCAAACTTATGCCAACTGAACCGACGCCCGATGAATGGAGGAGCTGGCTGCGCGACAATGGACCGCGCTTTCTCCTTTTTGCCCGGCAGCAAACCCGCACGGAATCCGATGCGGAGGACATTCTCCAGGATGCCCTCGTGGAATCATGGCGAAGAGCCGGGCGGATGCCCGACGATGCGCTCGTCTTTTCCACCATCCGTCGCCGCGCCATCGACCTCGCCCGGAGCTCCGATCGCCGCGGCGTGCGGGAGGAAGCCAGCGGCCCGGCCGAGCCGTGGTTTGCGCCGGACATCGAACAACGTGAAACCCAACGCCTGCTGGAGGAAGCTGTGAAGGAAATCACGCCCATCTACCGCGACGTCGTCATTTTGAAAATGTGGGGCGGCCAGACGTTTCAGCAAATCGCCGAGACGCTTGGAATTCCGCTGAACACCGCAGCATCCCGCTACCGCTACGCGATCGAGGAACTGCGCGAGAGTCTGAAAGGAGTGCTACTATGAACGAAGAGAAAGATCCTGTTGAAATCCTGCTGGAGCGGATGCGTCCGGCGGACCTGAACAACGACCTGATGGCCCGTCTGACGGCCGCGCGGGGAACCATCGCTCCGGCCCGGAGTCATTGGTTCGGCGGCATCCTTCGCTGGCTTACGCCGGTGGGCGCGGTGGCAGCTGTGGCGTTGCTGACGGTCAAAGTGCTCGATTCCGGAACGGCCGGAACGGCCGTGAAGCCGCAGTCCGCCGGAGTCGCGACTACGCCGGTTGCGACAAAGACAATGCCGGTGCTGGTTCAGGACAACATGCTGAAGGCGCGGGAAATGGGGGTCATCGTAGGCCCGAACCGGCAGCCGTATCAGGTGATGGAATACCAGTGGGTGGAATCCGAGACGATTGTCCCCGGATCCAACGCCCCCGCGGTCCGCGTGGAAACCACCCGGCGGCACATCGTACCCGTGGAGCTCGAAGTTTACTGAACCGGAAAAACAGAAACAAAAAACATCATTATGAAACACACCATACTCAACTGCGCGATTGCCGCGCTCATCGCACTGCCGGTCTTCGCCGATGACAAACAGTCCAGTTCGTCCTCCTCGTCGTCCATCGTCACCGCAGCCGATGGCACCGCGACCATCACGATCGACGTGAACGGAAAGAAGGAAACCAAGACATTCAAACTCGGCGGCGGCGGGCCTACACGCATTGAAGTGCGCGATGGTAAAGTCATCACCGGCGACGACAAAGCGGAGAAGGTGACCTATATCGGCATCGCTCCCGGCCCGATCGGCGACGAAGTCCGCGCGCAACTCCCGCTGAAGGATGGCGAGGGCATCAAGGTCAATCACGTCGTCGAGGACAGCCCTGCTGCAAAGGCTGGGGTTCAGGAACACGACATTCTCACCAAGCTGGATGACCAGATTCTCGTCGAGCCCGAGCAACTGCGCTCGCTGGTGAAAATGAAGAAACCCGGCGAAGAGGTGAAAGTCACGCTGCTCCGCAAGGGCGAGCAGAAGGAGGTCAAGGTTGTGCTTGGAGAATCCGAGGAGCGGGCGATGGATCGTGCATTTGCCGGCCTCGCAGGAATGCGCGGCGACGCGTTACAGAAGCGGCTCGACGACATCAAGAACAGGATGCCCGGCGGTGTCTTTCAGCGGAAGGGCATCGTAATCGGGCCCGACGGCAAGACGCATTCATTCGATGGTGGAAGTCTTGATGACATCGTGAATTCCACCCGGAAGATGATGGAGGATGCCAAGATTCCGAAGGAACAGATCGATAGCATTATGGAGACGCTGAAGGGCGCATCCAAGGGAGTGATGAAGGACGTGCTGAAGGAATCCAAGGATCTCCGCGAGCTCTTCGGGAAGGAGAAGAAAGACGGCGCTGCCCCGAAGGACGCGCCGATTGAGAAGGACGGCAAGGCCGAGGAAAAGAAGGCCAAATAGCCGGGCAGGTTTTCCGGGTAAGAAAATGAGAGGGCGTTGCGTGGGGATTTTCTCCGTGCAGCGCCCGGCTCATTTTTGGGCATCAGACGGCGAGGTGACCGAGGGCGAGGAGTCCGTAGAATGTGTATTCCGCATCCAGTGCATCGTCCGCCCAGTGGCCATGAAAGCCGCCGTCTGCGCTCCACAAGGTGTCCACGAAATCCAGACACCGCTCACGCTGTTCATCGGAGAGCGGGCGCTCCATGCACGCGAGGGCGTGCAGCGCCGTGGCGGTGGAAAGCAGATCGGGAATCGGAGCCCCCGGTACGGCGTACCATCCGCCTTCCGGGTGCATCTGCGCGAGGAGCCAGTCCGCGGCATCCTGATTAAGCGGGAGATTGAGTTGGTGAAGGAGGGTGATCGCCGCGGCAGTTGCGGGCACGGTTCCTTTTCGCATGCCGCGCACATTTCCCCACGCGCCGTCCGGCGTTTCGAGGAACTTCAGGCACTGGACCATGCGGAGCGGATCGGGAACGGATTGCCCTGCATCCTGGTAAGCCCCGAGTGCGACGAAGCAGCCGTACGCGTGGCCGTGGCTCGCGCCCCGGGTTTCATGGTAGCCGCCGTCGGGCGTCCTATACTTTTCGATGAACGGAAGGACATCCGCCGCTTCGAGTCCCGTTGCCGCGCGGCAGCGGGCAAGAGCGCCGAGGTGGATGAAATCGAGATTTGCACCATCGCCGAAAGCAGCGAGCCACTCGCCCTGCGGAGGCGCAGGAGATTGGAGCGCATCGAGCCCCGCGAGGGTGAAGATCGTGTAGTAAAGGTCCGGCTTTCCGGCTCGATCCACGGCGCCGCCGGACGGGAAGAATTGGCGCAACAAAAAGTCGCGAACGAGCGACGCGGAGTCGCCAAGTATTTTGGGAGCAAGTCTCGCGACTTGCAGCATTTCGAGGCGCAGGCTGCGCATTACGCCGGGGCGTTCAGCGCCGCCCACACGGCGTGGATGGCGATGGTTAGCAGCAGGCCGATGATTCCAACGATTGTTTCCGTGACGGTCCACGTGCGAAGCGTCTGCCCGACGGTGAGGCCGAGGCAGTCTTTCACAATCCAGAATCCGGCGTCGTTCAAGTGCGACAGGAAGAGTGAACCGCATCCGATGGCGATGATGAGCAACTCAACATTGGTCCCAGGATAGTCGATCATCACTGGGGCGATGAGTCCGGCGGCGGTGGTGATGGCGACGGTTGCCGATCCTGTCGCGACGCGGATGAAAGCGCTTACCATCCATGCATACAAGAGGATGGGTAGGCCCAATTGTTTTGCCATCAGACCCATGGAACCCGCAACGCCGGCTTCCTTGAGCACGGAGGCAAATCCGCCGCCGGCACCGACGACGAGCAGCGTCATGCCGACTGCGGCGACGCTTTCCTCGGTGAACTTCCACACGCGCGGTGCGGTGTAGCCGCAGCGAATGCCAAGCGACCACGCTGCGAAAATTACGGAAATGAGCAGCGCGATCGTAGCGTTTCCGATGAAGCCTGCGACATTGAGAATGCTTGTCTGGAGAGCTGTCCGTTTTGCGGGATCCAGCGGGATGACGACTTGTGCGACGGTATCCGCCAGCATGAGCAGAATCGGCAGGAGGATGGAGAAGAGCGTCAGGCCGAATGGCGGCGGGGTGATTCCCTCACGGCCGCCCGGTGCGGCGATTGCCGGTGGTTTTGCCTCCACAAACTTGATCGCCCGCTTCGCAAAAATCGGCCCCGCAATGATCGCAGTGGGAATGCCGATGAGGAAACCCCATAGCAGGACCATTCCCATGTTTGGCGCGAGTCCGGCGGCCGTGAAGAGCCCGATTGCGGCAACCGGACCGGGATGCGGCGGCATTAAGCCGTGCATCACAGACAGGCACGAGATGAGCGGGATGGCTAGCAGCAGAAACGGCTTCTTCGTTTCTTCAGTGAGGGTTAGGAGAATCGGGAGCAAAAGGACGAGCCCGACTGCGAACCAAGTTGGCAGCCCGACTGCGATGGCCAGGACCATGATGCACCAAATGACGCGCTTCGGTCCGAAGAATGCGTTGAAGCGTTTGGCGAGAATCTGCGCACCGCCGCTTTCAGCGAGCAGTTTTCCAAGCATCGTGCCGAGTCCGATGACTGCTGCAATTCCGCCGAGTGAACGCCCAAGGCCCGCGCCAAAGTCATCAATCACTTTCTTCATCGTCAGTGCCGTGGTCGCACCTTTAGGGGTGATACCCATCGCAACCGCGCCGCCGCCGACGATGAGCGCAGCCAGGGCAAGGGCGATAAACGCGTTCACCTTCCAGCGGGTCACGAGCAGCACGAGCACTGCGACGGAAGCGAGGGCGAGGAAGATGAGTTTCCAATCTGTAGGGTTCATAGATACGTGATGACTGGAAGCAGGGCGGGGGAACAATCAGAAAGTAGTCAGGCCGGCGGAGAATTGAACACGCGATTCAGTCCGATTAGTTCCTCCGGAGCGTTCAAGTGGAGGCCGTTGCTCCCATCGCAGCGACATTCGCGACGTCCGGCGAGTTCGGAGGAGGGCGCTCGCCGGGCCTTTTTTTCGCCTCGAGGTGTCCTAAACCGAGTCGCTGGCGGTATTTCAACGATGAACATGAAAACACTCACACTTATCGCTATTGCATCGCTCGCCCTGAATTCCGCCTCGTTCGCCGCGAAGAAAGGTTCGGGCTCGAAGGAAGGAAAGAAGCACGGAATCGGAAAAATCGTGAAGGGATTCGACACCAACGGCAACAAGTCCATCGACGGCGACGAAGTTCAGAAACTAAAGGATGCGTTTAAATCGAACTCGGACCTCAAGCCGCTCGACAAAAACAAGAACGGTTCGCTCGACGATGATGAGATTTCCGCGCTGAACGCAAAGCTCTCCAAGCACGACGGGAAGGGGAAAAAGGGCGGGAAAGCCGCAAAATCCGGAAAAGGGAAGAAGGCTGGCAAGGGCGGCAAAAATAAGAAGAAGTAGGGAACCACATGTCCGATGCTTCCGCCGGTGATCGCACGAAGGAACTGGTCCTGCTCATGACGCAGAATCAGCGGCGGATTTTTGCGTACATTTATACACTCGTGCCGGATCGCCATGCAGCGGAGGATATCCTTCAGGAAACGTCGCTCATCATCTGCGAAAAGTTTCACACGTTCCGGCCTGGGTCGGATTTCGTGGCGTGGGCGAATCAAATCGCGTGGTGGCAGGTGCGTGCAGCGCGGACGAAGTATGCGCGATCGAAGGTTGTATTCGACGATGACGTGCTCGAGTCCGTCGCGCACACGCATTCCGAGCTGGCGCCGGAGATGGATGCGAGGCACGAGGCGCTTGCCAGTTGTCTGAAGAAACTCCCTCCGCGCGATAGGGAACTCGTGATGACGCGTTACGAGCCCGGCAACGGAGTGGAGGAGGCTGCCAAGCGCAGCGGGCGCTCGCTCGTGGCTGCGTACAAGGCGCTCACGCGGCTCCGGAAAGTCCTTCACGACTGCGTTACAAACCAACTTGCGAGGGTTACACCATGAACGATTCGGAACGAGTGGAATTAAACGAGCTTTGCAGCGCGCTGGTGGACGGACGTCTTTCCGCTGAGGAAAACGACCGTCTGCAGGCGTTGCTCCGTGGAAGCGAAGAAGCGCGTCAGTTTTATGTCCGTGCGATGCAGCTCTCCTCGAGTCTGTATGGCTACGCGGCTGAAATGCAGAGTGAGCCAGCGGAGCCCGCGAACGTCATCCGGCCTTCATTCTGGGTCCGCGCTGCGCGTCCGATTGCTGCGGCCGCGGCTGTGATTGCTCTCGGAATCTGGATTGGGCGTTCGTTCATCCCCAACTCTGCCGTCCAGGACGAGGACGAGGAGTTTATTGCGCGGATTTCCGGTTCGAAGGAACCGCAGTGGGCGACGGCCGGCGGGTTTCAGATTGGCGACGAACTGTCGCGTGGCCAGCGCCTGGAGCTGAAATCGGGTTTTGCGGAGATTACTTTCGACTCGGGTGCGTTGGTGGTGGTCGAGGGACCCGCGAGTCTGGACCTCGATTCCGCCTGGCAGGCTACCCTCCGGCGAGGAACGGTGAAGGCGAATATTCCGCAGGAGGCCGTCGGGTTTAAGATCTCGAATCCCGCAGTGGACGTGGTCGATCTCGGCACTGAATTCAGCGTGACTGCCGAGGAGGATGGTTCGACCGAAGTATTCGTTCTAAACGGCCAGGTCGAGGTGGAGCCGCGTGCCGCGACAAATCAAGCACCGCGAAAAATCCTCATGAAGGAGAAGCAATCGCGGCGGTTTGCGCTGAACGGAGTCAGCGATGTTCGCGATAGTGAGCAGAAGTTCCTCAAACTGGCGAAACACGTGACATTTGATCTTCCAAAACGCGCCGCGACTTACGTCCACTGGCCGTTCGATCGCGGTGGCGACGAGATGGCTGCCGGCACGATGCTCGGGACCGCGGTGAAACATGGCTCACTCGATCTCCGCATTGAACAACCGATGGAACTTACAGATGGGAAGTTTGGGAAGGCCCTGGCGTTTTCGCCATCGACTGTGGCGACGATTCCTGTGTCACGAATCGGCAAGCGAACCATCCGCAGCGTGGCATTCTGGGTGAAAATCCCCGAAGACGCGAATGCGACTGACGGTTCTACATTCGTGCGGTTCGCGGGCTTGGAGTTGGGTTGGAACTCGAGCCCGTCGGACGGTTCGCCTGGTGCGTTGAGAATTGCGAATGTCCGTGGACGCGCTGTTGCCAGCACACCGTTGCGCGATGGTCGGTGGCATCATGTCGCCGCCGTGGTCAGCACGCCGCCGCCAAACGCGCAGAAGCAGCCTTCAAAATGGCAGGCGCGCCTTTATGTGGATGGACGGCTGGAGGCGTGGACCGGCAGGCACGGAAACAAAAAGGGGCTGCAAATCTCCGGAAACGCTGCCGATATGCTGGTATTTGGAAGCACCGGCGAAGAGCGTGGATTCCGTGGCGAACTCGACGAGATATTCGTTTCAGAGCGTGCGTTGACACCGATGGAACTCCGCTCGCTCATGCGGACAAATAAACCGTATCTGCCCGAGAATTTCGCTTCCAACTGAGCGCGCTTCTCCGCGGAATCACTGGCCTTGGGAGAATCCCATTTCCCGGTCGATGAGTTTCCAACCGGAGTTGGTGAGTTGGAAAATCAGGCCGCTTTTGTCGTGGCTCAATTGCACCCGAACCTTCGTGATTCCGGCCCATGTCAGGCTCTCAATCTTCTGAGGCTCGGTTCCATTTACCAGTTTTCCAATTGCCAGAAGTTTTCCGATGGAGTCGGGAGAGACGAGCTCATTGAGCATCGCGTCTGCGAATGCATTGCCGAGGATTTTTGCAGTGGCGCTGGCTCGATTGTCATTCGGGATGCTCTGGGTCATGCGCTCGCGTAGATTCTTCCGCAGTTCCGTGTAGTCTACCAGTGTGTTGAGCGCCGCGGTGTCGCCGGCATTCACCGCATCGCGATATTTCCCGGCGGCACGATAAGGTGCGTAGATGTACAGGCCGGAGAGAAGCACGAAGGCCGCGAGAATGTATTTCTTCATGAGCCTCTCGATGCCATGGCGGGCCGGAGCGTTCAAGCTGGCGACTTGCTTTTCGCGCGGCACGTAGTCGAAATTTGAGCATGTCTCGCTCCGGTCTGCGCATTCCAGAAGCACCAAGCTCCATCCAGAAAGGTAGCACCTTGAAGGAACTGATTGATCGCCCTGCGATCGACTGTCTCGCGCATAATATCTCGCTCGCTCATCCCGGCTTTGACACACGCGGATTCCGACGTGCTGCACTGGATCGATTGGAGCCGCTGTCGATCATGGCTCGCGGGCATCATGTATCCCGCGCTCTCCGTCGGTATTTGCCCGCTGACTACGAGGCGGCTGTCGAGATTCTGATTCGCTCTCTCCCAGCACCGCCGGATCCGGAATCCAGCACGGGTTTGTCGGGATTTTTCTTTCTGCCCTACAGCGCCTTCATCGCGGAATTTGGTGCCGGTGAAAATGGAAGACGCGAAACATTCGAAACTTCGATGCGAGCCCAGCATGAAATCACGCGCCGGTTCACTGCCGAGTTTTGCATGCGTCCATTCCTGATCAAATGGCCGGAGCCGACCTTGGAACGTTTGATGAAATGGACCCGCGATTCGGATCCGAATGTCCGGCGGCTGTGTTCGGAAGGTTCCCGCCCGCGGTTGCCGTGGGGAATGAGAATCCCTTCGTTCATCAAGGATCCCAGTCCCACGCTCCCGATTCTTGAAGCTCTCAAGGATGATCCGTCACTCTATGTCCAGCGAAGTGTGGCGAACCATCTCGGCGATATCGCCAAGGATCATCCGAGCCTTGTTTTTGAACTATGCGAGCGCTGGACTAAGGGTGCGGATAAGGCGAGGAGATGGCTGATTCGGCATGCCGTGCGGCTCCCCGCAAAAAAGGGCGTGCAGGAAGCGCTTCGGCTGCGGCGGCTCGCGGCGCCTTAAACTTCGCGGTCGTTATGGGCGTGCGATTGGAGCGGCATTCCAGACTTTGATGTCGTCAAAATACCCATCCTTCCCGGCAACCCCGAGTTCGATTTTCGATTTCGTGGCGTGGGCAATTCCCGATGACTTCAAGTAGCCTGCGGGCTTTCCGTCGAGCGTCACCCGCATTTCGTCGCCAACCGTTTCAACGACGAGTGTGTACCACTTTCCAGTTTCGAGTTTCGCCGGATAGGTGACCTGCCGGCCTTTTAGCAATGCAGCCACCTCGGCCTTCTTCGCAGGGTCGTCGCGCATTTCCCGAATCTCGTTCTTCATTCCGCCATCGCGCTCGTCGATGATGGTTACGCCATTCAGACGGACTTGAGCGCGGCAAAGGTGCCCGTAATGCGCGCCTGTGTATTTCCGGTCATCGAACTCGACGTCGATCATTGTTGCTCCCTCAAAGCGGATGCGCACCTCCACTACGCTGTCCTTCGTTGGGATTTCGAGACCATGCACGGCTGCGTGTGCCTTCTGTTCCGGCTTTCCATCCGCTGCGGGGATGGTCACATCGCGTGTCTGGGTTCCTTTCAGCGCGCCCTTTTCGAATGCAAAAGTCGGCACAACCTTGTGCCACGGCTTCGCGGGCTCCGCTGACTCGAAATCATCGGAAAAGAGGAGTTCCTTTTTGACGGCGATTGATGTCTCGGGGATGGCTGGTAGGTCTGCTGCGAGCGCGGTGGTCGCGGCGAGAATCGTTGTGATTATGTTGGTCTTCATGGCAGGCATTCTATGTTGGGCTATTTGGCGGCCATACGGCGCGCGATGTATTCCGTGACTTTCGGGATCTTGCACCCGGCGAGCAGTTCCGTAGCTTTTTCCGGATCCGCTGCGACTGCGGGCTCCGCTGCATACCACAGCATCAACGGAATATTCTGATCCTTCGCATCTTCTTCGTTCGCGGCGAGGGCGTTTAGCGAGGGCCACCGCTTCTCGACCGGGATGCGTTGAAGCGCGCCAGCGACGCGCAGGCGCACCAGGGGAGTGGAGTCGGCCTTGGCGAGACGTTCCATGGCAGCAAGAATTGCCGGCGAGGGTGCGCCGTTCTCGCACGCGAGTGTTACGGACCACCCGCGGACGTGCTCGCTTTTCGCTGCGACCGCCTTCAGCAGTAACGCATCGCTGAGTTTTCCGCAGCAGTGAATAGTCCAGAGCGCGCGGAGTTGGCGCGTTTCGTCGGGATTCTCAAAGAGCATTTTCTCCAGCGTGGCTACGCCTTCCGCGCTGAGGCCGCGTTCCTGCAGGATGCGACGGGCGTGGCGTACGAACCAGTCGTTCGGATTCAATTGATGCGCGATAAGTTCGGCCTCCGTCGCTTTCGCTAGATCGACCTTCACGGGCTTCACTGAGTCGGTCGTGATTTTGTAAATGCGTCCGTTTGAGCGATCGGTAAAATCGCGCTGCTGGTGGCAGGGGACTTTGTCGTACCAGTCGTTGATGAAGACGCTTCCGTCGGGGCCGTATTGAGGTTGGAGGCCTCGGAACCACTTGTCTTCGCTCACGATGAAGTCGCCATTCTTCTCACTCTTGTAGCCGCTTCCCGAGCGCACCACGCGCTCGTTGCGCTGCTTGTTCATGTGGATGTCGTGAAAGAACAGCGTGTCGCGATATTCCGCCGGAAACAGCCCGCCGAGATACACCATCATGCCCGAGTAGGCGGCTTTCTCGTAGCGGCCCCAGGCGATGGTTTTGATGTCGTCGTAGGTATGTGGATTGAAGTGGCGGCCACCCTGCCGCTGATAGCGCGCTCCTTGAATCGCGTGCCACATGTGGGGAATCACGCAGGCTTCGAAAAACGCTTCGCCACGGTCATTCCAGTCGATGCCCCACTGATTGCTCGCACCCTCGGCCCATCGCTCGAATTTGCGCGTCTTGGGATGCAATCGCCAGACGGCTGCGTTGATGCCTACGCGATCTTCCTTCGCCGTGCCCGGCTTGCCGACGAGGCTGTTCGTGAAGACTCCGTGTGTTCCGTAGAGCCAGCCATCGGGCCCCCAGATGAAATCGTTCAGGGTCTCGTGCGTGTCCTCCCAGCCCCAGCCGTCGAGCACCACTTCCGGTTCGGAGTCCGGTTTGTCGTCGGCGTCTTTATCCGGGAAGAAAATGAGATTTGGCGGTGCGCCCACCCACACGCCGCCGTGCCCAACTTCGATGCCGCTCGGGAAGGTGAGCTTGTCGTAGAAAACGGTGCGCTTGTCCGCCTTTCCGTCCCCATCAGTGTCCTCGAAAATGAGGATGCTATCCTTCTTCTCGCCGGGGCAGACCGGGTAGTTTGTGTTGGTAATTACCCACAACCGGCCTCGATCATCCTGCGCCATGGCGATGGGTTGTACGACATCGGGTTCCGCGGTGACCACCTGCACCTTGAAGCCCGGCGGCAGCTTCATTTTCGCGGCGGTCTCCGCGGGTGAGAGTGACGGTTCAGTCGCTACCGGCCTGCCTTTGTCTTCAAGCGGCGATGCGGCGAAGGCTGTGACGGAGAAGGTTGTGGAGAGGATGAAGTTTCGCATGTGTGGATGTTGAATCGCGCGAGCGCGGAAAACCTTTGGCGCTATTGCGGCGCAACGGGAGTGTCCGCAGTTTGCATGAGCTCAATGAGTTTTCCGGGAAGCTCCGGCGCGTTGAGTTTTGGTTCAGGAAGGATGGCGCGGACGAAATTGTCGGCGAGCACTTCCTCCGGGTGCCAGATGTATCCGGTATTCCGGCTCATCGCTTTGATGTAGGCGGGAACTTCGGTGGTGGGCCGGATTACGGGCTTCCCGTCGTTCAGAACGACGTTCGGTTTCCCGTCGACGACGCTGACTTCGATCAGGACGAACTCAACCTGCTGAAAAATCCGGCCCTTTTGCGTGGGGTCGAACTTCGCGCTCTTCGCAAGCAGGGTCGGAATTACCGCGAGTTCGCGATCCTCGTGTTTGACCACGGTGTAGTAGTTCATCGCCATGGCATCGGGATTTGTGAATCGCCGCGCGTCGAGCTCCGGTGGTAGCGCGGGTTGCTCGCAAGGGCGGAAATTGAGCAGCGCGTAAAGCTTCGCGCGTAACTCCGGATGGTGCGATGAAAACACGTGGAACGTTTCGTGTGCAACAACCTGCGCCAGCGTTCTCGGCGGTGCTGCGAGCACGCTCTCCGGCATGATGATCAACGGTCCGCGGCAGTAAGGAGAGCCCACGTCCTCGCGCCCTGTGGTCTTGGTCATGATGATTTTCGCAGGGAGCTTCAATTTCATCGGAATCAGCGCAGGCCGGATGGTCTCGACGGCGGTCTTGATCGCCGAGATCTCGGTCTCGGTGTAATCCCGGGTCTGAGTCCCGACATGTGCTGCAAACTCCGCGACAGTCGGAGCTTCGACGCGACCGATTCGCGCGGCCCGGTCATAGGCGCTCATTCGTTTTAAATATGCATCCTCTTTCGCAAGGAGCGCGGCTGATTCCTTTGCGTCGGGCAGGGACAGCATCGTGCCAGGCTGAAGTTCGAGATCCACCGCCCGAGCAAGTGTGACTCCGAGGACGAGGGCGAACGTGATGCAAAGTGTGCGCATCCCGGAGCGATTAGCGGGCGACTCCGGCGTGGCCAAGTGGGAAAAGCTACATCCGGCCGCGCGCTACGGGCCAGCGCCCGGTGGCGGTTCCCTGCTCGACATGCCAGACCTCGTTGTAAAGCGCCACGGTCGGGCAGATGTGCTTCGGAAGCGCATACACAGGCTGGCCGATGTGAAACTCCTTCGCTCGCGAGGTTTCAATTACGATGTGCTCCTCGCTGTGCATGACAACGTTCGCATCTGGAATCTCTGGGAATCTGACCCGCATCGCGAGCGGGTTTTCGGCGGCGACTGCCTTGTAGCCGAGGTCCAGCGTCAGGAGATTCATGCCGGGTTTGCTCACGACGCGGGTGAGCAATGATGCTGCAATCTCAAACGGCAGGTCTGCAAATTTCTCGCCGTAACCCCAATCCCAAAGCACCGGCGTGCCGGGCGAACACTCGCGATCGGTGCAAGACGCGTGGATGGGAAAAGTCGGCGAGCCTCCGGCGATGAGCACCGGTGAATTGAGTGCGGTTCGCAGGCCGGTGATTGGGGCGAAAGCAGCCTCGCATTCCGCGCGCCGCGTTTGGGGTGACGGGTCGTGAATGTGCCCGTCGTAAGCGTGTAGACCCGCTGCGATCAGGGCAGGGCTTTCGGCGAGGAGTCGGTAGAGCGCCGGGGCACGATCAATCGCCACCCCGGTCCTGTGCATGCCGCAGTCGATATCAAGGAATACCGGCAGCGAGATCCGCGCGATTCTGGCGGCGACGCTCAATCCGCGGATCGCCTGTGAACTATCGGCAAGTGCCGAGAACTTCGTCGCGGGAAATTGCTTCGCGAGTTCGCAAATGCCGGTGATTGCCGGCCCGGCGAGCGGGTAGGCGACGAGGACATCCGGCGCTCCTGCCTCTGCACACATTGCCGCTTCGGCGAGCGTCGCGGCTTTGAACTTGGTGATGCCGAGTTCGATCTGGCGTCGCACGATTGGGGCCAGTTTATGCGTCTTTACGTGAGGACGAAGGCGCGCGGGAGCACCTGCAATCTTCAGCATCAGCGCGAGATTCGCGTCTACTTTCTCCCGATAGACAAGCAGCGCGGGCGAGGGAATGGATGCTTCGTTTGCGACGGCGAAAGACATCATTCCGCGAGTTCGAAGATGGCTTCGATTTCCACCGCGATGTTTCCGGGGAGCGGTCCCATTCCCACTGCGCTCCGGGCGCCGATTCCGTGGTCTGGACCCCACACATCGGCGAACAATTCCGAGCACCCGTTGATGACTTTTGGGTGGTCGTAAAAATCCGGAGCCGAATTCACCATGCCGAGCACTTTGATGATGCGCTTCACGCGATCCAGACTGCCAAAGTGTTCGCGGAGGGTTGCGAGAATTGCGAGTCCCACCTGACGCGCCGCCGCTTTGCCTGAATCGAGATCGAGATCGCGCCCGACGACGCCGGTGATGAGCGTTTTGTCGGAGTGCAGCGGGCCGTGACCCGAAACGTACGCGAGGTTTCCGGTGACGACGACCGGCTTGTAAACTGCGACAGGCTTCGGCGCGGGTGGGAGTTCAAGTGCGAGTTCGGTGATTCGTTTTTCCGGTGACATAGGCCGCTTCTATAAAGCCGCTGCATCGCGGGGAAGCGCGAAAACTCGGGCACCGCTTACATTTCCCGGAATACGATCATCGACGGATTACCGACTGGCGTGAATTGGCCGGTGAAAGAGAGTTTGCCGCTCTTCGCATCGGTGCGGAAGACGGTGATGTGGTCGGCGCGTTGATTGCAGCAGTATAGAAATGCTCCCGATGGCTCGATGGCAAAACTGCGCGGGTAATTCCCATGGGTCCACTCGTCGGTCACGGGGGAAAGCGTGCCGTCGTTCCCGATCGCGAAGATTCCGATGCTGTCGTGGAGCCGGTTGCCTGCGTACACGAAGCGCCCGTCGGGTGTTACGAGGATTTCCGAGCAGAAATTGCTGCCTGCGTATCCTTCGGGGAGGCTTGAAATGGTCTGCCTTTCAGTGAGCCGGCCGTTTTCTCCATCGTAATCAAAGAGCACGATCGTCGAGCCTTCCTCCTGAATTGAATAGAACCACTTTTTGTTTGGGTGAAACGCAAAGTGCCGTGGTCCGTCGCCTGGCGGGAGTTTGACGAATGCAGGCTCTGCGGGCGCGAGTGTTCCGCGCGAGATGTCGAATTTCCACACGTAGATGCGGTCCAGCCCGAGGTCCACATGGAGAACGAAACGGCCCGATGGGTCGGCTTCGATCATGTGTGCGTGCGGCTGATCATGCCCGCTGATGGCGAAGCTCCCCGGTTTTGCGTTGGTCGCTTTCGTTGGGCCGATGGGGCCTTCATCCTTTTTGATATCGGTCGCCTCGCCAAGTCGTCCGTCCGGCAGGATTGGCAGCACGGCCACGGTTCCGCCGAAGTAGTTTGCGACGAGTACGAATTTGCCGGACGGGTGTACGCTCAAATGCGCGGGTCCTTTTCCGCCCGAACTGACGCTGTTGAGCAACCGGAGGGAACCATCCGTCTCCACGGCAAATGCGCTCACGCTGCCTGATTCCTCGGGCCCGATTCGCTCGGTCTCGTTTCCGGAATAGAGCCGCGATTTGTCGGCATTGAATGCGAGGCAGCTCGGGCTTGTTCCCATTTCCGTGATGCCTCGCAGAGACATTGCGCCGGTTGAGCGGTCGATCTCGAAAACATGGATGCCGCGTCCGTTTCCCGGCGGGAGATCCACCTGCGTGGGGCGCATGTTTTTTAGCGGGGATGTGTAAGTGCCGACGTAGGCAAACAGCCTGCCCGGCTTCTCCGCAGCATGCGTGGAGACTAGCGATGTCGTTGTCAGAGCGATCGAAGTTTGGAGAAAATCCCGGCGGGAAATAGGCACTGTGGTCATGCATCGCAGGATGCGCGGTGCGGACGGATTGAAAAGGATGAAGGTGAGCGTTGCCGCAATGAAAACACGAGCGGGCCTAAGCTCGGCAGCGATACGTGATTGAACGGAGGTTCATTCGATTTCCAATTTCATGAGACTCTCCTTGCTTCCACTCTGTGTTCTTTCCTCCGCGTGCGTCGCGTTTGCCCAGTCCGAGGCGAACATCACCATCAAGACGCTCGCTGCGCAGATGAAATACGATACGCAGGAGTTCACTGTTGCGCCGGGTGCGAAGGTTAAGCTCACGCTGATCAACGACGACGAGATGCCGCACAATCTCATCGTGACGAAGCAAGCGAATGACAAAGGTCTCGCGCTTGCGCAGACCGCGTGGGCATTGGGTGAGAAAGGGATGGAACTGCACTGGATTCCGAAGGACCCGCGGGTGCTCGCGGCCACGAAGACGATTGCGCCGCACGGGAAGGAGGAGATTGTGTTTACTGCTCCGACTGAGCCGGGTGACTACCCGTATGTGTGCACGTTCCCCGGTCATGCGATAGCGATGAATGGCGTCATGCTGGTGCGCGCAGGCGGTGGAAAACTTGGCGAAGGGCCAAAGCTCACCGAGGGCAGGTATCAGCTTTTCCTCGGAAAATGGGAGATGCTGCCGGACTTCGGCCAGCTCAAGCCGCTGCGCGAAGGCCCGCTCGACGAGAACCTCATCGGGTGGAAGTTTGACGACTACAAAAACGAATTCGGAATCCGCTTCACCGGGAATCTCGAGGTGAAGAAGGAAGGCGATTACACGTTCCGGCTCGCATCCGATGACGGCGCGCGCCTTCGCCTGAACGGGCCGACGATTCTTACGCAGGATGGCATTCATCCGCCGGGAACCGGCAAAACCGCGACGGTGCGGCTTAAGCCCGGAAAGCAGACGGTGCAGCTCGACTACTTCCAGGCTGCCGGTGGCGCCGAGTTGTACCTTTCGTGGTCCGGCCCTGACTTTGGCGAAACATGGCTGACGAAAACCAAGCTCGAATCCGCTCCGAAGAAGCAAAAATCAGAATCGAAGACTGGCATTCCATTGATCGTAAAAGACGAGGCTGTCATCTACCGCAACTTCATCGAAGGAGTCGGCGCGCGCGGAATCGCGGTCGGCCTGCCCGGTGGTGTGAATGCGGCGTTTGACGCCGAACTGTGCAATGTCGCGCTGGTCTGGCGGGGTGCCTTTATGGACGCCAAACGGCACTGGACGGATCGCGGAGTCGGTTTTCAGGGCCCGCTTGGTTATGCTGTGGTGAAGCTGGATCGCAACGTTCCGCTTGCGACTCTGTCCGCTCCCGATGCCGCATGGCCTCCTGCTCCAAAGGATCTTCCGTGGGGCGACTGGCCTGCCGGCTATCGCTTCGGTGGCTACACGCTCGATAAACAGGGCATCCCGACATTTCGCTACACTTACAATGGAGTCAGCGTGGAAGACCGCATGCAGGCTGCGCCGGCTTCTTCATCGCACGGCCACACTGGCGCAGCGATGCAGCGGGTGATTTCACTTCGCAGCGAAAAGGCACTGGCGGGATTGTATTTCCGCGTTGCTTCCGGGAAGCGGATTGCCGAGGGGAAAAACGGGATATTCCCGCTCGACGAGGGCGTTTCCCTGCAGGCGGCGGGTGCAATTCTGCGCGGCGAAGAACTCCTCATGCCCGTCACCTTCAAGGATGGCACCGCGCGCATCGAACTCAGCTATATCTGGAACCACTAAGACCTTTCTCCACATGCATCGCATCACACTTTCCATTGCCGCAGCCTCTGCTCTGTTCGCCGCCAAGGGTCACGCCCAGAAGGCGTCATCCGCCGACATCATCAAGGCCGAGCGCGAGTTTTACACCGTTTCCGCCGTGCCCATGCCTCCGGGCGAGGTGCTTGAAGTCTCCGGGCTCGAATGGCTGCCGGGCGGGAAACTCGCAGTCTCCACACGCCGCGGAGAAATCTGGGTCGCATCCAACCCTGCAAGCGAAGCGCCGGAGTGGAAACGTTTCGCCCACGGTCTGCACGAACCGCTCGGAATCTCGTTCCACGATGGATGGCTATGGGCAACGCAGCGGCCGGAAGTCACCCGGATGAAGGACACCGATGGCGATGGAAAGGCGGACGTTTTTGAGAACGTCGCCGCGCCTTGGGGAATCAACGGAGACTACCACGAATACGCGTTCGGAGCCCGCTCTCCGAAAGACGGCTCGATTTGGAATGTGCTCTGTCTCACCGGCTCCGGCGGCGCGAACAGCTTGTTCCGCGGATTTGTGATCCGTGTTTTTCCCGACGGCAAATCCGAGGCGGTGGCGAGCGGAGTCCGCTCACCCGGCGGCATCGGCTTTGCGCCGGATGGCGAGGCTTTTTATACGGACAACCAGGGTTTATGGAACGGAAGTTCGTCGCTCAAACATCTCAAGGTGGGCTCGTTTCAGGGCAACCCAACCGGCTTCAAGACGTTTGATGAGGCGGCGAAGCGCGGGATCTCGATGGGCGTCGTGGCGAAAAAGCCGGCGACTCCGAAGAGCGGCAGTCGCATCGACACGGAGCGCGCCAATGTCGAAGAGTTCGTGCCACCAGCCGTCGTGCTTCCCCACGGCATCCTCGGACACTCGCCGACGGGAATGTGTTACGACCTCACCGGAAAGTTCGGTCCATTCAAAGGGCAGCTTTTCGTCGGTGAGCAGACATTCTCAAATGTCCAGCGTGTGTTTTTGGAAAAGGTGAACGGCGTGTATCAAGGCGCGGTGTTCCACTTTCTGAGCGGCTTCGGCAGCGGCAATATCGCCGTTCTCATGACGCCGGATGGCGTGCTCTACACCGGTGGAAGCGACCGTGGATGGGGCGCGAAAGGAGGGAAACCGTTCGCGTTGGAACGGGCCGTTTGGAATGGCAAGGCCGCATTCGAGATTCACGAAATGCGGGCAAAGCCCGACGGCTTTGAACTCACATTCACACAGCCTGTCGATCCGAAGACCGCAGCCGATCCCGCGAGCTACAGCGCGGATGCGTGGACTTACATTTATCAATCCGGATATGGCAGCCCCGAAGTGGACAAGGTGAAGCCGGTGATCGTTTCCGCAACCGTCGGTGCCGACGGAAAGAGCGTGCGCCTGAAACTCGACAAACTCACGAAGGGCCACGTGCACGCAATCGGTGCCGAGGGCGTGAAGAGCACGGATGGCAATGGACTGCTGCACGCCAAGGGCTATTACACGCTGAACGAGATTCCGAACTGAAGATTGGCGAACGCAAGTATTGCGTCCGAATCGCCGTGGTGATGGCTATTGCCCCGTATCACTATGCGATTCATTCCTGCCAGTCTGCTTCCACTCATCTTCGCCGGTTCAGTTTTTGCGGCTCCGTCTGATGAAGCGCTGGCGCTCGCTGGCAAGGCTGGTTTCAAAAACGGATTTGTCGTGCGAATCGGCGCGGATGCCGACGTCGCCGCTGCGCTGAAGCTGAACGCCGGCACGCAGGTGCACGTGATTGATACGGACGCCGGGCGCATTGCTGCTGCTCGGAATGCTCTGCTCGGGAAGGGGATTTACGGCGACGTCTCGGCGGATGGTTTCGACGGGAAATCACTCCCGTATATCGATGGCGTGGTGAATCTGCTGATTGCCGACGATCCCGGCGCGGTGCCCGCCGATGAGATCCTCCGCGTGCTCGTCCCGAATGGCGTCGCATTTATCCGCGGCGAGCGGATCGTGAAACAGCCGCCGAAGGGACTCGATGAATGGACGCACTATTTCTACGACGCGAAGGGCAACGCGACTTCGCACGATGACGTTGTGGGACCGCCGGATCGGCTGCAATGGCTCGGCTCGCCGCGATGGTCGCGGCATCACGACCGCATTTCTTCGACGAACGCACAGGTCACGAGTGGCGGACGGCTTTTCACGATCATGGATGAAGGCTCGCGCATTTCCGCGCTGCTGCCGTCGCACTGGAAGCTGAATGCTCGCGATGCGTTCAATGGCGTCGCATTGTGGTCGCGCGATATCGGGAAATGGCAGCCGCACATGTGGCCGTTGAAATCCGGTCCGACGCAACTCACGCGCCGTCTGGTCGGAGCGGGGGACCGGGTTTTTGTGACGCTGGAAATCGACGGGCCAATCAGCGCTCTCGATGCCGCGACGGGAGCCACGGTGCGGGAGTTTCCGGAATCCAAAGGCACGGAGGAAATGCTGCATGTCGATGGAATCGTTTACGCGCTCGTGAATCCACGTCCGTACGTGCTCGAAGATTTTGCCCCAAAGCTCAACACGGGCGACCAGAAACGCGTGGAGACGGAATTCAACTGGGACCAGAAACCGCGCAACCTCCTCGCGATCGAAGCCGCGACCGGGAAGGTGCTGTGGCGGAAGGATGAGGCGAAGATCGCGCCGCTCACACTCGCGGCCGACGGAAAACGCGTCGTCTTTCACGATGGCGACAAGCTCGTGCTTCTCGATGCAAAGACCGGCGAGTCAAAGTGGACCAGCGAACCGGCCTCCAAGCGGAAGCTCTTCGAATTCAATTTCGGCCCGCGCGTGCTCATCACGGGCGATACGATTTTATACGCGGGCGGCGATGGCGAGCAGGCGGGGTTCGATGCGGATTCCGGCAAAAGGCTGTGGGGTGCTCCGCATCAAAAGTCCGGCTACCGCTCGCCGGAGGATCTCATCGTTGCGGGCGGACTCGTCTGGAATGCAGGGACGCTCAGCGGCGGGCAGGATGGAGTTTTCTCCGGGCGCGATATCCGCACGGGCGAGGTGAAGAAGAGTTTTCCGCCCGACGTGAATACCTACTGGTTTCACCACCGCTGCTACATCGCGAAGGCAACCGACAATTTCATCATCCCTTCGCGCACGGGCATTGAGTTTGTGGACATCGAGAAAAAGAGCTGGGACATCAATCACTGGGTCCGCGGCGCGTGCCTTTACGGAGTCATCCCGGCAAACGGACTCACCTACGCGGGCCCACATAACTGCGCGTGCTATCCGGAGGCAAAGCTCGATGGCATGAATGCGCTCGCGCCCGCAACGGGCAAGCCGTGGCCGAAGCCGGGCACGGACGAAGAGCGCCTCACAAAGGGACCGGCATACGGATTCGAGGCGAAGCACGCCGAGGATGAGCGTGATTGGCCGACCTACCGCCACGATGCGGCGCGCAGCGGATTTACGAATCAACCGCTGCTGCCGTCGCTCGCTTCCGCGTGGAGCGTGAAGCTCGGCGGAAAGCTCAGCGCTCCGACCATTGAAGGCGGCCGCGTTTACGTGGCGCAGGTGGATGCGCACACGCTGCACGCGCTCGATGCGGAGACGGGCGCATCGGTCTGGAAATTCACCGCCGGTGCGCGCGTGGATTCGCCGCCGACGATCTGGCGCGGGCGTGTCTATTTTGGCGGAAAGGACGGCTTTGTTTACTGCCTGCGTGCTTCGGATGGTGCGCTCGTGTGGCGTTTTCAGGCGGCGCCCGCGGACCGGCGGCACTTTGCCTTCGAGCAGCTCGAAAGCGTGTGGCCCGTGCACGGAAGCGTGCTCGTGAACGACGGGAAAGTGAGCTTTGTCGCGGGACGCTCGATTTTCCTCGATGGTGGACTGCGCTTCATCTCGCTCGATGCAATGTCGGGAAAGAAGCTCGTGGAGGAAGTTTACAACGACCGCGATCCGGAGACTGGAAAGGACATCCAGGAGCGCGTCCAGACCCTCCAGATGCCGGTCGGATTAAACGACATCCTCTCCAGCGACGGAAAGTGGACCTACCTGCGCACGCAGAAAATCGGCGCGGATGGGAAGCGCGTTGAAATCGGTCCGGTCAGCGGAAACGCAGTGGCACAGGGCGCGGCGCAAAAAGGCGATGGCTCGCACATCTTCGCGCCGATGGGATTCCTCGATGACTCGTGGTTCCACCGCAGCTACTGGGTTTACGGAAAGAGCTTCGCTGGCGGACACAACGGCTACTATCAGGCCGGCAAGTTCGCGCCGGCGGGACGCATCCTCGTTTTCGATGAAGCGAAGGTTTACGGCTACGGACGCGAGTCGAAGTATTACAAGTGGACCACGACGATGGAGCATCAGCTTTTCGCCGCGAGCCGCGATACTGCGAATGAGGTGAATGCACCGGCCGAAGCAGCTCCCGCGGGCGGGAAGAAGCAGGCCGCGCAGCCCGGGTTGCCGATTGTCCGCTTTCCGCAGAATCCGAAACTCGATCCATCCGGCAAGGCGCTCACGGTCGAAGCTTGGGTTCTTCCCGATGATGGCGACGGCGTGGTGATGGCTTACGGCGGTCCTGCGAACGGCATCGCGCTTTCGCTCCACGAGGGGAAGCCCGTGTTTTCGATCCGGTCGAAGAATGAACTCACGAAAGTCGAGTTCCCGCACAATCTGCCGGCGCCCATCGAGGCGGGGAAAAAGTGGTATCATCTCGCCGCTGTTTTGGATTCCGCGCAGGCACGGGTTTATGTGGATGGAAAACTCGTCGCGCAGGCGGCCGCGAAGCCGCTGGAAGTGATGCCGAAGCAACCACTGGAACTTGGCGGCGACGCCGGCGGGAGCGTGGGCGATTACGAAGAGGACTTCAATTACACCGGCATGCTCGACGGCTTTGCCATCGTCCATCGCGCGATGACCGAGGCCGAAATCGCGGCTCGTTACGATGCCGAGGGATTGCCCGCCGATGCAGTGGTCGCGTGCAATTTCGACAAAGGCGATGCGCGGGACAGTTCGCCAAACGCCATCCACGGAATCGCGAGTGGCGTCGCCACCGGCAAAGGGCGCGGCGGCTCGGGCGGCGCGCTTTGGTTCAAGGACGCGGCTCCGCTTGTGAAGGGCGGCAAGCGCAAGAAAGGCGGCGGCAATGCCGGCGGAGCGGGTTCGTTTGTGAAGCACGAATGGGAACGCTTCGTCCCGGTCGTGACTCGCGCGATGGCCATGGCGGGGAAGACGGTCTTCCTCGCGGGACCGCCCGATTTGGTGGATGAGGAATACGCATTTGAGCGCATGACGCAGAAGGATCCGGCGATTCAGAACGAGCTCGCGGAGCAGGATGCTGCGTTGAGCGGTCAGCGCGGTGCGGTGATGCATGCGGTGAATGCGGAGACGGGCGAGACGTCCGAGTCCGTGAAGCTCGACAAACCGCCCGTCTGGGATGGAATGGCGATCGCGCGCGGCGCGGTGTACGTTTCCGATATCGACGGCAACGTGACCCGCTACGGCGTGGAAAAGAAATGATCGCACTTCGCGCCATCGCAATCTGCATGCTCGCGGCATCGAGCGCTTTCGCGTGCTCGGTTCCGGTGTTTCGGTATGCACTCGACCGATGGGCGCCCGACCGTTTCCGGCTCGAAGTCCCCGCAAACTCGGCATCGCCCCAGCGGCTCATCGATTCCCTCGGGCCGGGCAGTGTTCCAAATCTCGATATCATTCGCGATGCCGCGGGTGTTGAAGCGAAGGACGCGCGACTCTTTTTCCCGGGAAACGACACGGAGCCTGCGTGGACGGGAGCCGTGGACGAAGCGAAGCTGCGGCGGCTTGTTTCCTCGCCGGCGCGACAGGAGATCGCGAAGCGGATTACCGGCGGCGATTCCGCCGTGTGGGTGATTGTCTCGGGCGACGCGGCTGCGGAGACCGTGGCGGAACTCGACAAGCGGTTGCGCTACCTCGAGAAGGCGATCGCGCTTCCGAAGATTGATCCCAATGACCCGACCAGCAAACTCGGCCCCGGTCCGGCGCTCACCGTGAAGTTTTCCTCCATGGTCATCCGCCGCGACGATCCCGCCGAAGCTGAGTTCCTGCCCGACTTGCTCGGCCCGCGCAGGAGCAAGCTTCCCGTGGACGAGCCGATCCTTGTTCCCGTGTTTGGACGCGGCCGCGCGCTCGGTGCGTGGCCCGCGTCAAAGATGGACGCGGAGCAGATTTCCGAAGCGATGGAGTTTCTCTGCGGCGCGTGTTCCTGCGAAGTGAAGGCGCTGAACCCCGGTTGGGATCTGCTCATGGACTCCGATTGGGACAAATTGCTCGCAGCCTACGGCGAACGCGATCCATCCGTCGTCGTGAAACCCGCGAGCCCCGCCGAAGCGGTCATCGTCCCGATCCCGCCGGCCCCGCCAGCTGCCGTCGAAGCGCCTGAGCCAGCCAAATCTCCCGGTCGCACACGATTCGCCGTCGCGCTCGGAGTGGCTGTCGTGATTTTGATCCTCGGATTCCGCGCACGGCGGTAGTGCGCCCTCGGTCAAAAACCTGTCCGACTCAATCCGAAGTCCGCGTCTTCAATTAATGATCAGCGCCGGCGAGTTGACGTTGTAGCCCTGGAGGACTGCGGAGTCGCCGGAGATGATGAACGTGAACGTCTCCACTGCCGAGCCCTGCTCGAACACGGAGTCATAGTTGAGGACGACGCTGGTCGTGCCGTTGATACTGTTCACCTTCCAGCCGCGTTGAGTGCTGCTCTTGTAAGCGCCGAGTTTGCGTTGGACCGCCTGGATGAACTTCGTGAAGTTCGCTTCGTTGACGGAGGCTTTGAAGGCCGGAGTCGCAGCGGAATAAATCTCCGCAAACTTCGATTCGCTGAACTGCTGGCGAAACGTCTCCACGGACTTGGTCGCGATCTCCTTGCCCTTGGTCAATCCGCAGGCAGAGAGAATCGTGAGAGTGGCAACGGCGAGGAATGTTCGGAACAGGGATGACATGGCGATGGATTTGAAGCGTCTCCGCGACGCGGTCAAACCTTTCGTCTTACCGCCGGCAATTTGCGACTGCCGCGTGTCGGGGCGCTCGCTGTTCCATTGCTTTGGGAGCTATTTCAAGAGCGATTCGTCGTTGTTCACTCAGCAGGGAATCAACAATTCTTCGGCTGCGAGACGCTCAGCAAGTGCGAAACACAACGCGGAAACACCCATCCGCAGAATCTCGCCATGCTCCGTACTGCTTTGCAGTGTAATCGCATACTCTCTGTTCTGCTTCGGGCGTTTAAACCAGTGATGAAGACCCGTTGCGTCACTGCTCGTGCGAATGTAGTCCATTCCAACTTCCGTTGCGAGTCCGAGTAAACGGTCTGAGGTGCCTTCCTTTAGTTTAAGTAGCTGAAGTCCCATGTTGTGTGTGTCGAATGACCGAAGCTCAGCGCCCCGGCGCATGGGAGGCGTGGAACGCAATCAGAGCGCGATGGGTGCTTATGGTCAGCAGTCATAGTCCTTTAATCGTGTCCTTCGAGCGTCCGCAAGGACAGCTCACAGTCCAAGACTCCCCGTAGTCTGTGATACTCATCAACCCACCGCAGTGCATGCACCGTGCCGTGACAGGCAACTTGGCGGTGTGCTGCATCCACGCTGTCACTGTAGCCTTTCCCTCCGGCGGGCACTTCGGTCCAAGATTCGCTGCGAGGCGTTCCCACTCGGCCTCGATCTCTTCATACGTGGTAAGCATGACTGCGAACTACAGGCTCACACCCGACTCCGCGTATTCGGGCTCCGCCCTCAAAGGCGGCTGGTTTGTCGGAATGGCGCGGGGCGTGGCGTTCATGGGGCGGGGGTGTCTCCCAAATGGCGGGAATTGGCAATGCGGGGTTGGGTTCGGCGCGGAGAGCGGCGGGGAGTTGTTGATGGCTGTTCCGCTTGCCAATTGCGGATTGCGGGCTTTGACGGGGGCGGTTGCGTTGATTGCCGGTATCATCAAACAGCGAACGTCCGTAATGCATGATTTCAATTTCCTGCACCGCCCGCGCACGGCGTTGACTTTTGTGGCCCTCGGGCGGGCTTGATTAAACGACTGATGCGTTGAATGAAACCACGATGCGCAATGAGTCTGCAGATGCCGAATGAAATGGCTCGACCCAGTGATTCAGCCACGAAGGGAAGACGAGAATCTCACCGGCGACGGGTTGGATTGAGACGGACGAGGCAGACCACGGCGGACGGAGGCCGAGCTTTCGCATGGCCTCGGTTTCGTGGGCATTCAAATTGAGCCGTGGATCGTGGAAGTGAATTGCGCCTCCTTCCATATCGGGCGGGACGCTTATGTACAGCGCGCCGCTCAGGAGGTTTGCGGCGTGGTTGTGGATGACGTTGTAGTCACCGGGCCCATTCACGATGGACCATCCGGTGAGCGCGATTTGGATTTCACCGCTGTATCCGAATGCATCCGCGATGTAGCTGAACAGCGCCTTGGTGACTGCTTCGTTCATCGCCGGAAATATTCGGTGTGGTGAATCAAAGAGGTTTCCCGCGGAATGCCAGCCTCCTCGGTTTGAGCGCGATTCGCCCGGCGTCTCCGCTCGGAGCGAGAGTATGTAATCGGCGATCTCGCCGAGTTGGGACGGGGATAGTTGTGCGGGGCGGCGCAGGACGGGCGTGGTGAAGAAGTGATGCAGCATGGCGGTGTGCTCATCGTGTCATCGGTGGCGTGCGGTGCAAGTTCGCTTGCCATGTCTTGCTGGCCGCGAGTCGCTCTGCTACCGCAGTCAGCATGAAAATTCCCGCCATGCAGTATCGAATCGTGGAACCCTTGGAGAGCCGCATTGCTCCTGCGCTGATCATCAGTGAGATTCTCTTCGGTCCGGCCGGAAATGACCTCACCGACGAGTTCATCGAGATTCGCGGGAATCCGGGTACGACTGTTCCAGCGGGCACCTATTTCGTCCACATCGAGGGAGACACGGGCGCGGAAGGGGACGTGCAAATAGTGATTGATCTCGGAGGTCTTACGTTTGGTTCCACAGGAATTGCCGTCTGGGTGCAGGGGGCGTCGGGACTTACCGTCGATCCTCTCGCGACCGTGTTTCGCGGAGTGGGCAACAGCTTCGACGGCGCGCCCAGATATTCCCAGGACTCGGGCGTGAATAACATCGAAGGAACCACCGGCACCTTCATGATCGTCAAGGCTCCCTCGGCTCCGTTGCTGACCGACGACATTGACGCCAACAATGACGGAACCGGCGATGGCGCGGTATTCAGTTCCTGGACGGTGCTCGACAGCATCGGCATCCACGACGCTTCAAACGCCGCGGACCGGGTGTATGGCGCGGTAAATTTCGGCTCTCCCGGAGCACCGGCTTCGAGTGGAGGTGCGGTTACAGCGCTTTCGTTCGTGCCCCAATACGTGACGAGGAAGGACGGCACGATCGGGCAGACGGCGTCGGACTGGATCGTCGGTCAAACGTTGGAGTCTTCTCCGGACTTCTACACGCTGGTTGCGGGAAGCGTCTTTCCGGATTCGATTGGAGGTGCGGCGCTGAATCACATAGGTGCGCCGAATTTTTCCCTTTCGGTCACCATCACCGGAAACATCGCCCGATGGACGGATGTGGATGGTGACCGTGTGACTGCTAAACGAACGCTCGGCGTCTGGATTGGAGCGGATTTCACGTCCGCGCAGAAGGGGCTCGGCGTTGTTGTGCAGGACATCCTCGTCGGCGGAGCAGGTGATGTCTCGATCACGGCCCGCCGTGCGTCCGGTCTCTTCGGAACGGCGGGTGATGGACTGGTTGATATCGGAGCGCTTAGTGCATCGCAGCCCGTCGGAAATATCCTGGTCGATGGAGACCTCGCCCGATTCACATCCACTGCTTCAAACGCATCTGCGAAAACAGTTGGCAACGTCACCGTGGCTTCGCTCGGGGGGGCGGGAGCAGTGAACCTGCTGGGAGGCGTGCCGGATTTTTCCGTGGATGCCGGCATGGGCACGCTCACTGTTCGGGGCGACGTTAAGCGCGTGAATGTCGAGATAGGGGCCGAGGGTGGTGGGAATGCCGCGGGCGTCATCGTGCGCGGGTCTGTCATTGGCGGCAGTGCATCCGGTGAAGGCTCGATCTTCGTGCGGGGACAGGCGGGAACAATCTCGATCGGCGGTGACCTTGTCGGCGGCAGCGGGAATTTCACGGGGAACGTCACGGTCGACGGCGGCGCAAAGATCATCCGCGTGGGCGGGAGTGTCATCGGCGGCGATGGTGGCGGCAGCGGTTCCATTCGTTCGAACGGGCGCCTTCAATCATTCTTCATCGGGGGGATTTAATTGGCGGGCGTGGGGAAAGCGCCGCGATCAGCGTGGGCGGCGATGAAAAGGCACCCGCTGCGAGTGCGGTCGTGCGCGGCTCGATCATTGGGGGGACGCAGATCTTTGCGAGTGTTCAGGAGAATGCCAGTGCCGAGTTGAGCGTCTTTAATGTGAAGACCGTGATTGTCGGCGGTTCGGTGATTGGCGGTGGCAGTGTGTCCTCCGGGGCGATTCAGGCCGAAGGCGGAGTGGGCTCGATTCTCATTCGCGGCGATGTCCGGACCAATCCCGATGCTCCCTTCGCTCCTCAGATAACTGTAGCGAAAAGCGATTCGTTTACCGTGGGTGGCGGCATCATTGGGGCCGCTGGCGACGCCGTGGCGGTGTTGGTCTCGGAACGAATCGGAAAGTTCTCCGTCGGTCGGGATATTCGGACAGGCGGATCCGATGCGGGGTTGATCGATATTCGTTCCGCCGGAGAAGTGCTCATCGGCGGCAGTATCATTGATGACGACTCGGAGGAAGAGGCGGTGATCTTCGTGCACAACGAAATCAAGAAGTTCACCGTCAAAGGCAGCATCCGCGGTGAGTCCAGCACGCAGGCGACAATCCTTTTCGGCTCCGGCAATCCGCCGGTGCTTCCCGGCGGTGTCGCACTCGGCTCACTCGCAGTTTCGGGTTCGCTGAAGAACGCCACGCTTGTCTTCGGTGACAACGAGGATGCCGATGGCTCCGTGGGCAGCGTAGTGATTGGTGGCGACGTCATCGCCAGTCGGATCATCGCCGCCCGCGCATTTTCCCCGGGCAACGATGGAACACCTGGAACCATCGACGACGTTTCGCTCCCTGCGACAGCGCCGGACCAGATCAGCCGCCTGGCGAGTCTTCTCATCAAAGGTCGCATCATTGGCGACGGCGCGGGTGGCTCATCGTTCGGCGTTGCGTTTGATCAAATCAAACGCGCGGCGGTTGGAGGCGAGGCGATTACTGCAACATCCGGTGCGGATCTCGTCTTCTTTGGAGGGGCAGGGGACGCCTTCATCCGCGACAACCTGTAGGACGTATTCGGCGTTAAATCGATTCCTTCACCGCGCGGAATCCGCGAAGTGCGTGTTCGATTTGATCGGGCGAATGGGCTGCGGAGATTTGGACGCGGATTCGCGCCTTGCCCATCGGGACGACCGGATAGCTGAAGCCGACGACGTAGATCCCAATCGCGAGCATTGCTTCTGCAAAGCGTGAGGCGAGTGCGGCGTCTCCGAGCATCACGGGGACGATCGGGTGGGTGCCGGGGATGATGTTGAAACCGGATGCGCTCATTCCCTCGCGGAACAGCCGGGTGTTCGCTTCGAGGCGGTCGCGTAGTGCGGTGCTTTCGGAGAGCATGGCGAGAACCTTCATCGAGGCTCCCGCGATCGAGGGGCAGAGCGTGTTGCTGAAAAGGTAGGGACGGCTGCGCTGGCGGAGGAGTTCGATGATCTCGCGGCGTCCGCTGGTGTAGCCGCCGCTGGCGCCGCCGAGCGCTTTTCCGAGCGTGCCGGTGAGAATGTCAACGCGGCCCATCACGCCGCAGTGTTCGTGCGTGCCGCGTCCGGTGGCGCCCATAAAGCCAACCGCGTGGGAATCGTCCACCATGACGAGCGCTTCAAAACGGTCGGCGAGGTCGCAGATGCCGCGGAGGTCCGCGATG
>SXWH01000192.1 GCA_005791535.1 Verrucomicrobiaceae bacterium | reverse complement strand
TGGTAGCGCGCGAGTTGGGCTTTGCGGTATTCGGATTCCTTTTCCTTGCCCATGCTCACCCACACGTCGGTGTAGAGGATGTCGGCGCCTTTGCATGCGGCGTCGAGGTCTTCGGTGATGACGAGTTTTCCGCCGCCTTTGTTTTCGTGGGAGCCCTGGCCGCCGTCGCCGGATGGGAAGGCGCGTTTCACGGTGGCGGGGTCGGGCTGGTATTGGTGGGGCGCGGCGATGCGGAGCTCAAAGTCGAGCTTGCTGGCGGCCCACATCCACGAGACGGGCACGTTGCAGGCGCCGTCGCCGATGAAGGTGACGACCTTTCCGGAGAATCCGCCGCGCATTTCCACGACCGTCTGGAGATCGGCGAGAATCTGGCACGGGTGCTCGGCATCGGTGAGCGCGTTGACGGTGGGGATGCCGCTGTATTTGGCAAAGTCTTCGACGTCCGACTGTGCGAAAGTGCGGATGACTGCGCCGTGGCACATGCGACCGAGGACGCGTGCGGTGTCGGAAATCGGTTCGCCGCGGCCGAGCTGGATATCGTCGGCGGCGAGAAAGAAGACGTCGCCCCCGAGTTCGCGGATGCCGACCTCGAAGGAAACGCGGGTGCGCGTCGAGGACTTGGAAAACATGAGCGCCCAGCACTGGTGGCGGAGCGGGTGTTTATCGAGGCGGCCGCGATTGGTCTTCATCGACTTTGCGAGGTCGAGGATGGCGAGGATTTCCTCACGCGACAGCGATTCGATCGAGAGCAGGTGTTTCATATCCGTTTTTGGCTGCTGAAAAAAGAGGCGGAAGATGAGTCCCCCGCGCCGGCTTGCAAGCCGCATTTTTAGCGGAAATCCGGTCTTCGCCAACCGCGTTGGAAACGGGAATTTCACTGGAACAGCGCGCGGGGACACGACACGCTCGCGCCACCACCATGAACGAGGAACCCGATGTCACCACGCAGGCTGTGCCGCATTGGACGAGAGGAGTCGTCATTTTCCATCCATTGTTTATCCGTGTGATGTTGACGGTGCTCGTGTGGTGTTCCTCGCTTCTCCTCGCCTCAGTGAGTCACTTTTGTGCTCTTGGTTACAGAAGGGCGGAAGAGATGGCCCCCCTTGGTCGTGGCCTCGCTCGCAGCGCTGTCATTCGTTGCGGCAAAAAAGTTCCGCTATGGCTTTCTGGGGGCGGCATTGGTGTTGGGTGGTTACCTCTTTGTTGTGTGGCCTGTCTATGTCGGGTGGATTCACGGCTCGGGGCGCAGTCACTTTCCTGCGGTGAACGAGCCCGCGGAATGGAGATTCGACGACGTCCCGACGGAAATCAACGCGCTCCCCGAAACAAAATGAGGCGATTTTCTAACAATCCCAAAACCTGCCCGTCTGACCCCATGAACGATGTTTGCCGTTTCATACAACTACCGCCGGCGCGATTGGTGAATGCCCGATGATGCCGCCGCCCAGAAAACGATGGCCGTGAAAACACCGGACGAGCCAACTGCGCCGTCTCCGAAATGGGAGACGATTGAGGAGGTATTTGCCGCGCTGGAGTCGCCGTTGCTGGCGTACGCCCGGAGGTTGCTTGGGGATTTCAGTATGGCGGAGGACGTCGTTCAGGAGGCGTTTATGAAACTTCACGAACAATTTGATCAAGTCCGGCAGCCGCAACCGTGGCTCTATCGCGCGGTGCACAATCTCGTCGTGGACCACCAGCGCCGCTCGAACAAGGTGGTGCTCGCGGGCGACCGGCAGAAGGACGAGGACGCGCCGCAGGATGAAGCGGCGGATTCCGCACCGATGCCCGATGAGCAAATCGCACGATGGGAGGGCATCGGGCTGGTGCGGCTGGTTTTGGAGACGCTGGATGCGCGCAGTAAAGAGATTATCCGGCTGCGGTTTGATGATGATTTGTCCTACTCGGAGATCGCCGAGAAGACGGGGCTGAAAGTCGGGCACGTGGGCTACCTGCTCCACCACGCGCTCAAGGCGATGGCTGTGGAGCTCGCAAACACGGAGGTGGCACGATGAACCCGGACGCACCACGAACCGCACGCGAGGAACTGGAAATCCGAATCACCGCCCTGCTGATGGGCCAGCTCCCGCAGGACGAAGCGGCGGAGCTTTTGCGCCAAATCGCCGCCGACCCGGAGCTGACTGCTCATTATAATCAGATGCGGCACGCCGTGGAATTGCTGCGGGAAGCGCGTTCGCTACCCGAGCAGGCCGCGCCGGAGATTCCGCTCCAGCTTTCCAAGGAACGCCGCGCGGTGTTGCTGGCGAAGTTTCGAGGGCTCAAGCCGATGCCGTCGCCGGAGGGAACGAAAGTCGCGCCGCAGACCTCCACGATTCGTCTCCCGCAGGCGAAGCGGAAACGGGATTGGAAATGGGTGGTGCCGGTGGGGATAGCGGCATCGGCGGCGGTTCTTGCGACTTCGTTGGTTCTGCCGAATGCGTTTCGCTCGATGCGGCGCGCTCAAGCAACTCACGTCTTGGAAGACCTTCGGATGATTGACGCTGAATCAGACCACTTTGCGGCAGAGAACAATGGCGTCGCTGATCCGAAGGGGACGTGGGAGGACGTCAAGAAATACATCAGCCGCGGCCGAACGGAAGAACGCCCCGCTGGCAGTTCCGGCAAGGATGCACTGGCAAGCGGTTGGGCTGAGCAGCCGGGGGCGGTGCAGACCTTTGACTCCACGACGGACACCAAATCCTACGCGCTTTACGCCGGTGCCAGCGACGGACGGAAAATCGCCGCGGCAGCAGCGCCCGCACCGCGCCGTGATAGCGTCCTTTATTTGCCGAAAGCCGCGCCGGAGACTGCGCCGACCTCCGAGTCGCTTCTCGCCAATGTGAGCGGTGCGGTGGTGGACTCGTTGCAAGTTGCCAACAATGCGCCCGCTCCGGTTCCGATG
>SXWH01000191.1 GCA_005791535.1 Verrucomicrobiaceae bacterium | reverse complement strand
CCGTAACCGTCATCCCCTCGATTCCGATCGCAGACAGCGCTTCCTTCACATCCTCCTGTTTGAACGGTTTGATAATGGCTTCGATTTTCTTCATGCGGGCACAGTGCTTATGCTTCACGCTGGGAATGGCAAGCGCGATGCATCGTTTACCCATTTTTCCGGCCAAAAATCAAATTGGGAGCTTCAGTTGCTCGTGCCACTCCTCCGTGAGCGTGGAAACACCGATACCTAGCAATCGCAGTGGTCGCTTCACGAGTGACTCTCTTGCCAGCAACCAGCACGCAGTCCGGTATATCGCAGCCGCGTCTATCACCGGTTCCTCCATGGCCGATTGCCGCGTAAGCGTCTTGAAGTCCCCGTACCGCACCTTCACCTGGACCGTGAACGCAGCAAGCCTACGCCGCTGCAGTTTCGCCGCGATCTCGTCCGCCTGTTCGCGCAGACACTGCCGCAAAACAACGCGATCGGCGGTGTTGTGGAGAAAAGTGTTCTCGCTGCTGATACTCTTCACATCGTCGCCGAGATCCAACGGGCGGGAGTCATCCCCGAAAGCAAACCGCTTCAACTCAGCCGCCCACGAGCCAATCTGCGCGCGGAGATCGCCACGGTAGTCCTGCAAATCGCCAATCGTGTGAATTCCGATGCCCGCGAGCACTTCCGCAGTCACCTTCCCTACACCGTGCAGAGTCCGCGCAGGCAATGGGCGCAGAAAATCCGCCTTCCCCGTTTCGTGAATGACTGTAAGTCCATCGGGCTTTTTGAAATCGCTCGCCAGCTTTGCGAGAAGCTTGTTTGGCGCGACGCCAATCGTCGCCGTAAGTCCGCGCTGCGAATGAATTGCGCGCCGGATTTCCTCAGCCACCGGCACGGCTACATCCAGACTTGAGTCATGCGTTTCGCGCTGACTCTGCGTCGTGAAATCGAGATAGGCCTCATCCACCGAGACCTGCTGAACGAGGTCACCCGCGAACCCGCGGACAATCGCCATGACTGCACGGGATTCGTCGCGGTAGGTATCCATACGCGGACGCACAAAGCGCCCCTGCGGGCACAACCGACCCGCGGTTGCAGAAGGCATCGCCGAGCGCACACCGAATTTTCGCGCCTCGTAACTCGCGGCACAAACCACCCCGCGGCGATCGGGAGGCGAGCCCACAATTACGGGGTGTCCGCGCAATGTCGGATCGTCGCGCTGCTCCACGGATGCGTAAAACGCGTCCATATCGAGATGCATGATGACACGGAACACAGCACCCTATTTTCTGCGCTCGAAAACCCTCAGGACAATTCCCGCGAAAAATCCCGCAGCTACTGCCGAGGCCAGCGCGACCGCAGGATTCCGGCGGCACGACGCGAGCCAGAGCTTCGCCCCGCGCCGAGCCACAGCCGCGCATTGCTTCGCAGCATCCGCGCCGTTCATTTGCGACGGCGCTCGACCTCCTCAAACAGCCGCACCACGCCGAGCAGCATCAGCGCGGGCCGCAACAACGCCAACGCGAGACTCACGAGCGCGCCAACGATTCGACCGATAGGAAAAATTGTCAGAAAGATGCCGATAAAAAACGACCACACGATCGAGTTGACCGGACGTTTCTTCACGGTGTCCGCAGTTCGATCCACGAGATCACGGAGCGGTTTCTTTTGCGCGTCTTGCTGGCTGGATTCGGTCGGCTCTGGCATGAGATTATTAAGCCCCACGGACACCGTGCGGTCAACGCGCCACTTCATTTCATGTTTCCCGTGCTTGCAGCGCGACGCCGCTTCCATCCACTCTCACGCACTCATGTCCACGAATCGCATCGACCAGACCTTTGCCCGGCTCCGCGCAGAAAAACGCGCCGGTTTCATCGCCTACATATGCGGCGGCGATCCCACGCTCGCCGCCACCCGAGACCTCGTGATCGCGCTCGAACAGGCGGGCGTGGACCTCATCGAGATCGGCATTCCGTTCAGCGACCCGCTTGCTGACGGTGTGGTCAACCAGATGGCATCCACCCGTGCGCTCGCAGCCGGGGCCACGCTCAACGGCGTGCTCGAATGCATTCGCGAGATTCGCGTTAAAAGCCAGATTCCCATCGTTCTCTACACCTACATGAACCCGGTCTACCGCCACGGATTCGATGCCTTCCTGGCCGATGCCGAGAGCGCCGGAGCGGACGGCATTCTTTTTCTGGACCTCCCACCGGACGAGGACGACGGCTCGCCCGAACTCCGCATGCACGGTCCGCTGAAGCGCATCCGGCTCATCGCGCCCACAACTCCGCCGGCCCGCATCGCCCTGCTCACGAAAGACGCCAGCGGTTTCATCTACTACGTCAGCCGCACCGGCGTCACCGGCGAGCGCACCGATGTCGCCGCAGACATGGCGCAGCAAGTCGCGGCGATCAAAGCGACCACTCCCCTGCCTGTCGCCGTCGGCTTCGGAGTTGGAAATCCCGAGCAAGTCAAAACCATCGCATCCGTGGCCGATGCAGTCATCGTCGGAAGCGCAATTGTAAAGCGCATCGAGCAGTACGGCAGCGACCCGGACCTCGTCCGCAAAGTAGCCGATTTCGTACGCCCGCTCGCGCAAGCCACCCGCTAGACCCTTCCATGAAATTCACCGCCATCATCCTCGCGTGCATCTTCGCATTTGCCGCCGAAGCCGCAGATAAGAAACCTGCCGCCAAAAAGCCTGCTGCAAAACCCGCCAAACCACAGAAGAGCATCGGCGAACTCGCCCTCGACGAAGCGAAAGCAGCGGATGAAAACAAGGACGGCAAAATCACCGGCACGGAAGTCACCGCACTGCGCTCCGCGTTTTCAAAGAACCCGAAAAGCTGGCTCTACATCTACGACGCGAACGGAAACCGACTCCTCGACGACGGTGAAATCGCCGGCATCAAATGGGGCCCCGCCCTCGCCCCGTCAAAACCCGCGCCCTCGAAGCCGGTGAAGCCCGCGCCAGCCAAGGCGGCGCCGAAGAAGAAAAAGTAGCGCCGCCCTTTCCGCTTGGCGGACAAGCCGTGCTTCCCCACAGTCCGGATCGTGAAACGCGCAATCTACGCAGGCTCCTTCGACCCCGTCACCAACGGCCACCTCGACGTCATTGAACGTGCGGCGCGACTCTGCGACGAAGTGATTATCGCCGTCGCGTTCAATCCCGAGAAACGCGGCCTGTTCACTCCCGATGAACGCGTTGCCTTGCTCCGCTCGGTAACCAACCACCTCACAAACGTCCGCGTCACATCCTTCCACGGCCTCCTCGTTGAATTCGCGCGCCAGCAACAAGCGAGTGCCGTCATCCGGGGCATCCGCGCTGTCAGCGATTTCGAGTTCGAGTTCCAAATGGCCCTCATGAACCGCCGCCTTTCCCCCACTCTCGAAACACTCTTCCTCATGCCAAAGGAGGAATACAGCTACGTCTCCTCGCGTCTCGTCAAAGAAGTCGCGAGCCTCGGTGGCGACGTCTCCCACTTCGTTCCCCCCGTGGTGGCCGGAGCGCTCCGCGAGAAGTTCGCGCGAAGTCCAGAATAGCCAGTGGTTGTGGCCGGAGGATTGAAGCGATCGAAATTTACGCGGGACGAAACCACGCGAAAATTTCACCTCACATCGTCTGCTGATGAGGTGGCAGTGAAGGGAGCAGGAACCCGCATGCTGCGCGGACGAATTCCATCATTTTCGTGCCGGGGCGGCGCCGCTTTTCTGGCAGGAAAAATCACAGCGCTCTAGCTCGCCGACACATCGCCAAACAGGAAATCAGTTGTCCGGTGTAAAGTTCCCACCAAAACTTCCCGAGCGCAGGATTTTTACTTGGCTGGGATAGTTTAAAGCACCTCCTCGCGGCAACTATTGTCCGCACAGTATTCACAACCCCGCGCGCCGCTCACCGAACAATCGTGCAATTCGCGGGCCGCATCACCGCGCGGCGTGTTTCTTCACCACGGCAATTGCCATTTTCTGAAAGCCTGCATACACACCACGCGAATGAGCGACCAACCCGGCGAACTTGATCTGAAATTTCTACCCGACTGGCTGAAAGAAGGCCCGTCCACGAACCGTTATGCCAATTTTGAGGGCGAACCGGAGGGACGCGGCTTTCGTCGTGACGGCGGCGGTCGCCCCGGCGGACCCCGTCCGGGTGGGCCTCGCCGCGACGATCGTGGGCCACGCCCCGGCGGCGGGAATCGCGACAATCGGGATAACCGCGGGCCTCGCAATGACCGGCGCGGACCGGGCGGTGGTCCTGGTGGAAAATTTGGCAAGCCGGGACCGGGAGGTCCGCGACGTCCGGGTGGGCCGCAGGGAGATCGCGACCGTGATCGCGGGCCGCGCCCGCCATCGGAGCCGGTGCGTCAGGTCGTGCGCGTGGAGGTTTTGCCGGAGCCGATGATCGCGCAGAGCATCGCAAAGCAGGTGAAATTGAGCGGCCGCGCGTGCGGCGTGTTCCGTTTGGCTAAAATGTTTTTAGAGCACGTCGATCGGTTGCGTATCCGGGTGACGGCGCTGGACGAAGGCGCGGTGCTATATCAAATCGGCGACGGTGTCGTGTCGTTCGATAGTGCTGCCGTGGAGCGCGGGGCATTCCAGCGGTTCCGGAATGATTTTTATGTGACGGAGACGGTGCAAGGCGAACCACCGAAGGGTAACTATACAAGCATCGCTCGCGAACGTTTCAGCGGCGCGCTGCTCGGGCCTTCGAGCCATCATGGTTATCAGGTCGCGTTGCGAAAGCTGTATGAAGAACGCTTCTCGCGGCGGATGGATTTCCGCGATTTTCTGCGCAACATCGAAATGGTGAACGACCCAGCGGTTGTGGAGCAGTGGAAGCAGCAGGCGAGCAGTTCGACCGTGATCAAGACGAAGGTCGCCGAGGGCGAGGAGCCCGTCGTGTTCAAGGACGAATACGAGGCCGAGCAGCACTTCAAGCAGCACCATCTCCCCGGTTTGATCAAGAGCGGTCCGGTGATGGAAATGACGGGGGCAGCCACGAACTGGTTCCCGGATCGAAATGTGGCGTTCAATGTGCGCGACGCAATCGACCGCGAACACAAGTTCCCCGGTCAGATGGTGAACGCGCTGCGTCCGATTTTCTCGGAGGCCGGGCTGCATCATTTCAAGTGGAAGAAGAAGATCCTGTACGTTTCGGCGATTCGTCCGCAGCGCCACGCCGCGGACCAGTCATTCAGTGAAGGCATGGGGGCGATCCTGACGACGGTAAGCGAGCATCCCGGCATCAAACGCCCGGACCTCGCCGCGCGTCTGCTCGCCGGTCTTGCGCCGGATTCTCCTGAAGCGACGGTGAAAAAGGAATCGCTCGCGGCAGACCTGCACTACCTCATTCACGTGGGGCATGTGGTGGAGTTCCAGAACGGCGCGCTCGAATTGCCGCCGGACCGCCGCGCGGCGCAGAATGAGGCGCCGGAGGACGGTCGAGTGGATGCAAACGCCGAGATGGCAGCGCTGAATGAAGCCGGTCAACCGCAGCAAGGGCAGCAACAAGGCCAGCAACGCAAAGGCGGTAACCAGCAGCAGCAGCAACGTCAGAACCAGCCAAAGCAGCAGCAGCGGCAGGACCGTCCCCAACATCCGCAGGGGCCCCGGAGAAAAGGAGATCCCGGTTACCTTCTGCCGATCACGACCGTATTGCTGTAACGACCGGACTTCCATTCGACAGCACAGCGCGCCACGCAGGCGCGGAACTTCGCCGTTGAAAGGAAACGTCCAAACCTGTTTCGTCACTTCATGATTAGTTTTGATCAGCTTCCGGATCCACGGGGACATTTTGGAAAATACGGCGGGATGTTCGTGCCGGAAACGCTCATGCAGAATTTCCTCGAACTCACTGCAGAGTACGAGCGCGCGAAACACGACGCAGCATTTCAGGCGGAACTAGCCCATTATTTGAAGGACTACGTGGGTCGCCCAACTCCGCTGTATTTTGCGGAACGGCTGACGGAGACCCTTGGCGGTGCGAAAATCTATCTCAAACGCGAGGACCTGCTTCACACCGGCGCGCACAAAATCAACAACGCGCTCGGCCAGATTCTGCTGGCTCGCCGCCGCGGCACGAAGCGCATCATCGCGGAAACCGGTGCGGGCCAGCACGGAGTGGCGACCGCGACGGTTTGTGCACGCTTCGGTTTTGAGTGCGTGATTTATATGGGCGAAGTCGACATGCAGCGCCAGGCACTGAACGTGGCCCGCATGAAATTCCTCGGCGCGACCGTCGTTCCCGTGACCGCTGGACAGCGCACGCTCAAGGAGGCGGTGAACGAAGCGATGCGCGACTGGGTTACGAATCCGCAGACGACGCACTACATTCTGGGTTCCGCGCTCGGAGCACATCCGTTCCCGATGATTGTGCGCGATTTTCACCGCGTCATCGGCGACGAAGCACGGCGGCAGATTCAGGAAAAGGAAGGCCGGCTGCCCGACCTGCTCGTAGCGTGTGTGGGCGGTGGCAGCAATGCGATCGGGCTCTTCTGGCCATTTCTCGGCGATGCCTCGGTCCGCATGCTCGGAGTGGAAGCGGGCGGACGAGGCATTCGAGACGGCGACCACGCGGCGCGTTTTCAGGGTGGAAAACTCGGGGTGTTGCAAGGCACGAAGACGTGGTTGCTCGCAGATGATGACGGCCAGATCCAACTCACCCACAGCGTCAGTGCCGGCCTGGACTACGCGGCCGTGGGCCCAGAGCACGCGTTTCTCCGCGAGCAGGGGCGAATCGAATACGACTACGCAACGGATGACGATGCGCTGGACGCATTTTCAAAACTCTCGCAACTCGAAGGTATCATCCCCGCGCTCGAAAGCGCGCACGGCATCGCCGGTGTGATCAAGCGCGCCCCGAAAATGCGGAAGGATGAACTCATCATCGCGAATCTCAGCGGGCGTGGAGACAAGGACGTGGCACAGGCCGCGGAGTTCCTTCTCGAAGGCAAGAAGCCATAATCCATAGGCAGAACGTCACCGCTCGTGAATGTGTGACAGCCTCGGGTTGACCGCTCGAGTGATGAGGGATAGCTTCGTGCCCATGAAAGCATCCTACCTCCTCATCGGCGCGGCATCGTTGCTCCCGCAACTCGCGACATCGGCGCCCATCGACAAAGCGACGCTCACCGAAGTGGTGAACAACGTCAGCATCATCGAACGCGCGACGAAGAAATCCGCTCCGGCGAAAGCGCAGCAGATTTTCGAGGCACCAAACGTCCTCCGCACCGGTGCTGATTCGCGCGCGGAGATGGTTGCCGACGACCAGACCGTGACGCGTGTCGGGCAGAATACGATCTTCGCATTTCAACAGAACGGGCGCGAAATCGAACTTGAGAAGGGCAGCATCCTTTTCCAAAGCCCGAGCGGCAAAGGCGGCGGCACCATCCGAACCAGCGCGGCCTCGGCAGCGGTGCTCGGCACCACGCTGATTGTGAGCGCGACATCCAACGGCGGCTTTAAAGTCTTGCTCGTTGAAGGCAAAGGGAAAGTCACCGGCGCGGGCGGCACACGCGCATTGAATGCGGGCCAGATGGTCTACGCGCTGCCCGGAGGGAAGCTCTCCGGCGTTTTCACCTTCCAACTTCGCGAGCAGACATCGGCTTCGAAGCTCATCCGCGGATTTAAGAAACCGCTGCCGTCGCTTGATAAAATTGCCGCTGCAATTTCCGAGCAGGAGCGCGACATCTCCGGCGGCAAAGTGAAGGCGACCGGATTACTCGCAGGCGGCTCGCCGGATTACGCCTACCGCATCGATGCAGCGAGGGAAACGCAGTTGAACGCCCCCGCAAACGAGGTGCAGGTCGCCGTGAATCCATTCACCGCGGCTGTGACGAGCGACGCGGTGCTCAAGGAATCGACTCTCGATTCCGAGCGACTCTTCGGACTGGGGTTCTACGAAAATGAGTTCCTGTCTTCGCCGGTTCTTTTCGACCTGGTCGCTTCGGCGAAGGATGGAAGCGGCCCGAAGCCCGCGACCAACCCCGCGGTATTCCTCGGAAACAACATCATTTTCGATACGCCTACGGTGGACCTTTCCCGCTTCGCAACTCAGGATTTGGTGCAGTTCTTCTCCACATCCGACACGACCTTCAGGCAATCGGTGGAATTCAGTCCGTTTAACGGGCAGTTGTTTGTTTCCGCGGGCGGAACGATTCGCAATTCGCAACCAGTGACGCTCACGGCTTCCTCGCCGCTGTTTGCACTTCTCGCCTTTGGCAATGCCCAAGCGATGACGGATATGCCGTCCGGTGAAGGCGACGTTCGGCTCGACAAGGCACTCACCGTCGAAATGCTCAACTTGCTGAACAAGACGGGCGCGATTGCGGTCGCGGGCGGCGATTTGAACCTCCGCGCCTTCCAGGCTGCGGCGCCCCGTAACATTGGGATCCGCAGTTCTGGGACCCTTCTCATCGATCGCGCGCAAACTGTGGGCGACGTGCCGCTGCTCACACTGCTTACAGAGGACGGCATACTCCCACCCGGCTACTCGAATATTGGCTCAAACACCGCGATCTCAATCGACGGCAGCGGCGACGGAACCATTCGAAACACGAGCATCCGTGCGCCGCGGATAAGAATCAGCCAGCAAAACCTCACTCTTGAACGCGTCCGTTTGAATGATGGCAACCCCGCAGGTTTCGTGGCAAGCAACACGCCCATGCCCACCGCGGCCACAGTGCGACTCAATGCGACGAATCTGCTCAGCCTTTCCGGCATCCGCTTTAGCGCAAATGACATCTACATGCAGGCACGCACAATCTCGCTCGCTGATATGAATTTCCGCTCGGGCTCGCGCGTGTGGCTGGAATCTCAAATCGGCACGCTGGCGTCCTCACCGAATACCAATGCACCCGTGGAACCCGGGAAAGTGAACTTCATCCGCAATGTTCGCTACGGCGGGAACCAGATTAACAGTCCCTCAGATCCATCGATTCTCCAGAACGGACTTCCGGCTTCCGGTGCCACTCCGCAAGGCCCCGGCATTGTCATCCGCCCGCGCCGCTAAACTCTCCACCCGCAATCTCGTATGAAATTTTCGCTATTCGTATTCCCCGTCCTTCTCGCAGTGACCGCAGCGGCTCAATCTCCAACCGATCGGGCGATTGCCACGCTCCAAAGTGCGGCGAACCGTCCGTCGAGCGCCGCATCAAAGCCGGTGCCCGCGCAGGAAATCGCTCCCGAACTTTTCGCCGGTGAGCTTGATGATGTCGGGCCTCAGTTTCTCCTCATTCCGAATCGTCCGGAACGCGGAGAACCGACCACCAACAACAAACAGCACTGGCTCGAAGCCACGGCGGACGCGCAGTATCTTTACACATCAAACGCCTTGCTCACTGAGAAAGGGAACTCGGATACCGGCCTCATGATTGTAACCCTGCAGGCCGCCGCAAACCTCCCGACGTTTGACATCGCCGGGCGCCGAATCGAGACGAAAGCCGGTTACCGCCACCAATGGTGGATGTACAGCCTTCATGACTCCGGCTCGGGGCTCAATGACTTCGACTTCGCGGTTTCCACATTCTTTATCCAGGCGCGCCATCAGTTGGGTGAGAACTGGGTTACCGGCCTCGGTCTGGATTACAACCGCCTGCTGAGCCACGACAACGATTGGACGGAATTTTACACCGAAATCGTCCCCTCTTGGTTTGCCGAGCGGAACTTCAGCTTCGGCGAGAAAGCGCTGCTCACAGCCGGTCTCTACGGATCCTACCACTGGGCGCACACCGACGATCCGGTCTCCCACATCAACGATCGCCTCGATACGGCATTCGGCATCACTTATTCGTACGCACTCGCACCGAATTTCTACGCACAGCCGTACTACAGGATTCAATGGTCGCACTACACGGAAAACAGCGATCGCAATGACATGTATAATTCCGTGGGACTCGGCCTGACTTACAGCATCAATGAATGGTCGGCGGTGCGCGCGTTTGTCGGATACGAGAACCGCAATTCGACGGACCCAATTGTTCCTGATTACGGAAAATGGGATACCGGCGCAGGCATCACGCTGAGCGTGAAGTTCTGACGCTGCGCAGGAAAATTTCTTTCCTCCCTGCGCGGACTTCTGGCAGCGTGTGATATGGCTGCTCTAGACGCTCAGTTTTATAAATCCGCCGACGAGTTTTTCCCGTCCGTCGCGTCCACTGCCCTCACTTACGACGACATTTCGCTCGCGACGCTCTACAGCGACGTCCTGCCGCGCGAGACAAAACTCGACACCGTCCTTCACGACCGGCTGCAACTACATCTACCGATTGTTTCGGCGGACATGGACACTGTCACGGAATCGCCAATGGCAATCGCGATGGCACGCGCAGGCGGACTGGGGCTCATCCACTGCAATATGCCGGAGCGCCAGCAACTCTCGGAAGTTTCGCGCGTGAAGAACAACGTGCACGGGCTCATTCAGGACCCGATCAAAGTGCAGCCGGAGCAACTCATCGGCGATGTGCTCGCTATCATCGAGGAACGCCGCTTTGGATTCAGCACGTTTCCCGTCGTGGACGAAAAGGACGTGCTCATCGGACTTCTGCCCGGACACACCGTCCGCCCGCGCTATGCCTCGCGGAAAGTTTCCGAGGCCATGCTGCATCGCTCGCACGTGCAGACCATTCACGAAAGCGCGCTGGGCGACGATCCGATCGCTGTCGCCGACCGCTTCTTCACCGCGCACATGGGCATTCACAAACTGCTCGTCGTGGGCGATGGAGACAAGCTGCGCGGGCTCTTCACGCTGTCGGACATCGAGCGCATTCTCCACGAACGCGGCTCGCAGTTCAAACCGGCCCGTGACTCCAAATTCCGTCTTCTCTGCGGAGCAAGCCTCGTCGGCATGAGAAAGGCGGACGGCTCGCTCGATCGCGACCGCATTCTCGGACACGTCGCCGCACTCGTTGATCGTGGATGCGATACGATCGCCGTCTCAACCGCCCACGGCCACAGCAGCGGCGTCGGCGACATCGTTAGCCTTATCCGCGGTGAACACAAGGAACTGCCGATAATCGCCGGCAATGTCACGAGCGGCGCGGGAGTCGAATACCTGGCCGACTGCGGGGCAAACATCATCAAGATCGGCCAGGGCCCGGGTTCCATCTGCACGACGCGTGTCGTGGCAGGCGTCGGAATCCCGCAGCTCACGGCGCTCTACGTCGCAAGCCGCGCCGCCGCAGACAAAGGCGTCACGATTATCGCCGACGGAGGCATCGTGAAAAGTGGCGACATCGTGAAAGCGCTCACGCTCGCAAACGCCGTCCTTTGCGGTGGCCTGCTGGCAGGTTGCCCCGAGGCTCCAGGCCAGATCATGGAAATCAACGGCAAGCTCTACAAACAATACCGCGGCATGGGCAGCCTCGCTGCAATGCAAGCTGGCAGCGCCGCCCGTTATGGCCACACAGGCAAGGACGCCACGCGGAAAGTCACGGCCGAGGGCGTTGAGGCCGTGAAAGAAGTCAGCCCCGCCGTCGAGACGGTTCTTTCCCAACTCGCCGGCGGCGTCCAGAGCGGCCTCGGTTACCTAGGTGCACGAAACTTGGGCGAATTGCGGCAGAAGGCCCGCTACATTCAGGTGACGAGCGCCGGCCAGCGCGAGAGCGCGCCGCACGACATCATCGAAATCAAAGCGGCGAAATAGCCCGTGGAAATCGTCCACCGCGGCGGTCTCTACCTCCCCGGCCACGACTTGTGGCTCGACCCGCAGCGCGCGAAGCCGTTCGCATTTGTCTCGCACGCACACAGCGATCATACGGCGCGACACAAAGCCGTCTTTTGCACCGCTGAAACCGCCCGATTGATGCGGGAGCGACTCGGCGGAAACCGCGAGGAAACCATTGCGCCGTTTGGCGAGCCGGTCGACCTGCGTGACGGCACGGCGACGCTGCTTTCCGCCGGGCACGTCCTCGGCTCCGCCCAGATCCACTTTGAGGGCAGCACAGGCTCCGTGCTTTACACGGGCGATTTCAAAGTGCGCCCCAGCCGTTGCGCAGCGCCCATCGAATGGAAACCGGCCGATACACTCATCATGGAGACCACATTCGGCATTCCCAAATATCGCATGCCGCCGACGGACGAAGTCCTTGGACAAATCGAGTCATGGTGCCGCACGCAACTCGCTGAAGACTGCACGCCGATTCTTTTCGCGTACTCGCTCGGCAAGGCTCAGGAGCTTGTTTGCGCCCTCACGTCCGCCGGACTCACACCGATGCTCCACGACGCCGCATGGAAAATCTGCCGAATCTACGCTGAGTTTCTGCCGTCATTTCCGAATACGTATCGTCGATGGAAGCCATCGGATTCGCGCGGCTGCGTGATTATCTGGCCTCATCTGCGCGACAGAAATGAGATGCTACGCCTCTTCGGAAAACACAAAACTGCAGTCGTCACGGGGTGGGCAATCGATTCATCGGCAAGATTCCGCTACGGAGCCGATGCCGCATTTCCACTCAGCGACCATGCCGACTATGATGAACTCCTGAGCACGGTCGAACACGTGCGACCGGCAAAGGTTTTGACGGTGCATGGTTTCGCCGCCGAGTTCGCCGCAGACCTGCGGCGACGCGGCGTCGAGGCCTGGGCGCTCAATCAGGAGAACCAGCTCGAATTACCAATCTAGCCAGGGGATTAACGACCTCCGCCGCCACCCGGACGTCCACCTCCACGCCCCCCGAAACCACCAAAACCACCGCCCGGGCCGCCTTCACGTTGGGGAGCAACGGCCTGCTGCTTCACTTCTTCGGGAAGCGGCGTGGCGGCGATGATGGCCGGGCCATTCTGCGGATCGGCTTTGACCAATGCAGGCCCAACCTGACGCGCGGTCCGAGCCTGGCGCTCTGCATCGGTAATTGATGTGATCATATTCCACGCCTGTTTCGGATCGTCCTTCGAGAGCCGGTTAATGATCTCCGAACGCGCAGAATCCATATCGGGACCGACCGGCTGGCTCGCGACGTATGACGACGCAGCCGCAAGATCGGTCTTTGCCCACGAATCCACGACCCGTCCCAATGCGCGGCGTTTCGTGTCGCCAGTCTCCATTTTCGCAACCCATTGTGCCGTTCCCGACGGATCCTTTTCCGCAAGCCGCTCCGCCGTCTGTTGCACGAACTGATCACGGAAGGCGCCCGGCTGGAGCGAGTCCGCGTAGGACCGCATGGCATCGGCACCTTTCTGGTTGAACATTTCACTCGCCAGCGTTTCGACCATCCGGTCGCCAAATCTTCCCAGCTCCATAGTGGCACCGGTCGAGAGTGCCTTATCGATGTCGGTCTTCGCGAGCTGGCTCACCACGCTCATCAATGCGAAATTTGTTTTGGGCTGCCCATCCTCCTGATCACCACCGCCACCGGGCCCGCCCGGTCCGCGACCGAAATCCATTGAAACCGCAGCTCCCTCAGATGCAGCCCACGCAAGCGCCGCGTCGGGCGAAAGCCGGGTCCACGTCCGCAACGCGGAGCTTGTCGCCATGAATTTCTCTCCACCTTCGAGTTTCGTCGAGTAAGCCATGGCACCCTTTGGATCGAGCTGCACATACTTCGACATCAGCATGGAGATTTCCGTAAACCGCGCGCCACCGAATCCTCCGCGACCGCGTCCACCGCCCGACATGACTACTTTCAGAGCAGCTTCGATATCAGCGGGCGAGTTCAGCGATTCGAGCAGTTTCATGAAGTTTTGCATCCGGAACAGCTCATCCTCCTGCGCCATGACGCGCTTTAGCCAATCTTCAAGCGGCTTGCCGCCGGTAATCTCACCGACCGTAGGCACACTCCGACCGCCGCCGGAACCGTCGGTCGAAAACACTCCACCGACCCGGGAATCACCTCCGACATTCACGCCGGGCTGCTCGGTGATTCCACTCGCGGTCATTACGGGTTTCGGAGGCGTAATGGGATCTTCCAGCCAATTTATTGCGCGACCGAAAGCGAAGCCGACGGCGAGACCCGCGAAGCCTCCGAGAACGTATCGGACAATGTTGGAGTTGCTTTTAATTTGAGTGGGCATGGATTGGAGATGGTTGAAAATTGGACGTTCGACCCAATGATAACACCACGTTCCGATGAAAGTTGCGAATTTCCGCCGCACCGCACAAACCGCGGAGTTGCGAAAACGCGAGGGCTCCGGCATTGCCGTGCCATGAATCTCATTTCCATCGAAATCGGAGGCTCCAAGCTTCAAATCTTTGCAGGTACGGAATCCGGCCATGTTCTCGAGCGATGCCGCTTCAAAGTCGATCGCGAAGCGGGAGGCGAAGGAATTCGTGAACGTATAGCCGAAGCGCTTCCAGACCTTCTCAACCGATGGGCTCCGGAAGCAATCGGCGCGGGATACGGTGGTCCCGTCAACTGCAAGACCGGCGTAATCAAATGCTCGCATCACGTAAGAGGTTGGGACGGATTTCCGCTTTCCGACTGGTTGGCGGAGTTGACGGGTCTGCCCGCTGCCGTGGAGAACGACGCGAACGCCGCCGCTCTCGGCGAGGCGCTTTTTGGCGCCGGCAGAGGCGCAAATCCGGTTGCCTGGGTAAATTGCGGCAGCGGTGTCGGCGGCGGTCTTGTCGTCGATGGGCGCATCTACCACGGCGCAGTTCCGGGCGAGATGGAAATCGGGCACCTCCGACTCGATCCGTCCGGCACGATAGTCGAGGATCGTTGCTCAGGTTGGGCACTGGACCGGGCCGTACGCTCCGTCGTGGCGGCCAATCCGGATTCCATCCTGGCGAAAGAAGTACGAGCAGAGGCTCTCACCGCAGGGGAAGCGCGCGCGATCGTCCCGGCCTTGAACAAAGGATGTCCAGAGGCGGATCGGCTTCTGACATCGGCGATGAATGACCTGGCGTTCGCACTCAGCCACGTAGTTCACCTCGCCCATCCTGAAGTTATCGTTGTTGGCGGCGGTTTGCATCTAATCGGAGAACAGCTGCGGAAACGAGTCTCCGATGCCCTGTCCGGCTTTGTGATGTCCGCCTTCGGCGCACCGCCTGTTGCACTGGCGAGGCTCGGCGAGGAATCCGTGCTTATGGGTGGACTCGCACTCGCATCATCTGCGAACCACGTGTCGAGACGTTGAACGCTGGTTGGAGAGCAATCATCATGTGAAGGGTCACCGATGTGACGACCTGCACACTATGGCGCAATAGCTCCCGTGCGGCTGCACTCCCCCGGTATCCTCCCTCCAGTCGTCTAGGAGCCTGCTAAGGAGCCCATGCGATTTGAAGTCGGAAGAACCGCTGCGTTCCACCGGTCGTATCGGTTACGGTAACCGGCACGAATCCGTCGCTCGGCGCGCCGATGTTGACGGTTCCCGTCCAATTCGTGCCAAACGACTTCGTCGCGATCGTTGCCCATGTACCCGCGGACAAATCACTACGTCCCTGCACCGTGTACACGAGGTCTGCAACTCCATGACCTTGCGCAGCTACGGCGCTTTCCGGAACGAGGAACGTGTAGCTGCTGCCCGCTCCACCGACCGCAGGAACTCCGGCGGCACCATGACCACCGGAAGGATTATTGGGATTCATGCCCAGCGCGCACTCGACAAGCGCGAGCACGCCATCGTGATCGGCATCATCGCCAATCGCGTTCACTCCATTCAGAGTCATCCATCCACTGAATGTGTCCGTGCGCACCGCAGCACCCATCGGGCTTCCACCGAGGGCCGTTGCGGTCCACGTGTCTTTATCGCCCCAAAGCGAAGCCTTCGTGATTCCCGGCAATGTGGTCAGTGCGGTGCCCCCTCCATCGGCGCTGATCCGCCAGGAATCGCCGTAGGCAAAGGTGAGGATGTTTGCATCAAACGGCGGCGGCAATTGCAGCGCGAGCGTTTCACCGCTGTTGTCGAGATTGCCGGAGTAGGTGCCGGCGACGAGCGGCGCATTGCCGTAGCGGCTGCGGAATTTCGTGAGGTTTTTCACCACGAGAATGCTCTCGCCCGCGTTCAGCGTGAGCGGCGCGGTGAATGTGAACGTGATGCCTTGCACGAACTTCACGTTTTGCAACTGAAGCGCTGTCGCGCCAACGTTCGTCAGTTCCACGTACTCGAAATCCTGCCCGCCAAGCGCATTGAACATCACCTCCGAAATGCGCAGTCCGCGCAGAAGTGCGAGGGCATTGGCGTCGGTCGTGGTGTTCGCGAGTCCGGCGGTTGGCAGTTCGTATTGGGTCAGAACGCTGCCGTCGCGGCCTTGCGAAAAATCGCTCGTCTGCTGGAAGAACTGCACGGTGTCGAGCAGCACGCCGTTTGAATCGTAGAGCGAGATGTCGTCCTGGAAATCGCTCAGACTGAATGCAAGGTCGTTGCCTCCGCCGCCGGCGTTGAGTTTTACGAAGCCGTTTGCAGCGATGAAGCTGAGCGGCGGCATGATGTGCTGCGCGGGTGCACCGGCGCGGTTGTCGGTGATTCGCAGTCCGCTGAGATCCACCGGGAATGCCTGCGAATTGCTGAGTTCCAGCCAGTCGCTGTCGTAAAGCACGGAGCCACCTGTGAACCACTCGCTGATGCGGATGCCGGAGAGGTCCGCGGTGATGGTCCAGTTGTTCGCCGCGCCGAGGCTTTGCGTGCCGAGCTTCCACGCGAGCGCGTTGTCGAAAACGACGCGCCCGATGGATAGGTCGGCGATCTGCGGACCGAACGCCACGGAATCCCGCTGCGTCGCGCCCTGGAAGAGATACACGGCATCGCCGTCCTTATCGAGGTTCAGCAGCGCGTTGGAGAATGTGGCGAATCCGCCGGCCGGGATCGTTGTCACGGGCAGCGGGAATTTCGCCGGTGCGAGCACGTCATCCGTGAGTGCCCAACCGGTGAGCGTGACGGGAGCTGTGCCGAAGTTGTGCAGCTCCACGGTGTCGGCGAGCGTCGCGCTGTTGGCGAGGATTTCGTTAATGCGGACGGTCGGCGTCGCGGCATCCACGGTCCAAGTCCGGACGGTCGGTCCGGCCTGCGGAAGACCGCCAATCGTCCGCGCAGGGTCGTTGTCCTGCCAGTTGCCTGCGACGTCCTGCCCGAGCACTTCCAGCGTTTGCACACCGGGCGTAAGTGAGCTGAGCACGAGCGCCGCCTGCCGCGTGGTGGGATTGGTGCGCGAAAAGAGACCGCCTTCACCGATTTGCACGGGTGCGCTCCATGCGCCGCCATTGAGCCGCCATTTGTAGGCGACGATTCCGGGGCCGCCCACGGTGAAGGTCGCGCCCGTCGCGTCGGTCGTGCCGACCGGACCGCCGACGACATAGGCCCACTCGGGAATGCCGGCGCCGAAATCGAATCCATTGACCGTGCGGCGTCGTGCGACCGAAGTCACGGTCAGCGAATAATCCTCGGCAGCAGGATTCACAAAGCCCGGAGCGCCTGCGGTATTCGGCCCGTAGGTTCCGCTGAAGAATCCGCCGGGATGATTCGGCCCGACCACCGGGTCGCCGATTTGATCGAGCAAATTGTGGAAGAACTCGATCTTCGTCGTGACCGGTCCGCTGGACGAAATATCGGGACTGCTGAACACGTGCGGGACGTTGCTGATGATGTTGAAGCCGAGATACGCTCCATCGCCGCGAGTGGGCGCGCCGCCATCGCCCGGGACGTAGAAATTAATGGGCGCGCAAATCACATTCTGGCTCACCGTCTCGCCCTGGTAGAGGAAGTCCGCGTGGAAATCGGCGACAGTGTTGTGCTCGAACATCGTTGCGGTGTTCGCCTTGAGGTTGATGACGTGATCGAGGTCGTAGCAAATGTTTCGCACGACCCAAATCGTGGTGCCGGTCCCTTTGTCGCCGGAGCTGATGGCGTTCGAGTATCCGGTGTCGTTAGTCCAATAATCCTTGGACGCGTTTTCCATGATGTTCGACGCGATGTACGCATCGCCGCCGAGATCGATGTGCTCGTCGCCCGCGCGTCCACGGAAGTGGTTAAACCGGCAATCGAGCAGGAACTGACCGTTCGACTGGAAGTTCGTCACAGCATCGCGCGCCGCCCATCGACCGCTGTCGGCATCGAACACATCCTGATGCCCTCGGTTGCCGTTGAACTGGTTGTAATACACGCGCCAGTGGCCGTTGAGCGGAAGACCGTTCGGGAAGTTCACCGCGTTCGCGCCGGTGACTTCGGCATCGGTCGTTGGGAACTCCACCTTGAGCGGCTCCATACGGTTATCCGCGGCAGCAATGAAGTCCGTCGTCGGCTCCTCGATTCGCCCGAGCAGCGGATCGAAAATGAACATGTCCGGGAATACGCAGCGCACAATTGTGAGCTTGCTGTTCCGGCCGTAGAGCATGCGCAGATGAGTTCCGGAGAAAGTGAGCCCTTCCGCCCATCCCCACGAACGGATGAAGCCGAGCGAGCCGTAGTTTTCCGACGTCGCCGGGTCTGTGCCTTGCGCGTTGATGAAGTCGGCGTATTTGATCACGTTCTCAGCCGCCATCGCGTCCACGATCCGAATGCCTCCCCATTTCGGGGCGCCATTCTGCGTTCCGATTTTGATCGGGTCCACATCGTGATCGGTCACGTTGGTGCCGGGAATGTGCGAGAATACGACGCGCTGTTCCGGCGTGCCGTTGACCTCGATCTTCCCGTTCACAGTCATGCGCGCACCTTCGGCGAACTGCACACTCACGCCGGGCTGGATAGCGAGGGTAATTCCCACCGGGACGCTGACGTTTGCCGTGATGACGTATGGCGAATTTGCCGCCGTCCATGTGACGACGCCGCCGGGGTTCGTGATGATGATGCCGGTCGGCAATGCTCCCATATCGGCGCGGGAGTTATCAGGATCTGTCGCGAGTGGATCGCCGGCGTCGATAGCCGGGGAACCCGCGGCGAGGTTGTAATTATCCGCCGCCAGATTGACAAAGAGCGGGTCAGCGTTGCTGTTGCCCGTGCCCGGCCATGCAGCAGCCGCGGGCGTGTCGGTGTCGCGTGTGATGCTGTAGCTCACGACCGAATTGACAGGATCATACGGCGCATCCACAAGGATCGGCGATTCGGCGAGGATGATGCTGTTTGTCGTGATTATCGAAATAGTCGCGCCTGTGTTGCTCTGGCCCGCTTTGTTTTGCGTGTATAGTCCGGTGCTCGGCGTGTCGGCATCCGGCGCAGATGGCGGGATGCTGTAACCCCACGGCGCGAGCGTCGTGTCGTGGTTTTCGCTGAAGATCGTGCAGCGATCCACGATCGTCGTGCGCGTCACAGCCGCATTCGATTTCGGCACAATGGCTTTGTCGCAGTCCACTATGAGCGTCCGGGAAATGGTGAGGTCGTTGTTGAGCAGTGACATTCCTTTGTCCCATCCTTCCCGGATGATCGAATCCTCCACGGTGATCGGACCGCCGAGGCAGTCAAAAACGTCGTCGCCACAGCGCGCGAGCACGGTCCGGCGCACGATCACCGGCCGTCCGCTCCCATTGTGAACATACAGGCAATCCTCGTCGTCCGGCGTTGCAGCATTGCTCTCGCGGTAATCGGGCAGAATGAGCTGGATGTTCGAGTCCTCCATCAGGATCGAAGTGCCATCCTCCGTTTCCGGACCGGTAATCATGCGCGTCATCAGCGAGCGCTGCATGACAAAGTCGCACAGTCCCGCAGAGTAGAGCGCCTTCGCCGGGCCGTCACCCATAGCGCTGTTATTGAACGTTAGATTTGCGGCATTTAGCCGCCAAATCGGTCCGCGGCCAGTGTGGCCCTGTCCCGGCGCATGGCCGCCTGCCGAGATGAGTGCGAAGTTGCACACGGTCGGGTTCGCGCCGTTCAGGTAAATCTGCCCCCACTTTCCTGTCGGATCGTTGGTGGTGATGTGGACGGGCTGCGCCGCCGTGCCGTTGACTGCGAATGTTCCTCCAGCCGTAACGATGATGTCCGCGCCGGTCGTGTCTCCCGGCGCCGCCGTGGATGCCATAAGGACGTGCGTTCCCGGCGCGATGTTGAGCGTCGCGCCGCTCGGGACGGTGACGTCGCCGGTGACGTTTATAACACCGCTCCAATTCGTCGTGCCTGCAGCCAGTGTGCCGCTCACATCCATCGGCGTCACGCTACCCAACGAAGTGAGCGCCTTCGACGTACCAAGCGTTCCGCTGGTCGCTGTCAGCGTGAAGTTACCCGGGTCTGCTGCGCCGGAGGAGACCGTCGCGCTGAGACGGAGGTCGAACGTCACGTCACTGCTGGTCGAGTTACCCTGATGGATCTGGACCGCGATCGTATTGGAACCCGTGCGAAGGTTGGCGAGAGGGATGGTGATATTCGCAGTCTGGTTGTCCGTGCTTGTCGCGGTCGCGTATTGATTGAGAGCAACTGCGTCCCCGAGACCAGTACTATTGGCGATTTTCACGCCATTCACGTAGATGCGATATGCATCATCGAACTTAATCTGGCCGGTAACGCTCAGCACCTGATTGATGTCAGCGATGTTGAACGTCCTGCGGAAAAGGTAGCACGGAACATTCTGCGATCCTGCCGCCACTAGATCGTAGTCGAGGTCCGGGATCAGCGTATTCTCGTCGCTGTTTCCATATCCGGCCTGCGTGTTGACGTTCGTCCATGTCGAATCATCGAAACCATCCGTGAACCACGTCGTGCCCGAACTCGCGATAAAGGCCGTGAGGCTCGTCGTCGTGAAGTCGCTCTTCGACTTCCACTGCGACCCCGCCGTCCCGCTGCCGGTGGTTCCCGTTCCGCCCGTACCGTAAACGAGAAGCGGAACGGTCGTCGTGGTCGGTGCTCCGACCGAAAGCAGCGCGCTGCCCATTCCGTTGTAGAGCGTCACAGTGGACGGCGAAATCTGCACGCCATTGCTCGCCGAGAGATTCACCGTCGTGTTCCAAGCGCCGCGCTTCAGCACGCCGTTTGCGTCCTTTTGATCGATGCGAACGAGCAGCGGTTTTCCAGGCACATAGCTCTCGGGCGCGAGCAGGGTGAGTGTGTCGGGCGAACCGAGGGTTCCGCTCACCGGCGTCCCGGTACCGCTGTCATACGAAACCAACGCGGTGACCGAGTGGATGATGTTCCCCGTTGCATTCGGCGCGTCGTAAAAGTTGGTGACGACCTTGTTGAGGCCGCGCCGTAACACGCCGCCGCCGCCGGCCGGGACTGTGAGATTCCACGTTCCCGCAGTGGTCGCCGGCGATGCCACCGTGCGGTAGTTCAGCGTCGCAGGCTGTCCATTGACCGTCGCGCTGTAAGTTCTGGCGACATTGAACGTGCCGCTGAACGTCGCAGCACCGGTTGTCGTCCGCTTGTAACCTTCGATGGTGTCACCCACCGCTGTCGTGATCGTCTGCGCAAATGTCTGCTGGATTTGCGAAAGCACGTTGGCGCGCCGCGCGGTGACGTAGGCTTTCAGATCGTTGATCGAGCGGTTCTGCGACACGCCGTCCGTCAGCGGAACCCATCCGGAAAACATCTGGTCGATGATCGGGTCGATCGTCGCGTTGTTAAACCAAGTGTTCGTGGCTTCCAGCAGCGCCGCGTAGTAGCGCGGCACGAGTTGCGGGTGATTAAAGAGCCGCGTCAGGCCCGCGACACCGGTTCCAGGGCTGGACCCGCCGTCGTAGATGAACACACCTGCGGTCGTGCCGCTGCCGCTTTCGTTATCAAAAATCGTGTCCAGATCGTGATGCACGAACCGGAACCGCGTGTCGATCAGTCCGCGGTACATTGACACGTCGTCTCCGCGCCCGCTGTAAAATCCGCCCTCGCGATTTCCGAGCAGCGTATCCACAGCGAAGTAGCGATACGTGGCGTCCAAATCGAGCACCGCCCCGACTTGCGCGACATAGTTTGTGTCGGAAATCGCAGGCTGCCCCGCAGTGCCGCCGGTCAGCGGCGCGCTCACGATCCGGCAGAAATTGATCAAGTCCGAGTAGTCAAACGCTTCCTTGTTCGTCTCCTTCAAAAATGTGTCGCTGTATGCCAGCGGATCGAGCCCCTCGTAGCGGAACTCGCCGCTGCCGAGATTCCCCGGCGGCACATTCACCGAGCCGAGATCGTGGTCATCGAGCCGGTAAAAATTCCCCTCTCCGTCACCCGGATAATGAGCCTCGGCCCACTCGCCGCCACGCCCCTCGAGCACGGCGTACCGGCCGTACATCAGCGAGCCGGACTGCGCGAGGTCGGTTCCATTCACTCGAACCTTCACTACGACCGCCTCCTGCGTCGCGAGTCCCGCACGCTGCACCAGCGCATTACCGAGCGCCTGCATGTAGCCATAGCGGCAGTTCACCGCCAGCGAGCCACGTCCGTTCCATTTGTCATCGCTGCGAAGCGAAACATGGTAGTTATTTGGCGGCCCGAGCGCGGAGCCCTGGCCGCGATTTCTAAAACCCACCAGATAGCGAGTTTTCAGACCCGTTCCGTCGTGCGAGATCATTGTGCCATTCATTTCCGCGGCCGACTCCTCCTCACCGTTTGTCGTGCCGATTTGCACAAGCTCCAGGCGCTCCGCGTCCGTCATCACGAACCGAAGCACCTGATGATCCGCCGCCGTGACAAACGTCGCGTTCGCATCAAAAGAATCGTCCACTTGATACAGCGCGTTCACCACCTGACCAAACGTCTCCGGCAACACGCCGGGGTCGCTCGTCCGCGCGGGCGCCGGCCAAGTCCGCGTGTTTGTGCCATCGGTCGCCGAGACATACCATTCCACCACCGCCAGATTTGCCTGCGCGGGAATCGTCGCCTCCACGTCGCCATCGCCGTCCGTGTCCGTCATCGGAAGCGTCGCCCAGGTTCCCGCATCCAGCCGCCAGTGCAGCGTTGCCACCGCCCCCGGAGCTTCGTCTTCGAGATTCGCCGAAACCGTCACAGCCTCGGTAGACTTCGGAATCTCCGGCTTGTGCTTCGCGTCTTTGATCAGCGGCGCGATATTCGCCGAGGCCACCGAGTTTGCCGCCCCCGGCGAACCGCCCAACGCAGAACTCACTCCCCAGTTCTGCCCGCTCCCGTTGCCTAGAACCGGATTGCGAAGCTCGAACGAGTACCCATCCCCATCAGCCGGGCAGAACCAGTCCCAACCCTGGTGGGAAAAGCTCACCACCCCGCGCCCGCGCAGCGCCCACTCGCCTTCGTCGGCAAACGTCACATCGTTCACCTTGTTCCCCAGCGCATCGTTCAGCTGAATCTGCTCGCCGCCATTGCTCAAAACACCCGTCCACCCGCCAATCACCGTCCCCGCGAAGCCCGGATGCGCTGTGTTGAAATCCGCCACATTCGCCGCGATCACCAGGTAGCCGCCGGCCGGAATCGTCGTCGCCGCGGGAATCGTGAAAATCACACCTTTCGTCAGCGCCCAGCCCGACACGTCCACCGCCGCGACATCGGGATTATAAATCTCAATCCACTCCTGGCCGACCGGCTCCACCCCACCGGGCGGACGGTAAAAAATCTCGTTAATCACGGGCGCGGCAAACGCGGACGAAGCCATGATCATGCCGGCAAAACTGAGTAGGATACGCATAGAGTGTAGGTGTCAGGGTGTAAAACGGGTAGGAGGATACGCGAAAACGTATGTAACGAATCCGTGTCAGACAAGGGCGATTACCGATCCAAACCGTTACTGGAATGTCAGATTCACGGCCGTCCCCCGGACCCCGCCCCTGCCCTCCCCGCCTCCCCGCGATAGGTCGACGGAACAAACGGCGCCACCGCACCGCCAAAAAGCGCACCGCCCGCAAAGTAAAACACCCCAAACGGATACAGCCCCGCCCACTTATCCTTCGTCACCGCCGCCAACGGATACGTCACCGGCACCAGCACGATGGAAGCAGGAATCCCCACCACACACCCCACAAGCAGCCCGCCAAACTCCGCCGCACCGCGCACCGCCGGACTCGGGTGACCGCTAAAAGGCATATCCTTATCGACATCCACCGGTTTCGCCGTCGCCCCGCCACCCGCGCCGTTCCCCGCCGGCTTCGAAGCACACCCCGCAAACCCGGCGGAAGCAACGGCGACGACGGAAAGCATGGCGAGAAGTTTCATCGCGCAAACAACTCACCCACCCGCCCATTCCTTAGCGCCCACCTGAACAAACAAAGCCCCCAAACAGGAAACTCATCCCCGTCTGGCCACTTGCACATCTCTGTTATTCAAGAGGCCGCATGGTCTCCTGCCCTTCGGTGCTTCAAAGCGTGCTCCACAGCCTCGGGAAACAACTGAGCAATCGTGCGCAAGGCGTGCTCGTTGCCACACGCAACCGCTCTCATGGCATCCTCCACCGTAGCCTCTCGAACAAACCGGGCGAGGGACTCTGGAACGATCACAGCACCACCGCTCATCGGCAATACCGTCCACCAAGTAGTGTCCATCGGCAAAGCTCGGAGTCTGCTATCCCTCTGGTCAGCCAACCAACCCGCCGCAGGTCGCTTCGTGCGCTCGACTACAATGCCCTCTCGGTCATGATTATCAATAATCAGATCACGTGGCTTGAGGGACATAGCGTCAGTTGCCTGAGGCGACTATAGGGCGCCTATGAGTCTGTCGAATTGTCATGCTGTCCGTCGCACTACTTCGAGCCCGTCTCATTGTTTGCTCCATTCATAGCTTGGAACTCGGTTTAAAGTCGTCTGGAATCGTAATGATGGTCGGCCTGTGCGGAGAAGGGTGATTAACTGTAACATCTCCGAAGGTAACTTCGTAAGTGAAAGGCTTGACGAGGCGCTGCCTGCGAGCGCCCAACGCGGTGAACGAAAGTCTGCGCGGGGGATGCGAAAGGACAAAGCTGAACGTGCCATCTGCATTCGAGCGCGTGACACCTGCGCGGATGTCTGAACGTGGAAACATGAAAAGGACGTGTGGTGCTGGGCGCGCGGTCGCTGCAACAGGAATTCCGGCTACAGGCCGGCCGTCTGAATGGCGTCGAACGATACCCGTGTATTTCGTGGGCTGCGTGGCACAACCGGTGATGAGAGCAGTTGAGAGTAGTAGGATCGTTCTCATGCGCCTGGGCAACTGTGAGTCTGTCGAATTGTCACGAGGCGTTGCGGTCATTCGGGGAGATTCGGGTTGCGCCACGAAGCGGTTGGTGACGACTGGAACCACGGCATAGCTACGTCGTGAATCCAGCGAATCAGGTTGTTGGCGCAGCGGTCGTAAGTCTCGACGGCGAGATGAAAGCGAAAGTTGTATCGAGTGCCGTTTGGCGTGTTGGGGGCCTGGTAAGGGTCTGTGAGCGGACCGAGAATCGGAGTGCCACCAGCGCGGGTGATGGAAGGGTAAATGCGATACAACGGAGCAAACGTAGGTACACTGAATAGCAGCCGCCACTCGGAACCGTCGTTGGCTGTGAGAGTGAACTCGCCTCGCGGATGCTTCGTGAAGCCGAGTCCGAGCACAATGGGCTCGACGACTCGCATGACGTGTCGCTTGCCCTTGATCTTGTCTGCGGCTGGAATTGGCATAGTTCACACGAGGCGGGTAGCAACGCCTAATACCCTACTCTCCCGCAAACAAGGAGGCTGTCGTTGGCAGTTGGTACTGGCATGTTCGTTCTTCGGTTTGCGGAATATGAGGAAAGCGGCGGGCGGCTTTTCTGTCGAGGCGGACTTTGAGGGGTTCCGCGGTTGGCAAATCAGGGCGGGGTTGGCACATGCGGCGGCTCCGCCGGCACTCTCCGATGCCGGGACTTCCCTTTTCCGGGCTCTGCTCGGGAACCCATGAAGGCTGTCGCCGTCGTCACCTGAGCTTTCGGCAGTTCCGGGGTCGGTTTGGGGCGGGAAAACGGGGCGCTTCTCTGTTGCGGGGTCGGTCCCAAACGCTGCGGGGTCTTACCTGCGCGCTCCGGGGTCGCCCCCGGACGTCGCGGGGTCGCTATTCCCGGTCGCGGGGTCGGTCCCAGACGCCGCGGGGTCTTACCTGCGCCCTGCGGGGTCGAACCCGGACGCCGCGGGGTCCGTATTCCGCGGCGCGGGGAAATCCCCATTTGGCGCGG
>SXWH01000190.1 GCA_005791535.1 Verrucomicrobiaceae bacterium | reverse complement strand
GTCGTGAACTACGTTGCGCAAGCGACGCTGCGCCGCACAAGGTCGAGCGCGGTTTGGGCGACGAGGTGTTTGAAGGTTTCGCGGTCGGTGGGGAAGAGGTGTTTGAAGACGCGCGTCTCCGCGTCGCGCACGGCGATGGCGTTGAAGACGGTGCCGACGGGTTTTTCCTCGCTGCAGCCGCCGGGGCCGGCGATGCCGGTGGTGGCGATGGCGATGTCCGCGCCGGATTGTGCGCGCGCGCCTTCGGCCATGGCGCGGGCGACGGGTTCGCTGACTGCGCCGTGTTCCGCGATGAGTTCCGCGGGGACGCCGAGGGTGCGGGTCTTGGCGGCGTTGGCGTAGGTGACGTAGCCGGCGAGGAAGATTTCGGATGCGCCGGCGATGTTGGTGATTTTGTTGGCGATCCATCCGCCGGTGCAGCTTTCGGCGAGGGCGAGGGTTTTCTTCGCGGCGATGAGCGCGGCGACGACGATGCCTTCGAGCGGCCGGGTGTCGGTGGTGAAGATGAAGGTGCCGAGTTTTTGCCGGATGACGGCCTCGCCTTGATCGAGCACGGCGGGCGCGCCGATGATGCGCAGGTCCACTTCGCCGGGCCGCGCGCAGTATCCGACTTCGAGCCCGAGCGCGAGCAGGGGTTCGCCGACGAGTTCCTCCACGCGCGATTCGCCGAGGCCGGTGGTGCGGAAGGAGCGGAGTTCATGCGCGGCGGCGGCGGGTGCGATTTCGCGCATGAGCGGGACGACGAGGTTATCCACCATCGGGTGCAGCTCGCGGGGCGGTCCGGGCAGGAGAAAGATGTGCGGCGATTTCATCGCGGTGCCGGGAACGGGCAGGGGAGGGAAGTAGAGCCCGGGCGCGGTGCCGTGCGGGTTTTGCAGGACGCGGGCTTCTGCGGGATGGAGGGCCTGGAGTTTCACGCGGTCGTTCCACGGGATGCCGCGGCGGTTGAAGCGCGCCATGATGGCCTGCCAGATTTCCTCGTCGTGCTGCATGGTGAGGCCGAGGAGTTCGCAGACGATTTCGCGGGTGATGTCGTCCGTAGTCGGGCCGAGTCCGCCGGTGACGAAGACGACGTCCGCCCGCTCGAAGGTCTCGACGAGCGCATCGCGGATGGCGTCGCCATCGGGCACGGTGGCCTGTCTTTGAACACGAAGCCCGAGCGGGAAGATGGCATTCGAGAGGTAGCCGAGGTGGGAATTGAGCACGTTGCCGAGCATGATCTCGGTGCCGGTATTGATGACTTCGATTCGCATTGCGCGAAGTCATTACGGCAATCGCCGCGAAAGCGAAGCGGGAAACTACGGCTGCGTGATGGTGGCGGGCGCTGTGGCGGCGGGTCCGATGACCATTCCGCCGCCGAGGTTTTGCTCATGGAAGAGCACGCCGCCGATTTTGAAAGTGGAGCCGCCGTTCACGTAGCTCCCGAGGAAGATGCCGGTAGGCACGGTCAGGGTGAGTTTCAACTTCGCGGCGTCGGCAGGGACGATGAACTTGTTCGCGACGTCGAGAGTGATGAGCTTGTCCAGCGGAGCGGAGCCGAGTGTGAGCAGTCGCGCATTTCCAAGGCCTGCGGCGAAATCGAGCACGGGTTGTCCTTTCGGCGGGATGACGTAGCGCGACCCGATCAAGTTCACTTCGGTGGCGAAGGCGTCGGGATAGAGAGGGCCGGTGGTCGCGGGTTTCTGCCAGTCGAGCACTCCCGCAAAATCACTTCCGCCGGGGTCGCTCGCGAAAGTCACGAGTCCGCTGAGGATCCCGCCGCTTTTGTACAGCGGGAGGTGGAATGCCCATGTGCCCGCGCTGCTGATGGTGGCGCTTTGGGAGATCTTCGTGTTGTCGCCGAGGACACCGGCGAATTTGACTCCGCCGCCGGTATCCACTTTCGCAGTGCCGTAGCCAAACCCCTGCGGACCGAGGGCCTGAGTGGGGCGGAGTTGGACGGTGTAATTTCCGGCGATGCCACCGGGGACAGGATTCGACTTTTTGTCGTAGGCGGCGCGATCGAGCGTGATGTCGGAGGTGAATGTGCCGTCGGTGATCGTGCCCGTGATTTGGTTCGTGCCGCCGGCGACATCAAGCGCGAGCGAGAGCGTGAGGTTGGCGAGCGGCAGCTTGCGCGTGATGACGATGGGCGCGCTCGTGCCGTCGTCGGCGAAGGTGCCTTTGAAAGGGAACGTCTTTCCGCCAAGCACGAGTTTGCCGGAGAACGCGCCGGTGGGGAGAAGTTTCAGTGCGACCGCGCCGGTGTTCGTGACGGAGGGATCGAGGTTCGAAATCGAGCCTGCATAGTTTGCGGCGAATGGCGGCAGTGGAGCCACGGCGTTTGTGCGGGAAAGCAATGAACCGTTTTTGTCGTAGGCGTAGGTCGTGGATGATGTGCCGCCGTAGTTCACGTTCGTGAGCCGGCCAGCGGCGTCGTAGCGGTAGCTGATGACGGTGCCGGGCACCGAACCCAGAGCGGGAAGTGCGAGAACGACGAGTGCGATTGTTGATTTCATAATGTGCTGCGAGTGGATTGGTGGTTAACGAAGTGATTCTTCGATTGCGAGGTTTCGCTGATCTGACAGTTCCCTGAGGCTGGGAGTTTTTTCGACGCCGAAGAAGAAATTGTACAATCTGGTGAGTAAGCCGGGGCCCGAAGATTCCGGAGCGGGTGCGGGTTCTCTCACCCATCCAGCGACGCGATTTCGACGCTTCAGGTAGTCTTCATGGAATTCATCGTAATCAAAGGGTGGCACCGGACTCGCGATCGTGCCGGCTGGGCTCTGTGCTACGGGCTGGGCGGCAGGGGAATTGAATGATGGCGAACCGGCATAACCAGGACGTGTGTTAAAGTCGCCAACGCTGTAGCTGAAAAAGACGCGGTCAGTCGGGCGCGGAGCATCCGCAGTCTTGAAGCTATTCGCATTGCTGTGCCCCGCGCCCGGGGCGCCTGTAATGGTGTTTTTGCCGCCAAGGCCGAGTTGCATAGAATGCGGGAGGGATTGGTTTCGGATCGAAAGCGATACTCCCGTGCTGTGTGGGATTTCCAACAAACCGCGAATTGCCAACAGTGGACGCTGAACCTCCGCAATCGGGTAGCCGGTTTTCCCGTAAGAACCAAGATTTGCCTCCATGCTTTCATCCAGATCCGAATCGCCTTCTTCATCGCTTCCTTCTTCATCGCTGTCCTCTTCCATGTCTTGTGATTCTGCGCCGCGCGGGTCCACGTAGCGAAGCGGGTTGTTGTTTGCGTAGGCGTAGGGGTTCAGCGATTTCACATCGGCGAGGCGCGGCTGCAGGGGGTCGCGCGCGAGGAAGCGCGCGCTTGCGGGGTCGTAGTAGCGGGCGCGCATGTGATAGAGTGCGCCTTCCGCGCGGACGCCGTATGCGCCGATGTAGGTAAATGGCTGTGTGCTCGTGCCGAAGCGGCCCAGAGATTCGCCGTACGGGCCGTAGGCATAGCCATCGGTGGTGGCGCTGTTTTTATCCGTCAGCGCAAGCGTCGAGCCCGTGCGGTCGAAGTGGTAGAAAGTCGGGTCGCCGGTCGCGATGTCCACGCTGTAGAGCAACCTCCCGCCCGGCGTCCAAACATAGGCGCGGTCGGAGCCGGATGGTGCGTCTTCGTACACGATTGGCGCGAGTCGCAGCGCGTAGTGATGGTAGAAGCGCGTGGTGTTGCTGCTCTCGGTGCGGGTGACGATGTCGCCGAGACCGTTGTAAATGAGCGTTACGCCGGTCGCGTTCACGAGGCGCGATGCGCCGTCCCACTGGAACGTCCGTCCGCCTGGCGCCGCGGTAAGCCTGCCGCGCGCGTCGTAGGTGTAGCCAGCAGTGGTGATTTCGCCTGCTTTTCCGAAAGTGAACACCCGGGCCTCCGCAGGAACGCCGGGCAGCGAGGGCGCGGTATAATCCACACTGGCGATCTCTCCTGCGGCATTGAGCGTGTAATTCAAATCAACGGGGCCATCCTGGATCCGAGTGAGCCGCCCGGCGCCGTCGTAAGTATAGGTGGCGTCAACGCCCGGCGTGCGGGTCTGCCCGGTGGGACGCCCCGCGTTGTCGTAGGCGAAGGCGATGCTGGTGCCTTTGGAGTCAGAGACGGCGGTGAGCCGGTTGCGGCTGTCGTAGGTGTAGCTGACGGTGAACGCGGCACCCAAATAGGAGACGGTTGTAAGGCGCCCGCCGGCGTCGTAGGTGGCGGAGAAGTTCTGACCATTCTGCTCGCAATTCACGAGCCGTCCCAGGGCGTTGTAAACGAAAGTCACGCCGTCGGCGGAGGTGAGCCTGCCGAGGTTGTCGTAGGCGAAGGCGAGATTCGGCCCGGCGCTGTGAGCGGCGCTGGTGACGTTGCTCGCGGCGTCGTAGCCGAGGGTGCTGGTGGTGCCGTCGGGGTGTGCGACCGTCGCGAGCCGTCCGCGGTTATCGTAGGTGTAATCGGTGCTTTTTCCAAGCGGGTCGGTGGCTTTCTGGACGCGGCCCGCTTTCGTGCAGGCAAACGACCACGCACCGCCATTCGGGTCTGTGAGCTTGGTGATCATGCCGAGCGCATCGCGCGTGTATTTCGCCGTGCCGGCGCCCTGCTCTGCGGCAGAGATGAGCCGTCCACGGTTGTCGTAGGTGTAGCTCGTTAGCCGGCCCACGGGATCGAAAAACTGCGTCACGCGTTGCATGGCATCGCGCGTGACAATGCTCGTGTTGCCGAGCGGGTCGGAAAACTCAACGGGGTAGCCGAGCAGATTCAGCCGTCGGCGTGATGGAGCGTCCGCAGGGTTTTGCGCGGAAATCAGTCGCCCCTCCTCGTCGTAGCCTAAGGTCCACGTCTGTCCGCCCGCGTCCACTATCTCGATGGGTCGCTGGCGTGCGTCGTAGTTTGTGGTGACCGTGTTGCCGTTGCGGTCGGTGCGGGTTGCGGGCAGTCGCCGGGAATTGAAAGTCACCGACGCGACATTAGTCTGCGTGTCGGTGACGGACGTTACGCGGTCGAGCACGTCGTGCGCGAAGGCCGTCGTGTTCGTGTCCGGGTCGGCGACGCTGGTGAGCCGGTCGTTGCTGTCGTAGGTGTAGGTGAAAACCTTCCCGCGCTCGTCGGTGGTGGATGTCACGCGATCCTTCACATCATAGGCAATGATGACCGTCGCGCCGCCGGGTCGCGTGATTTGCGTGAGGCGATGCCGCGCGTCGTAGGCGAAATTCGTAGTGCCTTCGTCCTGCGGCGTGCTCGTCGATAGGTTGCCCGCAGCATCGTAAGTGTACGTCGTCACGCCGCCGAGCGGGTTCGTGGCGGTGAGCAACTGGCCGCGATTGTTGTAAGTGTATTTCCACGCATTGCCCGTCTCGTCGGTGATTTGCGTCACGTTACCCTTCGCGTCGTAGGCGAAAGAGCGCGCGCTGCCATCGGGTCGCGTGATCTTCACGAGGTCGTGAAAAACAATGCTGCTCAGGGTGCGCGCCTTGTAGGTGAATAGCGTGCTCCGTCCCTCCGCGTTCGTGATGCTCGCCGGCAACCCGCTCGCGGCGTGGGAGAGCGTCGTCACGACGCGCCCGTTGCGGTCGGTTACGGTGCAGCGCCGTCCCGCCGCGTCGTAGCCCATCGTGATTGCCTTGCCTGCCTCATCCACATGGCTCGTGAGATTTCCCTTCGCGTCGTAGTTGTCCACCAGTGTGTCGCCGACGGGGTTTGTAAAAGTTGTGGAGTTCGCGCCATAGCTCAGCGTGCTCGTGTCCGTGCCGCGCTCCGTCTGGCTTGTCACTTTTCCACCCGTGTAAACCTGCGAGAACAGCGTGTTGCCCATCGGCCGCGTGATGCCCGTCAGCCGCCCGGTATCGTGCGCGTAATTCGTTGTGTGCGTGCCGTAGTCCGTCGCCGCCGTCAGCACGCCGCTCGTGTAGGCAAAAGTTACCGCCCGCGTCTCAGCGCCCGTCACGCCAGTGATGCCGGTGATCGTCGCGCCCGGCTGCGTGATATTGATCACGCGCCCCAGGCCGTCGCTCACGGACGACAGCTTGCCCGAAGTGTAAGTGAGCGTGTGCGCGTTGCCCTTGCCGTCCTCGATTTTCGTCAGCCTGCCGTTGGCGTTGAACGTCCAGAGTTGCTTCGTCTGCGGATGCCCCAGTACAAAATCGCCGCTGCTTTCCACGAGCTGAAATGGAACATCCTGCGGCGACTTGAACACCCACTTCGCCCCCACTTTGTCAAAGCGCAACATCCGCCCCGTCGGCAGAATCACACGCCGCACCGTCGTGCCGTCCGCAAACGTGCGCGCCGCGAAATTGTGCGAGCGATTCGCGCCGAGCGCGGCCTGCACGACATTATCCGTGGAAAGCCCCGAAGCCACGTAGCGTGAGAACGTGAGCGGCATCGGCCCACCGAGATTCAAGTCCACCGCCTCGAATCCGAAATACTCGCCCGAGCGCGTGTTGATTGGGTCGCCTGCGATGGCGAACTGCAGGTTCTGCGCCGAAGTGCCCGGCACAGCCCCAACGGTGATGGTGGTGAAGCCCGACACATTTTGCCCGTTGTTCGTTCCGATGAAAGTAACAGAGTAAGTGCCCGGCGCCAGCGCCGAGAAATTCACCGTCACGTGCCCGGTGCCGTTGCGCGTACCGGTTAGGTCGTGGGTGACGCCGCCTGCGATGCCGCCACCGCCGGGCGAGATGAAGATGCTCTGGAGCGAGACTTTCGCCGAAGCATTGCTTCCATGGACCTCCACCACGCCGGTCGTCCCCACATCGAGGGACAGTGGATTGGGCTTTGGGAAAAAAGCGTGCAGCGTGCAAACTCCCAGCAACGTGCAAAGCAACGTGTAAAACCTTATGCTGGACGAGCGCTTTAGAGCCTGTCCGGCACTTTTCTAATGCTTTAGCTGTATAAACAAGCTATGCGTTTGGCATAAGCTTGGGATGGACAAAACAGCCGCGAGCAAAGAACGCAAATATCCGACCGATGTCAGCGACGAAGAGTGGGAGTTTTG
>SXWH01000022.1 GCA_005791535.1 Verrucomicrobiaceae bacterium | reverse complement strand
GACGCCGTGAGCCACGACGCCGTGAGCCACGACGCTGTGAGCCGCGACGCTGTGAGCCGCGACGCTGTGAGCCACGACGCTCTTTTTGGAGACTCATGAAACCCCGCCGGCTGCTGCTGCGGAACCGGCAATCGCCCGGCGACATCGTGATGCTCACGGCGGCGGTGCGCGATTTGCATGCGCAGCATCCGGGGAAGTTTGTGACGGCGGTGGAAACTACGGCGATGGCGCTGTGGGACCACAATCCGCACGCGCTGCGCTGGGACCGTGTGGCGGATGCGGGGAGCTGGGAGGCGGTGGAATGCGGGTATCCGCTCATCGCGCGGAGCAATACGGGGCCGTGGCATTTCATCCACGCGTTTCATCATTTCCTCGCGGAGCGCCTGGCGGTGCGGCTGGAGCCGGGGGCGTTTCGCGGCGATGTGCATCTCTCGCCGGAGGAAAAGGCGATGCCCTCGGCGGTGGAGGTGGCGACGGGGAGGGCGCTTCCGTTTTGGATCGTGGTGTCGGGCGGGAAGCGGGATTTCACGGCGAAGTGGTGGGACCCGGCGCGGATGCAGGCGGTGGTGGACCATTTCGCAGGGCGCATCCTTTTTGTGCAGACGGGCGAGGCAGGGCATCATCATCCGCCGCTGCGGGGCGTGCTGGACTTGCGGGGGAAGACGGACACGCGGGAGTTTGTGCGGCTGATGCATCACGCGCAGGGCGTGGTGTGTCCGGTGACATTTGCGATGCACCTCGCGGCGGCTGTGGAGACGCGCGGGCCGTGCGAGGCGTATCCCCGCGGCATGCCGCGAAACCGCCCGTGCGTGGTAATCGCCGGCGGACGCGAACCGGCGCAGTGGGAGGCGTATCCGCATCACCAATACATCCACACCAACGGCGCGCTGCGCTGCTGCGACAATGGCGGATGCTGGAAGGCGCGCGTGGTGCCGCTCGGCGACGGCGACCCGAAGGACGAGAGCCTGTGCGTGGACGTGGCGGGCACGCTGCCGCGCTGCATGGATATGATTTCGGCGGACGATGTCATCCGCCGTGTAGAGATGTATTTTCGCGGAGGCGCGGTGGAGTTTCCCACTCCAGTCTAACGCCATCTATGTGCCGCGGGGCGCAGAGACGTGCTTGACGCACAGCGATGCGCGGCGAGGATGCGCGGCTAATGCGATTTCAGACTTTATACGAAGGCCGTCATTTCCTCGTCCCGTCCCTGCTCGGAAGCATATTTTTCTGGTGGATGGCTGTGGACTGGTGGGGTTGGAGCATCGGAGCGGTGCTGTGCAGCCTTGTGTTTATGTTCTGCGCGAACTTCTTTCGCGACCCGGAGCGTCGCATCGCGCCGGGCGACGATATCGTGGTCGCGGGTGCCGATGGCGTTATCGATGCGATCGAAGTCGTGGAAGAGAACGAGGTTATCAAGGGCCCGGCGCGGCGGGTGAGCATCTTTTTGAACGTCTTCTCGGTTCACGTGAATCGTGCTCCGATTGCAGGGAAAATCACCTATCGGAAGCATCACCCCGGCGACTATCTCGATGCGCGGCATCCCTATTGCCACCAGAAGAACGAGGCGCTGACTTGGGCGATTGCGGGTGCAAAGGCGACGCTCGTTGTGAGGCAAATCACCGGAGCGATTGCGCGCCGGATTGTGCCATGGAGCCGCGAGGGTGATATGGTAGAGAAGGGGCATCGGTTCGGGATGATTCGCTTTGGCTCCCGGACGGATATCTACCTGCCGCTCAATGCCGAGATCCTCGTGTCACTTGGCGATGCTGTGGAAGGCGGTTCCAGTGTTCTGGCGCGACTCCGCGATCGCGAGGACTACATTCCTGCTGCGGCAATTCCTTCGAACGTGCTGTGAAAGACGACGGCTCTCCGAAAATCTATCTCCTCCCGAATTTGATGACTGCGGGAAATCTCGTGTGCGGATTTCTCGCCACGCTGAAGATCCTGCAGGGTGCGCTCGCGGTGCACGGAGCTGGCGTCATCGGCACGGCCGCCCTCAACGCGGGTGAGATTCATTTTAAAACCGCAATCTGGTGCATTCTGGCGGCCTGTGTTTTCGACCTGCTCGACGGGCGGCTTGCGCGCTTGGGTGGGACCGATTCGCCGTTTGGTCGCGAGTTCGATTCGCTAGCGGACGTGGTGAGCTTTGGCGTTGCTCCCGCGCTGCTCGTCAGTCGCGTCCTGCTTCGCGAATACGAGCAGATTGGGTGGTTCGTTGCGAGTGTGTATCTCGTCTGCGGTGCGATGCGGCTTGCCCGCTTCAACTGCATCGCTGCGGCCAATGTTGCGAATGCGAGCAAGGATTTCAAAGGCATCCCGATTCCTGCGGCGGCCGGTCTCATTGCCAGTGTCACGCTCTTCATCATGAGCCTCACGAACGACCAGGTGGAGCACTGGGTCATGAAATGGGTGCTGCCGCCGTTGCTGCTGTTTCTTTCGTGGATGATGTTCAGCTCGTTCACGTATCCGAGCTTCAAGAACATCAACTGGCGCACGACCCGGAGCATGCCGAAGTTCATGGCCATCTTCATCGTGCTGGTGCTCACGGTGCGGTTCTACACGTGGATGCCGGCGGTGCTTTTCATCACGTATCTGCTCTACGGATTCCTCCGGCCTTTCCTTTCCCGGAAAATGAAGGCGACCATCGAGGAAGTTCCTGAGGACGAGGATCCCGAGGAACCCGATTCTCCCTGAACCATCCCGAAACCCAAATCATCACCATGCCACGCCCAAAAAAGACCCCGGAAGACGGCAAGCCCGCCGCGAAAAAAACGTCCGCTCCGAAAAAGACCGCGGCGAAAAAATCCAAAAACGCAATCAGTGCCGAGGAACTCGAAGCACTTGCGGAGTTCGCAGGTGTCCCGCGTTCAACCGGAAAGGCGAAGCCGGTCGTGGCTGCCCAGCCGGTCGAAGGATGCAAAGTGATGGTGCGGGGACGGAGTGCTGCGGGATATGGAGAAGTGGCTTCGATTTCCGGAACGAAGGCGAAGCTGCGCTTTTGTACGGACACGGTGAACGTCGTGGAGGCTGAAGTGGCGGTCGAGGAACTCGTGCATTCGCCGCTCCCGAATCAAAGCCGCGTATTTCACAAGGCGGAGGGCGTGGTTCGCTTCGGGCGGGTGATGGCAACGAAACAGTCGGCGGGGCCGGTGCGTTCATATCTCGTGCATTTTCCGGGGGCGAAGGACCTCGCCGAGATGAAGGAGAACGAGTTCAGCGTCCGGTCTTATTTGACCGGTGATGATCCGTCCACGGTGCTCGCGGAACTCGCGCAGGAAACGCCGTTCTTCTTCCAGCAGCGGTCCGATTTGCTCGTGCAATTGCTGCGGCAGAATCAACTCGCCCACGGGCTTCCCGCACTTCTCTCGGCGAAGGTCGAGGTGTTGCAACATCAGGCCGAGGTTGCGGACCGCGTACTGCATGATCCGGTGATTCGATACCTCCTCGCGGACGAAGTAGGGCTGGGCAAAACGATTGAGGCGGGAATTATCCTGCGGCAAATCCGGCTCGATGCGCCCGACGCAAAAATTGCGGTCGTGGCCCCCGACGCGCTCACGCGGCAGTGGCGTGAGGAACTCGATGCGCGGTTTGGGCTCGATGACGTGGAGCTGTTTCCGCACTCGTCGCTGGAGAAAGACAAGGCGCTTCTTGGAGTCGAGTGGGACGTTCTTGTGATCGATGAAGCGCATCGTGTCGTAATGCGGCATGGTGTGAAGGAGTCGGCGCTGACGCGCGGTGCGATGAAAATTGCGCACGCTTCCAAGCACCTCCTGCTGCTTTCCGCGACGCCGGTTCTGCATCACGACGCCGACCTGCTCGCGCTTCTGGAACTGCTCGATCCTGAAAACTACAACTCCGACAAACTCGCCGCGTTCAAGGAGCGCACTCAGAAGCGTGTGGAACTGGGCCGCGCATTTCTGGCGCTCCGCAGCGCGACCGTTCCGGCGCTGGTAAAGCTCCATGCGGGAAAACTCGCTGCGCTTCTGCCGGACGATTCCCGCGTGAAGGAACTCGTCGCATCTTTGACCCAGGCCGGTACGGATGCAAAGGCGGTTCAGCATGAACTGCATCTCCATATCAGCGAGACGTACCGCATTCACCGTCGCATGCTGCGCACCCGGCGCCGCTGGCTGTCGGGAGCACAGAAGCGGTTTGTGCGCGATGTGCAGGAGACCGTGGAGATCGAACTCGATGAGGAGCCGCATGCGAATCTCTGGGCGGCGCTTGACGCATGGCGCGAAGCGGCGAGTGAGCGAATCGTTGCTGGCGACCCGCTGCGTGCGACTGCTGCGGCAGAGTATGTGCGGATGTCGGAAGCCATCGCAGCCGAGCCTGAGCGGCTGGCGGAGTTGACGAAGGAAGTCGCGAAATCCACGAAAGCCACACCGGACGAGGTGAAGCTTCTCGCTGCGCTCGTGGATGAAAAGGCCGCGTGGCAGATGAGCGAGGCGCGGCTGGATTTGGTCGCGGAATCTCTGCGGCGCCGGGCTGCGAAGGACGGTCGCGATGGAAAATACGTCGTCTTCTGTCCGAACTCGGTGCTTTGCGCAGACCTCGGCAAACGGTTGCTCCCGCTTTTCAGCACTGAGGGTGTGAAACTCGCGAGCACTTCCGCAGCGCGTTCGCAAGTGGGTGAACTTTTCTCGGATTTCGCAGGCGATCCGCTGGCGCGCGTGCTGATCACCGATGCGACGGGCGAGGAAGGATTCAATCTCCAGTTCGCCAAGGCGGTATTCTTTCACGATTTGCCCTGGGCGCCGATGCGGCTCGAGCAGCGACTGGGACGACTCGATCGTATTGATCGCGTCGGGCATATTCCGTGCGTGGTTTTCACAACGGGCGAAGACGACGCCGTCGCGCTCGACGAGACGTGGCGTATGGTGCTTGCCGAGGGCTTCGGGCTTTACCGCGCGAGCATTTCCGACCTTCAGCACCTCGTGGATACCGAGCTTCCGAGGCTGCGCGAGATCGTATTCGCTGGTGGACCCCAGGCTTTGCTGGAAGCGATTCCGTCGCTCGCGGAAGCCGTTGAAAAGGAGCGCGCGAGCATTGAGGAGCAGGACGTCATCGACGGAATGCACAGCCTCAGCCCCGAATCGCAGCTCACCCGCGATGTTGATGCGGCCGATGCCGCTGCGGAGGAATTCGGTTCTGCGTTCAGTGCCTACTTGCAGCGCAATCTTGGTCTTGAAGAGCGATGGGACGAGGAGACGAATTCGTTCATGTTCCGGATGAAGCGTGACAGCAATCCGCTGATTCCCGCCGACATGCTGGAGTCGCTCGCTTCAATGTTTGCGACGAAGTTCACCGTGCATCGCAGCGTCGTCATCGAGGATCTGACGCTCGACTTCCTGCGGCCGGGCCACGGTGCGGTTGACGGCTGTCGCGATTTGATCGGATGGGACGACCGTGGCCGCGCGTGGGCGATGTGGCGGAGCGTGCCGGGAGTAAAGACGCCGAAGCTCGTGTTTCGGAATCTAGTGAGACTCTCGGTGGATTTGAAGGCCGTGGAAAAAGCGCTGGGCGGGAGCGAATGGGATCCTGTTCGCCGCGGTGGTCTGCTGCGGCTTGTGCGCGGATGGTTCCCCGAGCAGAGCGTGGAATTCTGGTGCGACGATATTGGAAATGATCCGCCGACGAAAATCATTGAGCCATGCAAGCGGCCGTATCACTTCAAGCTGGATCGCAATATGGGCAAGGAGCGCGCTGCGCATTTGCGGGAAAAATTTGGCGAGGCGGAGTGGCGCAAGGCCTGCCAGACGGCTGCGAAGCGTGCGATTCAGGCTGTTAAGAAGGGGAACGAGCTGGCCGCTGCGCGTGAGACTGCGATGAAGCGGGCCACGGAACATTTTGCCATGTTGCGTGCGCGTCTCGCGGCGCGTGCGCAGGCTGGAATTGATTCCGCGGCGCAGGCGAAGACGGAATCGAAGCTTGAAGAAACCATCGCCGCGCTTGTGGATGACATTCTCCGCAATCCGGTGATCACGCTGGACACGATCGGCGTTTATATTCTTAGCGAGAAGCCGTGGTGGGATGAGCCGGATTGGGATCCCGAAATCGCCGCGCGCAGCCAGAAGCGGACGTAGCGTTCGGAATTTGCGGTCTGGTATTCGACAGGGAGGGATCGTCCGCCGCTGGGGGACTCTCCCGTTCCGTTACTGCTGCGCGGGTTTCGCGCCGGGTTTTGCGGCAGGCTTCTTCGGCGGCGCGAAGGAGGCTTCGATGATTCGGAGAATATTGACGTCCGTGCCGGCATCGAACGCCGCGATTTGCTGCCGGATGAAGAGATGTGCGGCGGGGGTGCCTTTGAGAGCCTGCACAGCGGCCGTCTCGTGAACGACGGTTCGGATTTTGTCCGCAGCGTTCGTGTAGAGCGCGCGGGCTTGCTGGAATGAGCGTTGCGCCGCTGCATTGTTGCCGGCGCGCAGGTCAAGCAGCCCGAGTCCCTCATAAATCACCGGGCTCTTCAACCGCTTTGCCGCCGCGGCGAGCGTGGCATCGGAGCCTCCGGGCTTTGCCCACGCTTCGACGCCGGCGCGGTAGGCATCCCATTCGTCGGTAGCGACCGTTTTTCCCTCGGCCCGGAATCGGAATGGGCGATAAAGCGGATCGCCGACCCACGTGGTCATCCATGAAAGGAAACGGACGGACATGTGGCCTGCTTCGGCAAAGGTGAAACCCTCGGCAAGCCTGCGTTCGAAGACGTTCAGATGCGGCGTGAGTGTGAGGTAGGGTTCATACACGTTGCCCATCGTCGCGGCCGCGCCGCGCGCGATGAACGGGCCGCACCAGTTGCGTTCCGCGGTCCGGATGGAGTCGGCGCTGAACGAGTGGATGTGGACGGCGATTGCGCCGGGCACAAATTTAAAGCCTCCCTGTGTGAACGGACCGTGCAGGAATTCGTTGTACCAGCCGAGGTAGAGCGCGCACTTGCGCATCGGATACGACTCGGGGAACAGCGCGGGGCCATTGTCGAGAATCACAGGCATGCCGTCCGCGCGGAGGTGTTCTGCAAGGTCGAAGAGCCAGCGATCCGCCTCGAGTAATCCGCCGACTCGCGGATCGTTTTCCGGCAGTCCGCGAGCGTCGACGTAAGCGAAGCCACGGAGCCCGGTTTTCTCCGCAGCAATTGTGTCGGTGATCATCCTCCGCACGTCGCTCGCAGTCGGCCCGTCGAGCCGCGCAACGAGAAGCTGGCTGGTCATCTCCGTTTTGTGAAAAGACGTGGTCTCCTTGAAGTAGGGATTTTTCAAGACGCCGGAAATGCGGCGCGACCAGAGCCCGAGAATGCTGAGTTCCGAATCCACGGACGCTGCGTTCTGTTGCACGATTTCCGCAGGCGTGCCTTCGATGACATCGCCCTCGTAATCGGCGGTCGTGTGGGCGATCTTAAGCGGGATACCGCGGATGATTGCGGCGAAGCGGATTTTTGTCTCCTCCACCATTCCGGCTTCGGTGGGTTCGGGGCGCAGCTTCCAAAGCCCGCGCTCGGCGAGGATTTTCCGGAGCGGATCGGCGATGGTTTCATCGTACTCGCGACGCGTGATTTCCTCGCGGCCGGATGTTTTTAGCGCGATGAGATTTCCGCGGGGGATGTTGCGTTGCTCCACGTAGAAGCTCGCGAGACCCGCGGAATCGAGGTCGTTTTCGTTGAAGATGACGATCGTTTGCGCGGCCAGCTCTGCGTCGCCGAGGATTTCCGGTTTTCCCGCCGGCACGGCGCCGGTTTTGGGCTCCTGCGCGGAGACGCAGAGAATCGTGGCGAGGAGTGGAATGATGAAGCGGTTCATAGGCGGATTTTGAGGCCGTCGTAGGCGACCCAAACTGGACCGGGAAGCGAGCGGCCGAGCTCGGCGTGGCAAAGGTCGTGGCAGAGATGGGTGAGCCACGTTTGCGGCGCGTCAATGCGTTCGGCAACGGCGAGTGCCTCTTCGACGTTCATGTGTGTTCTGTGAGGCTTGTGACGCAGAGCATCCAGAATAAGGACCTCCACGCCGTCGATGAGGTCCATCACCGGCGGCGGCACTTCCTTGCAGTCGCTGAGATAGGCGGCAAGTTTGCGCCCGCGCCGGGTGAACAAATAGCCGAAAGTTGTGACCCGGCCGTGAGGAACGGGGAGGGGAGTGATAGTCGTTTCGCCCAGTGTAAATGGTCCGCTCACGATGTGTGGCTCGGGGCGGAGATATCCGAGCGAGCGCGGGTCGTCCTCAAAGGCAAATGCGAAAACGCGGCGAATCGTGGCCATGGTTTCGTCCGAGGCGTACACGGGCAGTTTTTGTCCGCCGAAGCAAAACGGGCGCAGGTCGTCGAATCCCATCACATGATCCGTGTGGGCGTGGGTGAAAAGCAGCGCGTCCATGCGGCGGATATTTTCGCGGAGGGCCTGCGCGCGGAAGTCCGGTCCGGCGTCCACACCCCAGGCGCACTCCGGCGTTTCGCAGTAAATGGAGGCACGCGTGCGCTTGTCGCAGGGGTCGTGCGACTGGCAGACTGGACAATCGCATCCGATGAGCGGGATGCCGAGCGATGTGCCGGTGCCGAGGAATGTGAGTGCGAAATCTGACATGAAGCGCTTATCCATCAACTGGCTGGGCGATTCGTTCAATCATGAATCGGTGAAATGGCGGGTCTGTCGCTGTTCGCTTCGGCTGTTTGCGAAATTCGCGTTGACGCAGTTTTTTGAACCACTACCTTCCCCCGCCGCTAGCTGAACAAACCTTAATCGAAAAACCGCACAACCCACGTTGTATGCTGATTTTCAGCGCACGACGGGGGTTTTTTAGCCTATGGCCACTGAACTTTCCTACGTCCTTCTTACACCTTACACGATGCGCAAAAGCCGCACCGGAGGCATCATTTCGCGCCTGATCTCGCGTACCGGCCTCGATCTCGTCGCCGCGCGCGTTTTCACGCCCGGTGCTGAGCTGACGGAGAAGTACGCGGCGGGAATCGTCACTGATTCCGACCTGAGCCACCGTGCCGCGCAGGAACTTATTCAAAAGTATGTTCGCACGCACTTTTCGGCAGTCGAGGAGGGCACGAAACCCCGCGTGATCGTGCTGGTTTTCCGGGGTGAAGACGCGGTGAAGAAAATCAAGGAATGTGTCGGTCACATTCTCAATGAGCGCACGGCTGGCGAGACCATCCGCGACACATATGGCGATTACATCACGGACGCCCAGGGCAACGTGACGTATTTCGAGCCCGCTGTGCTGGCTCCTCCGGATGGAGCGAGTGCCGAGCGTGACCTGAAGCTGCTTGCGGAATACTCAGACAAGGACGGCGGAATTCTGGATCAAGCCATCCAATTCCCGAAGGGAGCAAACGTCGAAAAGACGCTCGTGCTTATCAAGCCCGACAATTTCCGATTCCCGAATGCGCGCCCCGGCGGAGTCATCGATTTGTTCAGCCGCACGGGTCTCTACATCATCGGCATGAAAGTGCACCACATGAGCTGCGCGCAGGCTGAGGAGTTTTATGGTCCTGTGCTTGCGGTGCTGCAGGACAAGCTGCGCGGCCGCGCGGCGAGCATTGCAAAAGAAGCGCTGGAGCCGAAGTTTGAGGTGAAGTTCACACCGGAACAAGAGAAGGCCCTCGGCGATTTGCTCGGACCGATTACGGGGCGCGAGAACTGGGAGGATATCGTGGAGTTCATGAGCGGTCGCCGCCCAAGCGAATGCCCGGCGGACCTTCGGAACGCACCGGGAACGGCCAAGATCGTCGCTCTGATTTACCAAGGCGTGGACGCGGTCGCCAAGATCCGCGAGGTTCTCGGGCCCACCGACCCGTCGAAGGCTCCCCACGGCACCATCCGCCGCGAGTACGGCCAGAGCATCATGGTCAATGCTGCCCACGCAAGCGACGCGCCCGAAAACGCTGTCCGCGAAACCGGCATCATCCAGATTAACGAAAACAATTTCCGCACGCTCATCGAAGCGTGGTTCGCAACGAAGTAATACAAACACCAACACACACAAAGCATGTCACTCGCACAACGCGCCACCATCCTTACACCATCCCTCACTCTTGGAATCGACAGCAAGGCCAAGGCAATGAAAGCCGAAGGCATCGACGTCTGCAGCTTTGCCGCAGGCGAACCCGATTTTGACACGCCGGACCACATCAAGCAGGCGTGCATTTCGGCGATCAATGCCGGAATGACCAAGTATACCCCGAGCGCAGGCATTCCGGAATTGCGTCAGGCAATCAGCCAGAAATTCAAAGCTGAGAACAACCTCGACTACCCTGCCGGCCAGATCATCGTCAGCAACGGTGCGAAGCACTCATGCCTGAATGCAATTCTCGCATGCGTGGGCGAGGGCGACGAAGTCATCATCCCGGCTCCTTATTGGCTGAGCTATCCGGAAATGGTCCGCCTCGCTGGCGGCGAGCCCGTGATTGTTCAGACCACCGAGGAGAACGGTTGGAAGATGACGGCGGACGAGTTTCAAGATGCCATGTCGCCCCGCACAAAGATGGTCATTTTGAACAGCCCAGGCAATCCGACCGGTGCCGTTTACACCGAGGCGGAGCTTCGCGCGATTGGGGAAGTCGCTCTCGGAGAGGATATTCTCATTCTCAGCGATGAGATTTACGAGAAGCTCACTTATGACGACGTAAAGCATGTCTCCATCGCGAGCCTCAGCAAGGAGCTCTACAATCTCACCATCACGATCAATGGCTTCAGTAAAGCATATGCGATGACCGGCTGGCGCCTTGGCTATCTCGGTGCGCCCGAGCCAATTGCAAAGGCGATTGACGCCATCCAGAGCCACAGCACAAGCGGATGCACGAGCTTTGCGCAAAAGGGTGCGCTCGCGGCGTTGACCGGCGACCAGAGCGCTGTCGAAGACATGCGCGCTGAGTTCGATATCCGCCGCCAATACATGGCAGACCGGCTTTCGAAGATCCCGAAAATCTCGGTGGTAATGCCGCAAGGGGCATTTTACGTCCTCGCGAACATCAGCGCGTTTGGACTGAATTCGACCAACTTCTGCGACCGCTTGCTGAGCAAGCACCACGTCGCAATCGTCCCTGGCATCGCGTTTGGCGACGACCGCACGGTCCGCCTGAGTTACGCGACCAGCCTCGATATCATCAAGAAGGGCCTCGATCGTATCGAAGAGTTCTGCAAGAGCCTATAAGGCGTTAATTGTAGATGGTTTATAAGGAGCCTGACGTCCAGAGAATGGGCGTCAGGCTTTTGTTTTCCGGGAATATGGATCCGCGACGATTCATGAAAAGCAAACACCCGGCTGACGCTGAGGCCAGCCGGGTGCTGTAATTCTTTTATTATCCGCAGTGAAGCGGAAGGTTACGCCTTAGTTGAAGGGCGACCAGAAGCTCGCAGGAGCGACGGTCGAGAGGGCGTTGAAGGTTGCGGTCGCAACGCGGGGCACCGTGTCCACCGGATTGATGGTGAAGTTGTTGCCGAGGATGTCTGCGCCACCCGAGGTCTCCAGACGGCTGCCCGCCTTGAGGTAGTTACGGATGTCGGTCCAGTTCACAGCGGCACCGCCGGACTTGTTGTTCTCGATCGCATACTGGTCGATGGCTGCGTCGATCATGCGGAGGTCCTGAAGAACCTGCGTGGCCTGCGCACGGCGGCGGCTACGGAGGAAGTTCGGGACGGCAATCGCTGCGAGCAGCGCGATGATGGCGACGACGATCATGATTTCG
>SXWH01000189.1 GCA_005791535.1 Verrucomicrobiaceae bacterium | reverse complement strand
GAGGGCGAGCGTCCTTTCCACGAGCAGGCGCACGCCGAGGTCGATGGTCTCGCAGGCGTGGATGCCGGCTTCGACGACGCCGGTGTGGCCGACCATGTCGGGGTTCGCGAAGTTGACGATGACGAGGTCGTATTGATCCAAGCGGCGATAGACTTCAAAGGCGACGTCGGGGCCGCTCATTTGTGGCTTTTTGTCGTAGGTGGGGACTTCTTTCGGGCTGATTGCGAGGTAGCGGTCTTCGCCGGGGTAGGGCTGCTCGATGCCGCCGTTGAAGAAGAAGGTGACGTGCGGATATTTCTCGGTCTCGGCGCTGCGGAGCTGTGTTTTACCGGCTTTGCTCACGGCTTCGCCGAGAATCATGGCGAGGGATTGCGGGCCGAAGACGACGGGGCAGGTGTAGGTTTTGTCGTAGCTGGTGAAGGTGACGTAGTGGACTTTCGGCACGACTTCGCGGTCGAATCCATCGAAGCCGGGGAGCAGGAATGCGTCGGAGAGCTGGCGGGCGCGGTCGCTGCGGAAGTTGAACCACAGGACGACGTCGTTGTCGCGGATGCGCTGTTCGTTGGCTTCGCTGAAAATAATGGGCTGGAGGAATTCGTCGCCACGCGGGTCGGCGGGATATGCGGCGGCGATGGCGGCGCTGGGTTTTTCCGCGGACACGGGGCCGCGCCCGAGGACGATGGCATCCCACGCGAGTTTGTTGCGCTCCCAGCGTTTGTCGCGGTCCATGGCGAAGTAGCGCCCGATGACTGTGGCGATGCGCGCATTGGTGCCGACGATGCCATTTTCCACGGTGGCGAGGTAGCCCGCGCCGCTGGTGGGCGAGGTGTCGCGGCCGTCGGTGATTGCGTGGATGCAGATGTCTTTCACGCCCGCTGCGGTGGCGGCTTTGCACAAAGCGATGAGGTGGTCCTGATGCGAATGCACGCCGCCGTCGCTGACAAGCCCGAGCAGGTGAAGGCGCGTGCCTTTGGCCTTTGCGAACGCTTCGACGAGCACGGGGTTTGTGTCGAACTCGCCGTCGATGATCGCTTTGTTGATGCGCGTGAGGTCCTGGTAAACGATGCGGCCCGCGCCGAGGTTGAGGTGGCCGACTTCGCTGTTGCCCATCTGCCCGTCGGGGAGGCCCACGTCCATGCCGCTCGCGGAGAGCCGCGCCTGCGGGTAGGTGGCGTAGAGGTGGTCGTGAAACGGCGTCTTCGCGAGCAGCGTCGCGTCGCCGTTTTCGGCGGCCTTTTCGCGGCCTCCAGGATTCACGCCCCAACCGTCACGGATGATAAGAACAACAGGTGATTTTGCCATAGTGCGGCGGAGGAAAGCAGAGGGTGCTGGCACCCGCCAATTCTTTCTGCCACAACGCCCGCATGACACCCGGCGTCACCGTAGTCGATCACCCGCTCATTCGTGTAAAAATGACCCGAATTCGCGATGTGGGGACGAGTTCCGAGAAGTTTCGCGCACGGCTCGCGGAAGTCGCATCGCTGCTGCTCTTCGAAGCGACACGGGATTTGGCGACACGGGCGGAAAACATCCGCACGCCGCTCGCGCCATTTGAGGGAGCGGCGCTGGTGCGGCCCGTGATCATCGCGCCGATTCTCCGCGCAGGACTCGGGATCTCCGAGGGAATGCTGCGCATTTTGCCCGACGCAACCGTGGCCCACATCGGCATGAAACGCGACGAGGAGACGCACCGCCCGGTGCCCTATTATTTCAATCCGCCGCCCAACCTCGCGGAAGCGGACGTCATCGTCGCCGACCCGATGCTGGCGACCGGACACAGCGCCAGCGCGACAATCGACCTGCTCAAAAAAGCGGGAGCAAAAAGCATCCGGCTCGTCTGCTGCGTAAGCTGCAACGAAGGGCTCACACAGATGCGCACGGCGCACCCCGACGTGCCAATCTTCACAGCCGCCGTCGATCCCACGCTGAACGAACGTGCCTACATTGTCCCCGGTTTGGGAGACGCGGGCGACCGCTACTTCGGCACCCTTTAAAGCGACCCGGGCAAAAAATTTGCGGGGCCGCCGGCACCTTGAAACCACGCCGGCAACCCCGCTGTTCCCCCCAGAACAGAAAGTAAGACCGGCGGACGTCGGGTCCGTTCAAAAATAAGCGCGCCTTTTTTCGCGCAGCGTCGCGCTACACGAGCTTGAGCTCCTGTCCCGTATTGGAATCGTGGATGGAGAACTTCTCGTGATGGTAGGTCGGATCGGGCCGGAAGCTGAGACGGCCGGCGTACTTGCGCTCGATGTCGACCAGGAGTTCCTCATCGTCCTTGCGCAGCCGCTCCAGCACGTGCGGATGGAGCTGAACGCGCACTTCGTGGATGTCGTTGTAGAACTTCAGCACGCGATGGAGTTCGCGCTGGATTTCAACGCTCATGCTCATGGAGCTCTTCACCTTTCCACGACCGCTGCAGTAAGGGCATGGCGTGAAAACGCTGCCGCTGATGCTTTCGTGCGCACGCTGGCGGGTCATTTCCATGAGCCCGAGCGCGCTGATCGGCAGCACGTGCGTCTTCGCCTTGTCGCGACGCAGGCGGTCTTTCATGCGGAGATAAACGGCCTGCTGATCCTTGCGGCTCTTCATGTCGATGAAGTCGCCGATGATGAGACCGCCGATGTTCCGCAGCCGGAGCTGGCGCGCGATGGTTTCGGCGGCCTCCATGTTCGTCTGGAAGATGGTTTTCTCCACATCCTTGCCGCCCTTGTTGCGACCGGTGTTCACGTCGATCGCTACGAGCGCCTCGGTCTCGTCGATGACGATGTAACCGCCGCACGGCAGCCACACCTGACGGTGGAATGCATCGTCGATTTGCTTCTGCACGCCATAACGCTCGAAAATCGGCACCGGCTCCTTGTAATGCGTGATGCGCTGAACGCTCCGCTTGCTGACTTGAGCGACGAGTTCGCGCATCCGCTCGACGGCTTTCTCGTCATCGCAAACCACCTCCTCGATTTCATCCGTGAGGAAGTCGCGCACGGTGCGCTCGACGAGATCCGGCTCCTCGAAAACGCACGCGGGCGCACGCTTCTCGGTCATCTGCTTCTCGATGCTGCGCCACTGCTCCACGAGATAGGCAAGGTCGCGCACAAAATAACGCGCCTTCTGGCCTTCGCCTACGGTGCGGATGATGACGCCCATGTTTTCCGGGATTTCGAGTTCGCGGAGAATCTTGCGCAGGCGGTCGCGCTCCTTCGGGTTTTCGATCTTGCGCGAAATACCGCACTGGTCGCTGTACGGCATGAGCACAAGGAAGCGGCCGGGAAGCGAGATGTTCGTGGTGATGCGCGGGCCCTTCGTGGAAATGGGCCCTTTCGTGACCTGAACAAGCACTTCGCTGCCCACGGGGTAGATGCTCGGGATGTCCTTCGCGGTGATGCGCTGGCGCTGCTTTTTGTTGGTGCGTTCGACTTCTTCGATGCCGGCGTCGAGCGCGGCGGGAAGCGCGTCCCAGAAGTGAAGGAACGCGTTCTTTTCGTAGCCGATATCGACAAACATGGCCTTGAGACCGTGCTCGATGTTGCGGACGCGGCCCTTGAAAATGGAGCCGACGATGTTGCGGTCGCTGGTGCGCTCGATGTTGTATTCTTCGAGCACGCCCTGCTCGAGCAACGCGACGCGCTTTTCGAGTTTTTCGACCGTGATGATCAGTTTGTTGCCAGTCTGGCGTGGTGAGAGTCCGATGAGTTTTTTCACTTTTTGTATGAGAGAAATTGCAGTTTGGGTGATGGTTTTTAGCACTGGGTGGTTTGAGAATTAGCGTGGTCTGGGGGATTGCCCCGCAGGCGGAGCGGTTGGTTTTTTTCCGAGGAAAGTTCGCTCGAACCACGTCGGTTGACGGGTCGAATTGGAAGGCTTCTTCATGGTACCGCGGGCGTCCGCGTCCTTGCGGGCGGCGATATTGGCATCCACCTTTTTGCGGGCTTCAATCGGCGCGTCCTCGGCGTGTTCCATGCGATCATCTTCGTCGGCTCGCGGCGTTCCCGGCGGGTGATCTTCAAAGGCGGAGGCGACGATCTTGTTCAGCGAGCCGTCCTCCGAGACGGACACTTCGCTTACCGCCGTGAAATTGCCGGCGACCGCGTGGAGGAAGTTTGGACGGAATTTTCGATCGGCCTCGTCCTTTCTATCCAATGCGATAAGGGCGAGGGATTCCCTCATGATTTTTGTCGCGATAGGTGCCGCAACCTTGCCGCCGGTTGCCTTGTCTCCGCCGCTTTCGACCATCACGCAGATCGCGTATTTCGGGTCTTTGTACGGCGCAAATGACGTGAACCACACACGGTAATCCTTTTCGATTTTCGGCTTTCCGTTCTCGTCCTTTTCGCCAATGCGGGAAGCCTGGGCGGTGCCCGTTTTTCCAGCCACCTCCACTCCGGGAATCTTTGCGCGCCGGCCGGTTCCGCCTTCGCCATTGACTACTTCCCACATGCCGCGGCGGACGACTTCGATGTCGCTTGCCTTCAATCCGATATCCAAAAGATTCGCCCGCAACCGCGGCTCAACCGGCACAACGAGGTTCCCGTTTTCGTCGCGGAGGTCATTGCTATGATTGTCCACCACGCGGGAAACGAGCCGGGGAGCGTAGCACTTTCCACCATTTGCCATCGTGGCCGTGACCATGGCAATTTGGAGAGGCGAGGCGATGACCTTGCCCTGGCCGATGGCTGTGTTGGCGAGTTGCCCGCTTGAATCAAGCTCAGGAAGCAGGCCTTTCGCCGTATAGTACTTCGGGCCCGGGAGGACGCCGGGGTCCTCTCCCGAAATCGGCAGTCCGGAAGTCATGCCAAGTCCCAGCGCCTCACCAACCGCTTCAATGTTGGCGAAGCCATCGCGCGGACTTTCGCCCATGCTGTTTGAAATCTGGTAGAAGTACGAATTGCACGACTTCTTGATAGCTCCCCACATGTCGAGCGGGCCGTGGGAGCCCGTGCACTTCATGCGACGCTTGCCGTAGGTCGCCCCGCCGGTGCAGTTCCACTTTTTGTACGGGGAAATCCCGGAACGGAGGATCGCGAGTGCCGTGACTTCTTTGTAAGTCGAACCGGGAGGATAGCAGTTGATGCAGCGCGACAGCAGCGGCGTCGTCTTGTCCTCCTTGAGGTCATGAAGTTGTGCGTCGGTTATCGACGCAAACATGTTCGCGTCGTAGCTCGGCACGCTCGCCATTGCCAGAACGTCGCCGTTGTTCGGATCGACCACCACCGCAGCGGCGCGGCCTACACCCGCTTCGCGGAGCGTCTTCTCCGCAATCATCTGAATACGGGCGTCGAGCGTGAGATAAACGTTGTTGCCGGGAATGGGCTCGATGCGCTCCTTCTCGCCGCCGATCTTGCCGCGAGCCGAACGCTCCAGGATGCGCATGCCGGCTTTTCCCCGCAGCCATTTGTCGCAGAACTTTTCCAGACTGCCGCGACCGACGATGTCCGACTTGTAGTAATCGAACGTTTTCGTCCCGTCGGCTTTGAAGTAATCGGGCTCTTTAATCTCGTCCTCAGGGCCGCCGACAAAGCCGAGCAAGTGACAGGCGAACGCGCCGTAAATGTAGCGACGGACAGGGCGCACGCACACTTCGACACCCGGGAGCCCGAGGTCGTTTTCGCAAATCTTCGCCACCGTATCGAACTTCACGTTCTGAAGGAAGGTGAACGGCACGTGTTCACGCGAACGGTAGTGAGTCTCGAGATCCTTCGAGTCGTAGTTGATGTTCACCGCCGGATCGTCCTCGGTGAGACCGAGCGCATCGAGGCGCGGTTGCACCTCGGTGTTGATGATACTCACGATGTCGGCCACCTTCACCTTCTTCCGCATGCCGTCGCGAGTGACTTCGGTTTCGATGAGAGGGAGTTCCTCAAGCTCGTCCTTCGAAAGCTTGCGACCTGTGAGATGCGCCTCGCGCTTTTTTGCGAGGTTCCGCTCGTTCACCGCATCCTTCATCGCATCGACCATCTGCGGAAAATAGAAGTCGACGCCGTAGCTGGCCTGGTTCTCCACGAGCACCCACCCATTTCGGTCGAGAATATCGCCGCGCACGCTGGGAATACGGACAGTGACGGTGCTGCTGCCGCGAATGCGTTTGCGCCATTTTTCGCCGTTCACGATCTGCTCCTTCCAGAGCTTGGCCGCAAGCACGCCAAGCCCGGCAATCATCAGCACGGCGAGGGTCAAAATCCGGAGCGAGATGCTCGGGAGACTGCGGATTTCACGGATGCGTTGGAAACGGCGTTTCATCGTCAGTCGGGGCGCATGGTGTCGAACTTGATCACGCCGAGACGGCGTCCAAGCCAGGTGAAAACGGAGAAAGCGGGAATCGCCAGCAACGCCGCGGCAAGGCCGGTGCCGCCGATGCGTTGCCAGACTTCGCGCGGCCATTCGAAGGCAAACGGCTCACGGCGGAATGTGATGACCAGATACTGAATGAGAACGATTGTTCCGGTGAGCACGCCGGTGAGCAGGCAGTGCATTTCCCATCGCCCGCGCAAATACTGCGCTCGAAGCCCGTTCATCACCGCGCCGAGCGCGCCATACAGCGCGACGCTCCAGCCGAAGGCGGCTTCGTATTTTCCGTTCTCGTCCGGATGGACTGTGCCGGAATCCCACATGAGTCCCGCGATCACTGCGAAGACAAAAACCGACGGCAGCGGAAGCGCGGCTGCAGCAAAGAAAAAGACGACCGGCAGGAGGTAAATGTGCCCGCCAAGACCCGGCATCTGCCCCGTGTAGTGCTGGGCAACAACGGCGAGGAACATGGAGGCTGCGAGCGAAAGGTAGTAGATCATTTGTCGCCTGCTCCTTTCAGACCGGTGACGATGAAAACATCCGTGAGTGCGGCGAGATTCACCGCAGGCTGAATCGAGACCTCCGTCTCAAGCTCCCGGGGTTTGATGTCCACGACTTCGCCAACGATTACGTTTTCCGGAAACACGCGCCCGAGCCCGCTGGTGAAAACCTTCCAGCCGGGAGCGACCTTGAGGTGCTTCGGGAGGAATGACATCGTCATGCGCGGCTGCTGCATCGTGGAGAGGCGATCGCCGCGGACCACGCGGATGATCCCGTGCTGGAGCTGTCCATCGGGGTTGCGCAGCGTCGCAGCGACGCCGCAGTTTTCGTCCGAAATGAGCAGAACCGTGGAAATATGGTCGCTCGCAGCGATGACCTTGCCGACCAGCCCGTCGGGCGTAAGCGCGGACATGTCCTTTTGCACACCGTCGGCGGTTCCGCGGTCGATTTTCACGCTGCTCCACCAGTTTGACTCGCTGCGACCGATGATGCGCGCCGGCACGAGGGAAAACGGCGTCTGGTCCTTGTAGCCAAACGCGGCCTTGAGCCGGAGGTTCTCAGCCTCGATGCCCTGAAGTGCCTGATTCAGCGCCTTCAGCTTGTCGTTTTCGACTTTCAGCGCATCGTTCTCCACTTCGAGTTGTTGGAGTGTTTTGAGCTGGTGCCGGAGTTTCGCAACAGAGCGATCCCACTCGGAGCCCTTTTTCAAAAACGGCGACATCAGCGAGAGGAAACCGTTCTGCACGCGCTCACGGTTTTTCGGGCTGAGCAGAAGGATTCCGATCAGCACCAGCAGAAACACTGCAACAGAGAGGACATTCTGGCGGCGCGAAGTCATGCGAATAAGCGATGAGATGCGGGATGCGGGATGCGGGATACGGGATGCGCGGCAAGGGTGCACCCAAAAGGCACCTTTCTCTGGACGGAGGATGAATGATCATCCGCGCGCCAGAGGGCTGATTCGCGAAATGACGCTGATGCGCATCCCGCATCCCGCATCCCGCATCTCGTATCCCGATGCATTGTTGTCGTGTGCCGCGGCAGGGCGACTTATGTCGCGCTTCCCCGGAACTGGTGCGTCGTGGTGACCTGACGCAGGAAGCGCACTTCGCTCAATGCGCGGCCGGTTCCCTCGGCCACTGCACTGAGCGGGTCTTCCGCGACATGAACCGGCAGGCCCGTCTCCTCACTGAGGAGGCGGTCCAGACCGCGCAACAGAGCACCGCCGCCGGCGAGCACCAGACCGCGGTCCACAAGGTCCGCGCTGAGTTCGGGCGGGCAGCGTTCGAGCGTCACTCGCACGTTGTCCACGATGGTGGAAATCGGCTCCAGCAGGGCTTCGCGCACTTCCTGGGAAGTGATGCTCAGCGTCTTCGGCAGGCCCGCGACGAGGTCGCGTCCTTTCACTTCCATCGTCTGTTCCTTCTCGATGGGATAAGCGCTGCCGATTTTGATTTTGATGTCCTCCGCCGTGCGCTCGCCAATCATGAGATTGTAAGCGCGTTTCATGTACTGGATGATCGCTTCGTCGAGCTCATCACCCGCCACGCGAACGCTGCGGCTGAACACGATACCGGAGAGCGAAATGAGCGCCACCTCAGTGGTGCCGCCCCCGATATCGATGATCATGTTACCCGCCGCGTCCTGCACCGGCAGGCCGCAACCAATGGCCGCAGCCATCGGTTCCTCGATGAGAAAGACCTCGCGAGCTCCGGCGTGGAGTGCCGACTCTCTGACCGCGCGTTTTTCGACCTCCGTGATGCCCGAGGGCACCGCGATAACAACGCGCGGGCGTGGTTTGAAAAGGGTACGACGACCGTGGACCTTCTGGATGAAGTGTCGCAACATCGCCTCCGTGACTTCGAAGTCGGCGATAACGCCGTCCTTCAGAGGGCGAATGGCCACGATATTACCCGGGGTGCGCCCGAGCATTCGTTTCGCTTCATCGCCCACGGCCAGCACTTTGTTTGTGCCGGCATAAACTGCGACCACCGACGGCTCGCGAAGGACGATGCCGTGGTCCTTCACGTAAACGAGGGTGTTCGCTGTTCCGAGATCAATTCCTATGTCATTGGAAAATAGACCGAGAATTCCGTTAAACATCTAAATTTGTTAAAGTTATGAGATTCTGGCGAGGCCGTCTTCTCTGTTAGTTGAGGCCGCGTGCCGAGCCCCGCAGGGCGTCGGTCATGTGTCGCGGGCGTGGGTTCATTATCGTAAAATGGTCCGCTTTCTACGGCGGCCTATTTGGCGCGTCAAAGGATTTTACGGGACGCGTGAAGTTTGAGGAAAAGAATTCTCCAAAGAAACAGAAGCGGCCCAGCGCCAAAAGCGGATATTACCGGCGGGTGAAAGGTGTGTGTATCATTCATACGGCCCTGAAACGCGGGCTCCTCGCTTTTCTTTCAATTTATTTTAGAGCGGGACGACTTTTTTTTGCGGCTTGGTCGGGGATTGACGGTCCGCCACCCTCCGCTACGCATGGCGGCGAAATGCGTACACTCCTCTTTCTCATCCTCGCTTTTTCACTCCACGCAGCCGAACGGCCCAACATCGTCTGGATTGTCGGCGAAGACATGGGACCCGAGCTGGGCGCATACGGCGACCCGCAGGCCGTCACGCCGAACATGGACCGATTGGCTCGCGAGGGCGTCCGGTTTAACAAGGCGTTTACCCATTGCGCCGTGTGCGCGCCAAGTCGAAGCGGGCTCATCACTGGGCGCTACCCCATTTCAATCGGAACGCAGCACATGCGCTCGCGGCTCATTAATCCGCCCATCACTTTCACCAAACGGCTGCAGGACGCCGGCTACCACGTGAGCTGGCCCGGAAAGACGGATTTCAATTTCGCCGACCCGGAGGATTTCGCCACGTCGCGCAAGCCGTGGCATAAGGGCCCGGCCCTGAAAGAGCCGTTTTTCGCCTATGTAAACTTCACGCAGAGCCACGAGAGCCAGGTCCGCAACGACGGCGACAAACACGCGGCGCATACCAAGAGGCTCGCCGACGGCCAGCGCCACGATCCCGCGAAAATGGCGCTCCCGCCCTTCTGGCCGGATGCGCCAATCGTGCGCGAGGAAGTCGCCCGCTATTACGATCTCGTGACCAGCGTCGATTACGATGTGGGTGACGTTTTGAAATGGCTGGATGAAAACAAGCTCGCTGAGAACACCATCGTAATTCTCTTCGGCGATCACGGGCGCGGAATGCCGCGTTTCAAGCGCTGGGTGTACGATACCGGTACGCGCGTTCCGCTCATCGTTCGCTGGCCTGGAAAGATTCCCGCCGGTAGCGTGCGCGACGATCTCGTGGAGTTTCTCGACCTGCCCGCAACCGCGCTCGCGCTCGGAACTGGGAGCGTCCCGACCGAGCTTGAAGGCCGACCTTTCCTCACTGCGGATGGCAAAGCGCCCGCAGAACCGCGCAGATACGTGCATGCCCACCGCGATTTCATGGATGAGACTCTCGACCGCATCCGCAGCGTGCGCGATGGCCGCTTCCGCTACATCCGCAACTTCATGCCCGACCTCCCGTACGCGCAACGCATCGCATACATGGAAATCGGCGGCACGATGAAGGTCTGGCGCGAATGGAACGCGGCGGGAAAATTGAATCACGTGCAAAGCCTGTTTTTCGCAGAGAAAAAACCAGCAGAGGAGCTCTACGACTGCGAGGCAGATCCGTTTGAGACCAGAAACATCGCATCCGATCCGGCGCATACGGCGAAGCTCGCGGAGCTTCGCGCGGAGATGGACCGCTGGCTGAGGGCCACGAATGACTTCGCCGGCCGAATGTCGGCGGACGAAATGGTTGAAAAAGGAATCATCAAACCCCGCGACGAGAAATACGAAGCACGCAAAGCCGGCGCACCCGCCAAGTAGCCGTTACTCGGCAGTCTTCGCTCCAACAAACGGAATGTAGGAAAATCCCGGACGCAGCCTTTCCGCGTCGTCGGGCCCTGGGCCGGAGCCTTCCGTCGCGAACTTCGGATCAAAAATGTCGCGCGTCACAAGTTCCACGTGCCCGTCGCAAAACAGAAAGTGCGCGGCGTTTTCCTTGCCATCCTTTGGCGAGCCGGGGCCAAACACCGCGTTGATCTTGTCGGGCCGGAGTTCCGAGACGTCGTCACCCTGCTCGCCCATGAAAACGGTCGAGTGCGCTGATTCGAGCCGGAGCTTTGACAGCGTGCGCTCCTCAGCGGTGCTGAGATAGCGGTTCATCGCGTACGAAAAGTACCACTGCTTCGGAGGCTTCATTAGTCGTCCCACCTCCTCGCGAGGGCTCGCGGGATTCAGCCAAACTGAATTCTGGCCCGCTTTCGGCACACGGCTTTCAATTTGAGGGTCGGCGAGCGGGAGTTCATTCATGTACGAAGGGAGGCGGTTGAACCACGCATCTTTGTCGGCGAAGTCCGTGGCTCCGCCGGTCGCTCCAGTCGAAGGCAGGCGGCTGTCAAAATCAGCCAGCGAACTCATCAAGGCCGTGCCCCACTGTCGGAGATTATTGGCCGACGTGCTCTGGTCTGCGCGGGAACGCGATTTGGATATTCCAGTCAGGACGAGCGCCGAAAGAACGGCGATAATTGCGATCACAACGAGGAGTTCGAGGAGGGTAAAGCCGGCGGCTTTGGCAGGATTGGCTTCTCTCATAAGGCCGCTCAGCCTTTCAGGCAGAGACACGCATGGCGAGCTTCCGAATGAAAAATCGACGTTACGAGAATCGCACCGCTACGGTCCCGGCGGCACGAGCTCGACGCGACCGGTCCTGTTTCCGCGAACGAGCACACCCGCGGCGTGCCCTTTTCCGCCATTCGCCTTCTGGCTGGCGGCTCCAGCGAACGTGAAGGTCTTCTTCAACACAGGATCGAAGAATTTTCCGGTGAAAAGTCCCTTCGCCGCGGAAAAACTGAGCACCGTCTTTTGCACCGTGGCGGAATCCGGAACCGCACCGAGCGCATGATTGGTCTGCAAAATCGTCGATGCAACGTTCAACACGGACGCGCCCGCAGGCGGGCTGATGAACGACGGTGACGAAACTGTGATCACACCAGCGCCGGAAGGCGAAAGCATGACCAACGCGCCTCGATTTGGAGCGGTGTAGCGCGAGCCATGCAGCGCAATCTCGCCCGCAATCGCCGCGGGCTCGACCTTCGTCACCGTCGGCTTGAACCAGTCGAGCGTCCCAGTGAGGTCGCTGTCGGGCAGCGCAGAGTCATATTTTACCTCGCCGGCGATGCTGCCGGTGTTCTTTTCGAGCGGTGCAAAGAAGGGAAATCCCACGTCGGTTGCCGAGCGCTTAAAAAGCACCGAGCTGAACGAGAATGGCGCACCATTTCCGGCCTGACCAGCAACTTTCACCTTTCCGGTCTTGCCGATGGTCACGCGACCAAAGCCTATGCCTTCGGGCACTGTGCCGGTGGCAGGAAGCAGGATGTTAAAATCCCCAGCGTACGCTGTCGCCTCGTTGACGCGGCTTTTCCAGGTGGAAAGATCTGATACCAGCGTGGCATTCAGCGCGCCGCCCGTAATTGTGCCGGTGATTTGACGGTTGAGCGATGGGTTTACCGTGGTGTTCAGCGCGATGTTGTACGTCACGCCCTTTACGATCACCTTGCCGGTGAATGCCCCGCTGCCGAGGAACTTGCCTTTCACGGGCAGAGTCAGTTTTCCGATCTTGAACTTTCCAGTGAACGCGCCGGTCTTCAAGAGCTTGCCGGAAAAAACGCCGCGGTCGCCACCCGCACCATCGGTGATACCGAAGTAGGTTCCCGGTCCGCCCAGCAGGAAGGGATTCGGAACAAATGTCCCGATCACTGTCATTTTTGGCCGCGAGAAAAAAGTGAAGCGCTCCTTGCCCGATTCAAACGGATCGAGCGCAATGGGCACGTTCTCCACTTTGCCCGTCCATCCGTTGAAAATTGCCGTGGCACCCGGCTTGGCGATCACTGTTCCGAGGCTTCCTGCATCCACCAACTGACGGGTGTCCGCAAGCGGTTGAGGCGAGCCGTTCGCGATGACATTGATGACTTTTGCGCGCGGAAAAACCGCACCGGAGCCGACGACCGTGCCGACGGTTTTTCCGTTGTCGCCTGCGGGGAAACCCGTGGTCGTCCCCGTAAGCGTGAGCGAACCACGGGTTGCGTACTTGAGCCGCCGGTAAACGGGCTGAAGAATGTTCCCCTCGGTGTCCGTGAAGCGGGTAAAAATGTAGTTGAACCCGGGAACCAAATCGACCGGTCCCGGCGTCTGCCAGGTCCAGTTTCCATTTGCATCCTGGGAGGCGCTCACAGTGGCAGTGAGCCACACAGGATTTGCCGGCAGTTGGTCAGTGTCCCCGATAAAATACTCGACGATCGGCTGATCCACGCTCACGTAAGTCGTCGGACCCGATGCCGTGGTTCCGACCCGGTAGGTATCCCGCACCGTGCCTTCGATGATGATCGGCGAGCTGACGACTTCGGTAACCGCGGGAGCGGGATTCGTAATGGCCGAGGTCGGCGCGAGCGAATCCGTGCCGCCATACAGAACCACGCGAATCAGCGAGTCATCACCAGTCACGGTGGAATTGCCGTGCACAAAATAGGTCAGCGGAGACTGCGTGTAATCCCCGAATGAGAACTCCGCAAAATCCGATTCGATCACGTCCGAGTTTGGCGCGCCGGAGATGGCATTTCGATAGGCCCACAGCGTGAAATCCGGCTGCCCGAACGCATCAAAAAAGCGTGTCCCATCCTCCGGCGACGTCGTGTTGAAAATCACCGAAACCTTCAGCGATGTGAGCGTGGACCAGTTGAAAGTCACGCGCCCGAACAGGAACTCTTCGGTGTTTACATCAAACACGCGAAAATCAAAGGAAGCGCTCCGATTCTTGCCGGCCACGGTGGAGTCGAAATCCTCATCCTGCCCCAGCAAGCCCTCAAATGAGAAATCTCCCACCCGGATGCTGAAAGGCGTGCTCTCGTCGAAAAGCAGCGCAGCGGGCTCGTCGATGGCCGCGGTGATATCGATGCTAAATCGGTAGGCAGATACGAGCGTTGGATCATCCCCTGGAACGAGGACGCGCATGGATTCCTCGTAAACCTCGAAGCTGGATAGCTGGATGTTCTTCGAAAACGGTGCCGCCGCCGCGACGCGCGCAATGCAAAGGATGAAGGCAAAAAGAATGAACCGAAACATCGTGAAGATTTCGGTCACATTAAGAAGAAATCGACCCTTTGCAAGAGGCGGCGCTCCACTCCGCCGGCATGCGCAGGGAGGTTGCGGAATTTCGAAGCCCCCTGCCGCGCCGAAACAAGCCGGCAGCGCGCACTACAAATCCAGATAGATAATGGACAAAGCCATCGTGCAATAAGCGGATACCAGAACCGGATTGGCCTCCTTCCACCGTGGCTCCGGATTGGCCCACGAGCCGTCCTGCTTCTGCAGTTTCATGAGCCGAAGGCCGAGTTCGCGCCTCCAGTCCACGGGCTTGCCTTTTGAGTCGAGAGTCGAGATTCCGGCGGCTGAAAGGCCTTTTGCCATGAGATGCAGATAGTAATAGTAGCCCTGCATTTCGAGGCCCGGGTTCTCGTCGAGCGTGTAGTTCTTCTTCAGCCACTCGAGCGCAGCGACAACCCGCGGGTCATCCTTCTTCAAGTCGGCGTAGACGAAACTCATCAGTCCGGCGTAACTCATCGAGCCGTAGCTCCGGAGCGCGACCTTGCCTCCTTCGAGGTCCATTTTTCCTGCGTTGCTGTAGCCAGGGTAGTAAACGAACCCTCCCTTGTTTGCCGCGTCGCCGCTGGCCCACTCCATTTTGTTGGTCTCCGGCAGATTCTGGCAGCGGCTTACAAAATCAATCGCGGCCTGCCAGTTCAGGTCCTTCGAACCTGGCTTGTCGGCGGCGATGCTCTTTGTAATCTTGAGAGCTTCGAGGGCGATCAGCGTGTTGTCCAAATCGGGATGGCCGCGCTTCGGGCTGGCACCGACGGTGCCGTAGCCGATCCCTCCATCGGTCCCCGGCTGCGGGAGTCCGCTGGCCTGCTGGCCTACGACGTATCCGCGCGCATCGCGGAGAATCTTTTCGTCCTTCGGCTCGTTCGCCCCGAACAACGCGAGCAGCGAGACGGAGGTATTGTAATTCGCCAGTCCGTTTTGCGGATTATAAATGCCGCCATCGGGCTGCACGAAACCGCGGAGATATGCGTAGCCTTTTTGCAAAACCTCCGGCTGCGGCGCAGTCAAATAGCGGCCCGTGGGCTCGCGCTGCAGAGCGATCAGCGGAAGCGCGCTCAGCGCGGGATGCGTGAGATCGGTGCCGAAGCTGCCGTCAGCATTCTGCTGCTTGATGATAAACTCGAGCCCGCGCGTGATGGCATCGCGAATTTCGTTCCGGAACGAGACATTCGCCTCGTTCTTCGGCAGCGGCTCGGCTGCAATCGCGGCGGATTGGAATGTGCAAATCGCAGTGAAGACTGCGGCGTGGATAAATGTGCGGCGTTTCATTTTGCTGGTTTGGATTCGGGATTCTTCGGCTGTTCAAGACGGATACTGACTTCGACCGGCGTGCCGGCCGGAGGAATGGCGTTCGTTTTCACGAACCACATATGGTCGTCATTAGCACCTTTCCGCGGGTTGTTAATTAGCGCACCCGGAAAAGTGACGACCGAACCAAACACGCCCTGCATCTCGGCATTGAAGCGGCCTTCGTGCATAAAAGAACCTGTGTAGAGCCACGGACCGTCCTCGGCAGGCACCTCACGTGGCGCTTTTCTCGCGACCGCCTCGCGCCGGACAATCCAACGTTCAATCGGCAGCGCCGTTTCCTTACCATCTGCGTCCTTCCATTTGCACGTGATGAAAATGCGGTCTCCGTCGAGTTTGGGAGCCTTCGCGAGATACTCGGCGTCGATCCGCTCCGGCGGCGGTGCGCCCTTCGTGATCGCCATGCCCTTTGCGCCAAGCAGCAACATCGCCATGTGGAGATTCTGCGGCGAAATGTCGGTCACCAGCACACTTTCGTGCGTCGGCCCCTTGGAGGTCACAATCGTGTATTCCACGAGCCCGTCCACCATGTTGATCCTCGCTGGAAACGTCACGGTGGCGGTGGTTCGATCGAGCCGGATGGCGCCGATTTCATAAATCCCCGGCGCAACCTCCTTCGGGGCTTGAAAACCGGTCGCAACCGGCGCCTGCGCGAACGCGGTCGCGGCCAGTGCGAGAGAAGCAGTAATGAGTGTGCGCATGGATAGAGTGTGCCAGTCGTTCCCTGCGCCGTCTAGCCACTGCTGTGCCACTTCAAAAATGACAGCGTCTGCCTCTGTCCACGGCGGGCTCTGTCATTTTTCAGCGATCAACCGGTATCCACCCGCGTACAAAACGAGGACAGATTCTATCCGATCCAGTCCGCAGCGCCGGACGGGCTTCTGCCGCATGGCAATCCAGCCCGAGACATCCGACAACGGCACCAGCCAGCCCTACGAATTACGGCGCGGAAGCGCGACCTTCCCCGTACGGGTGAGGGCCGTGATTCCGAACGGCTCCATGAGCGAGATGAACTTGTTAATCTTGCTCTCGTCGCCGGTCACTTCGATTGCGAAATTCTTCGCCTGCACGTCCACAATCTTCGCGCGGAAAATGTCGCAAATCTGCATGATTTCCGCACGCGTTTCGCGAGTGATGGTGACGCGCATGAGGATGAGTTCGCGGTCCACGTATTCGCCATCGCGGAAGTCCTGCACTTCAATCACGTCCACCAGCTTGAAAAGCAATTTGCCCACCTGATCGAGCACACGGTCGTCTCCGCGGACGACGATGGTCATGCGCGAAGTCGAGGGATCGAGCGTCGGGCCAACGTTGAGCGAATCAATGTTGAAGCCGCGGCCGCTGAACATGCCGGCGATGCGGGTGAGCACACCGAATTTGTTTTCGACGAGAACGGAAAGCGTATGGCGCATAATAGAAAAGGGGGCGGAAGGTGGAGTTCCGCAGCCGAAGCGTCAAACCGAAATTCCTGCGGACTACTTTACGTAAACCCCGATAAGCGGTCGCTTCGACGGACGGGGATTCGTGAAATCGCTCACAAATCCCGACTTTGTGCGAAACTCAACATGCCCCGCGCCGCTTCCCCCATAGACCAACACGCTGCCCAAAGGAGCCTTGTAAGGGTCCGAGCACGAGATGCGACGGAATCCATATTTGGAGCTGAGTTCGTCACCAGCCTGCTTCGCGTAAGCAGTGGTGGGACGCGAATCGACAAGACCTGCGCTCAAGAGTGCGTTTTTCACATAACGCCAGCAGGAGCCCTGACTGCGGCCATAAGCCCGCTCCGTCGCGATTTCAGCGGCGCGAATCATGCGGGGGTCGTAGCGGTAGAACATCGACCTCGGACCGAAGATGGAAAACTTGCTAGGCTCCAGCTTTTGAGACGTCGCCGTATCACGCAACGACTGCACCGCTATTTTCGTCGGTGGCTTGGAAGTTGTTGAATCTGTTTCGGTTCTCATAGCGGGCTTCGTCGAGGCGACGGCGGACTTTTTCGAGGTAGAGGACTTGGACTTCACAGACGCAGTGGACTTCGAACTCGAAGAAGTTTTCCTCGTGGAAGCCGTGGTCTTGGATTTCGAGGAACCGGAGGATTTTGAAGCCACCTTCTTCTTCGAGGAAGCCGAACCAGACTTCGTGGAAGCGGTCTTCTTCGACGAAGCAGACGATTTGGAAACCTTCGAGCTGCCGCTCTTTTTCTCAACGGCCGACTTCTTGTCGGACGATTTGGATGAAGTGGACGACTTCGCGAAGGCAGCGTCGCTCAGGAGAAAACACGCCAGAAAGGCTAAAATGGAAAATCGGAGCGATTGGGCTAGAGTCATTACGAAAGCCCAGAGATTAGCCGCTGGCAGCAGAGCGTCAAAAATAATTTCAATGAGCGTTTAGTTTTGTGCGAACTGCCTCCAGTCGGGCGCGGGCAAAAACGGGGTGCTCTTCTCGAGTTGGACGAGCACTCGCTCGTCGATCAAGCCGCTATCGATTTGCCAGGCGAGTGCCGCAACATTCGCGAGATGACCACGGACTCTCCGCTCTGAGTACTCCCGAGCCGTCCCGGCTTTCATCAGAAATGCCCAGTCGCTCGACTGCGCGAGAAAGAGCTCGCGGACAAGCTGCCGCAGAGCGCGTTCCTTCGCCTGCAATACGCCGCCGCTGCGCCGAGCATCGCGCGCAATCCGGGCGACGGTGCGCTCTGCCGCGTGGAGATCCGGATAAATCCATGCGTTGACAGGATCAAGCCACACGCCCCAGTGCCCGCCGTCGCCCCAGCTCGATGCGACCGGCTCCACGATTTGATGCGTGTCGTGCTCCGCAAGGTAGGCCGCGGGACTCGTGAGCGGCACACGCTGCGCAGCGCTGCATTTTCGCAGGACCATCTCCAACCATTCCGGCCCCTCAAACCACCAATGCCCGAACAACTCGGCATCAAACGGCGCGAAGATGACCGGCGGCGCGTCAAGACAGTCGCGGAGCTCCGCAATTCGCGCTGCGCATCCGGCTACGAACTGTTCCGCGTGCGCCTCCGCAGTCCGCATTGCCGCGGCGCGATTATAGTAGTCCTTTTCCTCGCGGCCCGTGATTCGGTGCAGCTTCAGCCCGGTGAATTTCCGCACGCCGTCCGGAAGAAAAGGCCGCGCTGATTCCAACGGCGCATCCCAGCCAGCGTCGCGATAGAACTCGCGGTAATCCGCATGACCCGGGAAACCATCCGCCGCATTCCAGACCTGTCGAGCCGACTCACGATCGCGCCCGAATGCAGCCACGCCGGACGGCATGAATACCGGATTCCAGACCGCGTTACGCGGCGAAGGATGCGCGCGCATAAGCCCGTGCGAGTCGAGCGCCGTCCAGCGAATCCCCTGCTCCGCAAGGCATTCGTCAAGGCCCGGCGAAAAAGCACACTCGGGCAGCCAGAATCCCGCAGGTTCGCAGCCAAACATCGCACGATGCGCGGACACCCCGTGTGCGATTTGTGCCTTCACCGAGCCGCGAAGTGCCATCAGCGGAAGGAATCCGTGCGTGGCGGCGCAGGCGACAAGCTCGAGCCCGTGCTGCTGCAATCCCGCCAATGCACCGGGGATATCGCGCCCGATTTCGTTCCACCACTGCCGCATGCGGAAAAGCCGGAGCAGGGAAAACCTCGCGGCCTCCGCGCCCGCCCCGCTCAGTCGTCGCGCCTCACTTTCTGCAAACGCGATGAGCCGCTCCAGACTTGCATCGTACCTCGCAAGCAGCAGCGGATCGCGCAGCATCGCGCCGAGCGTCGGCGTCACCGTCATCGCGATCCGGAACGGTACGCCTTCTTCGGCGAGCCGGTAAAGCATGGACGTAAGCGGCAGGTAGCTCTCCGTGATCGCCTCGAAAAGCCAGTCCTCCTCCAAAAAGTGCGCGTGCTCCGGATGCCGCACAAACGGCAGATGCGCGTGGAGCAGGATGGCAAGCACAGCCGTCCTTAGCTCTGCGGGACGACTACCTTTTTGGCAGTCGCCGCCGGGTAGCCGGGCACCGCAGCCTCGATCGTGTATGTCTTCCCCGCCGCCATTCCCCGCGTGGAGATTACTGCCACGTATTCCAGCCGCTCGTTTGGATTCACAGTCACAAAGCCCGGCTCGCCGGAAACCCGCTGGTCATCCGACCACCGCTCGATCACCGCACCGGCCTCGCTTTTCACCAGAACCTCGACGTGCTGGCTCGTTGGAAATTCAAGTATCGCGCTCGTCTTCGCGCGGTTGGTCACGGTGACCCTGACTTCAATCGACCGCGTCGCCGAAACCTTCACGGCCTCCGGCGAGACGTGGATTGCCGTCTCAATCGTCGGCGTTTTCGATTTCTTTCCGCTGCGCTTCTTGAAAGGCGACGCCACGAGTTCCTTCGTTGCATCCCATCCATCGGCTGCGCCCGTCTTCGTCGATTGCCACAACTTCTTTGATCCACTTTGCGCGCCGCTCCACGTGCGCTCCAGAAAGCCCGGCTTCCGCGCAGGCTCATTCGGCACCTTGGTCGCACAGCCCGCGATCCAAACCGCGGACACGAGAAGAAGAATTCGAAATGTCATCCGCGCAATCCTGCGCATCGGCCCGCGGCTTTGCAAACTGCTTCTCCGCGTTCCATTCGCGCAGCGTTAAAGCGGGTGGTAGCACCCCACAGCCTCCGTCGTGGAAGGGTCGGGCTTTTTGCCAGCGAGAATCGCATCGAGCGCCCGACGCAAATCCTGACGCCCCGGCTGCGGCCTCATGCGACCAACCTTCACGGCACGGTCATCGACGCGTCCGCGGTAAAGCAGTTTCCCGTCGGCGGAATAAACTGCGACCTCCGGAACCCGGGTCGCGCCCGCTCCGCGCGCAAGAACACACTTCGGATCGAGGAGCCCCGGAAACGGCAGCCGGTAATCGCGCCGGTGCGCCGCAACCTCCGCAGCGTTGGACGTCGCATACACCGCGTAAAAACGCACGCCGCGTTTTCCATATTCCGAGGCGATTCTGGCGAGCTCCGGAGCCATCGCGTTCGCCACGGGACAATCCGGCATCAGAAAAAGCAGCACCGTCGCCTTGCGGTCATCCGCCTTGCCGAGCGGCTCATGCGTCGCGCCATCGGAGTCGCGAAAGGAAGCCGGCGCCGCGTTCGCAAAAGCCGCGGCAGCGATCAAGAGCAGCACGCGGAACATGGACCTAGTCAAAGCCGATTTGCCCGAAGCCCTCCATCCCCGGGCTGACCAAATCGATTGCCGGCTTCATCTCCTCGTCGTCGAGCTTGTTGTCGTTGTTCTTGTCGAGGTTCTTCAAAAGCATCTGCAACACCACGAGCCGGCGTTCGTCCGGCACATTTTTCACGTCGGACTGAATCTGCGATTTCACCGTCGCCATGCTCGCGACATCGTTTTCAAACGCACGCTGGATGAACTGCGCCGTGAGCGAACGCTTCAACTCGGCATGCAGCTTCGCCTTCTCCTCGGGCGTGTTCATCATGACGGTTAGCGTGATGGTTCCCATCTCGTCCTCGGATCGCGGACCCCAGCGGATGTCCTTCGGCGGATGGTTGATTTGGTGCGGATTCGAGTCGCTGTTGTCCCACGAGATCAAAGAGTGCAGCTGTGTGCCTGCGGGGAGCTTCACCGGCTGTTTAAACGCGTAGTCTTCCTGCCACGCAAAATGCCAGTCGGACATTTTCAAAAGCACCTTTTTTGTCCCGTCCGGAAGTGTCGCCTCCATTTCCATCCGCTTGCCGAGATAGTGTGCGTGCGCGTTCACCGCGATGGCTTCGACATCGACGGGCAGGACCATCGTGCTTTCCTTGATATATTCCTTCGTCCCCGCCGGAATATGAATCCCGGAAAGGATCCCGAAAAACGGTGGCACCGGCGCGATGCTCCACGGGCGCGCAGTGGGCTGTTTGGCGATGTGAAAGCCCAGCTTCGCCTTGTCCTGCACTTCCTTGCCGCTCGGGTGATAGTGCACCTGAATCACGAGGTCCGCACCTTTCGGCACCAGCCACGCGAGATCATATCCCACTTTCGACGGCTGCGTGCCGAGATCCCATCCGCCGAGATAGCGGAAGCTGCCGTTGCTGCGACCCATCCCGTTGTAGCCGGGCAGCGGGTCCGCCGCATCGCGCTGCCGCGCCTTGCCCTCAGTATCCAGAAAGTAAAGGACGTGATGCACCGCGGACGGCGCGCCGGGCTTGTATTCGATGCCGTTAATCCACGTGTCCTCGTCACGATTCAGCGGGATCACGAAATTGCGGTAAATGTCCTTTCCCTCGGCCGGCACCGTGAATGCCTCGGGCATTTCGACCACGAAGCTCGGCTCCCCCAACTCCCAGCCCGTCGGGAACTTCGGCAGCGGCGGCGTTTTCGACGCATCGCCCTGCGGCGCGCCGCCATCGACCCATCGCTTGATGAGCGCGATCTGTGCGTCCGAAAGCGAACGGTCATTCGCATACTCGATCACCCCGCGATCTGCATGCCACGGCGGCATCACGTGTTCACCGGTAACCTCGGCAATCTGCTTCGCGCGCTTTTTCACCTGCTCGTAAGTCAGGAGCGTGAACGGCGCAGCCTGCCCTTCGCGATGACAGCCGGCGCACTTTGAAAACACAACGGGTGCGATATCCTCGGCGAAAGTGGGCACTTTATCAGACGCCGCGTCACACGACAAAAACGGAAACACGGACAGCGCGACGGTGATTGCGGAAAGAGCTTTCATCGCACGGACCATAGGACCGCTGTTTCGATTTGCAATAGCCGTGGAAGGACGCGCGCATGAGCTTGCACACTTTGTTTCCGGCTGCTTTTCTCGCCGGACTCATGAGCAACGACGCATTCAAAACTCTCGCAAAATTCGACCTCGGTAACGGTAAACAGGGCTCTTATTACAGCCTGCCCGCTTTGGAAAAAGCCGGCGTGGGGCCGATTTCGAAGCTGCCGGTTTCCATCCGCATCGTGCTGGAATCGGTACTGCGCAATTGCGACGGCAAGCGCGTTCGCGAGGAGGATGTGAAGCTGCTCGCGAATTGGAATGCGAAGGCTCCGGCGCAGGTGGAGATTCCGTTCGTGGTGGCGCGTGTGGTGTTGCAGGATTTCACGGGCGTGCCGCTTCTCGTGGACCTCGCGGCGATGCGCTCGACGGTTTCGCGCCTCGGTCGCGACCCGAAGATGATTGAGCCGCTCGTGCCGGTGGACCTCGTCGTGGACCACTCGGTGCAGGTGGACTTTTTCGGCAGCGGCGATGCGTTGCAGAAAAACTTGGACCTCGAATTTAAGCGCAATCGCGAGCGCTATGAGTTGCTGAAGTGGGGACAGCAGGCGTTCAAGACGTTCGGCGTCGTGCCTCCGGGAATCGGCATCGTGCATCAGGTGAACCTCGAATATTTGGCGAAGGGTGTGCTTTCGAGCGGCGATACTTATTACCCAGATACTTTGGTGGGAACGGATTCGCACACGACGATGATCAACGGTCTCGGCGT
>SXWH01000188.1 GCA_005791535.1 Verrucomicrobiaceae bacterium | reverse complement strand
GCCGTGACGTTCCTTGTGAAGATCAAGGAAGGGCTCGAACAGCCGCAGCGCCTGTTGCTCGGGATTTAAAGTCGCCGCCCTGCCGGAACGGGAAGGTTATCGTGTCCGCGGAAGAATCTGCGGTTTGCAGACGACCACGCCGAGCGGCTCCATTTTGTTTACGAGGCGGGCAAACATCGCCTCGTCGTCGTACGTGCCCACGATGGCACCGCCGCTGCCGGTGAATTTCGCCGAGCAACCGACGCTGCGTGCCGTTTCCACCATCTGGATATTTCCCGCGCCCATCATGTCGCCATACACCTTGCGGCGGAGGTCGAAGTTTGCGTTCAGCAACGGGGCGAGTTCTGAGCCACGGCCGGCTACGAGTAAGTCGCGCGCCTGTTGCGCAAGCGAAGCCCACATCTGCATGGCGTCGTGAACTTCGCGGTCACCGGCATTCCAGCGTTTGCGGATGTCGTTGTGCGGGACCTCGGTTCCCTCCCCGAGTTTGGTTTTGAAAGCCACGTAGAGGGGCGGCAACAGCTTGGGATTGATCTCCTCGTAGTGGCCGTGGCCCGCGGATTCGAGGTGCTTCTTCTCAAAGTCCATGAACACGGACCCCTCGTAGACCTGAATCACCCGATCCTGCAATCCGGCGGGAATGCCGAGCTCCTCGTTCTCCACACTGAGAATGATGGTCGGCAGCATTTCGCGAGGAATGTCCTTTTCAGTAACCTGGTAGAATTTCATCAGCGCGCGGAAGCATGCGGTGATGATTGCACTCGACCCAGCCATGCCGACGCGTGACGGAATGGTGCTGTGATACTTCAATCGAAAGCACCGATCATGCAGCGGGATTCCGCGGGCCTTGCATTCGCGATGGAAGCGTTTTACCGAGGCCTTCAGCAGGCGCACGCCGCCGTAGTAGCCGTAGAGCGCCACATCGGCGACGAGTTGGTCGATGCTGTCGAAGAGGGAGTGATCCCGCTCGTTCGGGACGATTTCGATTTTGTCCGACTCGATCAACTCCACCCGTGCGGAGTAGTTGCGTACGATGAATGAAATCGTTTTTCCGAAGTATCCGTCGGAAGGATTGCCGATCAGGCCGGCGCGGGCAAAGGCTTCTGTGCGGATGGTGAGCGGTCTGTCTGGCATGTAGGCGTGCGGGTTTTCCGGTGGAAAAACGAGCGGAGCATTCGGGGAAAATAAGCGGGGCGTCAACCGCGAACTCCGGAACGGCAGATTGACTTTCCGTGTGGTCTCCATTTGTCTCCGCGCCGATGAAAAACCTAGTCAAAATTCTCGCGCTCACGGCCACTCTGGCACTCAGCGCGTGCGTTGGTGGAGGTGGTGTCGGCCGTTACTCGGTGAAGGCACTCGCTCCGAAGAATCCGAACAACGTGAGCGTGAAAGTCTCCACGTCCACTCAGCACGTTTATGTGATGGAAGGCGACCGCCTTCTTATGGCCGTTCAGGGCACCGTGGGCATCGGAGGCTCCACGGGCTCGGGAAGTTATCGCATCATGGAGAAGGTCAAAAACAAGCGGCGTGTGAGTGAACCCGGCGCTGGTTACCCGATGGCTTACTGGTGCGCGTGGAAGCCTGCGTATGGATTCCATGAAGGCTTCGTTCATCCGACGCCACGTTCGCACGGATGCATCCGGCTCCATCGCGAGGCGGCGGCCCGATTCTTTGCTCTCGTGAAAATCGGCACGCCGGTGCACATCGCCTCCACGCAGCCGGAGGACAAGAAATACGGTCACACGGTTCGCAAACTCGACCAGTCGCGCGATCCCGATCCGCCGATGGCCGAAATGATGTCGCCGAACTGGTTCCGTGATCCCGCCGGGCCGCTGCTCGTTCACGAATAACGAGATTCGGCAGGACGATTAATTCAAAAAAGCGCCCGCAGCGAAAGTTGCGGGCGCTTTTGTTTTCGGGCGATTGGCTGCCTGTGCGGCTATGCGAGTTCCCAGCCTTTGCGGTATTCGCGCTTGATGAATTTTGCCGCCTCGGGCGTTCCCGGGCACTCGAGTTTCTCCGGGTTCCAGTGAATCTTTTTGCCGACGCGGTAGGCGACGTTGCCCAGGTGGTTGGCTTCCGTGAGTCCGCCGCTGTAGTCGAAGTTGCAGGTCGTCGTGCCGCCGTTCTTTGCCGCTTCGAGCCACTCCTTGTGGTGTCCGATGCTCGCGGGAATCGTCTGTGCGGGGCGCTGGAAGTCCTTGTATTGCTCCTCGGGAAGCAGGACGTGCTTGTTGTAGTCTGCAAGCAGCATTCCTTTGTCGCCGATGAAAAGGCAGCCGCTGTCCCACTGCGGGATTTTCTTTTCCGTCCACGGCGCCGGGCGAAGCTCGCCCTGATACCAGGTGAGCTTACAAGGTCCCATGGTGCCGCGCGGGCCGTATTCGTAAGTCGCGGACATCGTCGCCGGAGCGAGTTCCGGATGCGCGGGGCCGCCAGCTGCTTCGATGGTCAGCGGGGCGTCGAGTTTCAGCGCCCAGAACGGCAGGTCGTTCCAATGTGAACCAAGATCGCTCATGGTGCCGCTACCGAAATCCCACCAGCGATACCATTTCGGGCCCGGGAAATAGACTTCGTTGAATGGGCGGTCCATTGCGGGTCCGAGGAACAGGTCCCAGTTGAAATGCGCGGGCGGAGTCTGTGCCTCCTTTGGTCGCTCGGTCACGAACACGATGTCGCGGTTCCGCTTTGCGGCCTCTTCGCTCTGCAGGCCCCACGCGCGGCTCACCCATACGTGGCATTCAGTGACATTTCCGATCGCACCGCTTTGCACGAGTTCCACAACGCGACGGTAGTTGTTCAGCGCGTGAATTTGCGTGCCCATCTGTGTGGCTACGCCGGCGGCCTTCGCGGCTTCGCGGATCTTGCGGCATTCCCAGATGTTGTGGGTGAGCGGCTTTTCACAATACACGTGCTTTTTCATCTGCAACGCAGGCAGCGTTGCAAATGCGTGCGTGTGCTCTGCGGTGCTGACTGCCACGGCGTCGAAGTCTTTGAATTCCGCGTACAGCTTGCGGTAGTCGGCGAAGGTCTTTGCTCCCGGGTATTTCTTTGCCGCCGCGGCGAGGTTGTTCGCATTCACGTCGCAAAGCGCAACGATGTTCTCACCCGCGGCTGCGATTTCCGAAAGGTTGCCGGCGCCTCGTCCGCCGCATCCGATAATGGCGACATTGAGCTTTTTGCCAGCCTGTGCTCGGACAAAAGCCGGTGCGATGGATGCTGCGAGGATGGTTCCGAGGAAGTGACGGCGTGTGATGGTTCCGGAGTTCATACGCGTGCGGTCTACTGATCGCGAATCCGCGGGGCAAGGGAACTCTTGCGCTTTTTGCCGCGAGCGGGAATCTAACGGCATGAAAATTCTTAACGCAGTCATCGCCATCGCCGTCGCGTTTTCGTTCAGCGCCTGCAAGGACAAGAAAGTGGAGCTGGGCGACTACCCGCTTGATACCTGTGTGGTCGGCGGAAAAAAGCTCGGGAGCATGGGCGAGCCATACCTGCACGTGCATGACGGGCAGAAGGTTTACTTCTGCTGCGAAGGCTGCAAGGAGACCTTCAACGAGGACCCGAAAAAGTATCTCGCGAAGATCGAGGCCGCGAAGGCGAAAAAGTAACGCCGGAAAAGTTACGCGAAGACCCCGAGTGCGGGTTTCCCCTTGTTGCCGACGGTGAACGGACGTCCGCTGCCAGACATGGCTTCCTTCTCAATCGGCATTCCTGCGGCCCATGCGATGGTCGCGTGGAAGTCGCCGGGCGATGTCGGATTCTCCGCGGCTTTGTAGCCTTTCGCGTCGCTGCTGCCGTAAACGAAGCCGCGCTTCGTTCCACCGCCGGCCAGCACTGTGCTGAATGCCAGCGGGTGGTGCCCGCGTCCGTTGCCCTCGAATGCAGGCTTGCGCCCGAACTCCGTGGTGACCGCCACCAGCGTGCTGTCGAGCATGCCGCGCGAATCGAGGTCGGCGACAAGCGCTGCGAACGCGCGGTCAAACTCTCCGCCGCGGTCTTCCATCGCATCCTCAAGTTCCTTGTGCATGTCCCATCCACCACTGTGGACTTCCACAAAGCGGACGCCGCTCTCAACCAAGCGGCGGGCGAGCAAACATCCCTGTCCAAATCTGTTGCGGCCGTAGCGGTCGCGGAGTTCCGCCTTCTCGGCACCGAGGTCGAATGCCTGGAGGTCACTGCTTTTCATTAGTTGCAGCGTGGTGTCGTAAAAATCGTTGTAGGCGCGCACGTTCTCATCCGGCACGCGCTTCGAGAAAGACTCGTCGAGCTGCGCGAGCAGTTGCTGGCGCTTGGTCATTTTGTCATCGGCCACGGGAGCTTTCGAATTCGCCAATCCGCCGTCCGGATCGAGAATCGGGAGGGGCGAATAGGTTGCGGGGAAGAATCCGTTACCGTGGCCGGAGTTCTGGTTCACGCAAACCGAGGACGGCAGCGTCTTGCTGCTCGGCCCGAGGTAATGCTGCGCCCACGCGCCGAGAACAGGATGGACGATGGTGCCGCGCTTTTCGAAGCCGGTGCGCATGAGGTAGCGAGCGCTTTCATGCACGCCGACTTTTGCGGTCATGGAACGAATGACTGTGATTTTGTCAGCGATCTTCGCGGTTTCCGGAAGAAACGAAGTAAGCTGGAACCCTGCCTTCGTGCTGACTGCCGAGCCGGGTCCTTTTGATGCGCCTTCTTTCGGATCGAACGAATCGATGTGCGAAAGCCCGCCATCGAGGTGAATCATGATGATCCGCTTGGCCTTTCCGAAGCCGGCGCCGCGCGCGGGTTCTGCAGCCGCGCTGCCCGTGAAGAACGGCATGATGCTGAGGCCGAAAGCGGTGCGCGCGCAGCGTTCTACGAATGAGCGGCGATCAAGCGGGTCGCGGAGAATGTCGAGGTTCATGGATGTGGAGTCGGGTTGAGGTTACTGGACGAAAAGAAACTCGCGGCTGTTGAGCAGAGTCCACGCGACGTCGCCGACGGTGAGACCGCTTTCGAGCGCCTTCGCTGCGGTGCTGCGTTCGGTGATCGATGGCTTGCGTGCGAGAAAACTGAGGTAGAGCGAATCGATTTGTTCATCGCGGCCCTTTGCCGAAGCCGCGGCGACGACGGCGGTGGAGTTTGAGTCGGCGATGAGCTGGCCGATGGGGCCGTTCATCATCATCAGCGCCTGCGGCACGCTGCCATCGGTGGTGTTGCTGTCGGCGACAAGACGATCGCTTTGGCCGAAGAGCCGGAGAAAATGCGACTCCGGCGCAGGTTGCGGAAGTTCGCTGGCGCGGGCCAGAAGAAGGCCGTTGCGCTGTTGGGGTTTCGTTCCTTCGTAAGCAGCCATCAGCTTCCGCGGATTCGGTCCCTTTCCCTTCTTCCCGCCGCCGTAGCCGCCCATTTCGAGTCCGGCGTCTTTCGCTCGATCGATCACGTATTTGAAATTCTGAGCGGTAATCGCGTTTCCCGGCAGCGAGAGCAGCTGCATCTCGTCCCCGCGGCGCAGGAGTGCGTTGTCCACTTCCGGTCCGCTCGTGAGCGCGAGAATACTGTCCCATGTTTGCTCGGCGGTCATTCGGCGGAGCAGGGGACCGGGGAAAAGGTAGGGCCCCTTTTCGAGGTCGGGCGTGAGGCTCGACGCGCGCTGGTAGGTCTGCGAGTTGAGAAGCACTCGCTGGAACTGCCGCAAATCGAATTTCGCGGCCTTCATGATCTCCGTGATGTGCGCGAGCAATTGCGGATTGCTTGCCTTGGTCGTGTCGTCGATGTCGCCGACCGGTTCCTGCACGGCGAGGCCGAATACCTTTTTCCACATCCGATTCGCGATGTTCGTCGCGAAGCGTGGATTCTGTGGCGAGGTCATCCATCGCGCGAACTCGTCGCGGAGTTGCGGAGGATTCGCTGTGTTCACTTTGTAGATCGGCAGCTTCGTGTCGGTCGAACTCCACGAGATGAGCTGCGGTGCCACGTGCGAGCCCGGTTTCGCGTCGTCGTATTTGTAGTCCTTCGGGAAGGTGAGATCCTGTTTCGGAGTGTCGATGAGGCGGAAGACATTGACGCCCGCGATGCTCTGCACCTGCTGCCTGTTCAGGCCGGCGGAGTCACTTTTCGCGAGCTTTCGTGAACGGGAATACGCGGCCTGATCGTAGCCGTCGGTCGCCCCGAAAAACGCGGCCATCTGGTAGAAGTCCCGCTGCGTCCATTGCGCGAGCGGATGATCGTGACACTGCGCACAGCCGACGTTTGCGCCCAGAAACGTTGTCAGGAGGTTCGAGACGCCATCGAGCGGCATTTGTGCATCGCGCAGAAGGAAACCCGCCGCGCCGTTCTCGCACAGTTTTCCATCGGCCGTGAGCATTTCCCGGACCATCGCATCCCACGGGCGATCAGCGGCCAGTTGGTCCTTCAGCCAGTCTTGAAAAAGATACGCCTTCGCGCCGCGGCCGATCTCGTCCTTCACGCGGAAGGTATCAGCCAGCCAGTTGTACATGTGCATCGCGTAACCGGGCGAATCGAGCAGTGCGTCGATGAGTTTTGCGCGTTTGTCGGGAGTCGTATCCTTAAGAAATGCCGAGGCTTCTGCGGCAGTCGGCACGCGTCCGATGGTATCAAGGTAGAGGCGGCGCACGAATTGTTCGTCGTTCGCTGCAGTGTTGAATTTGAGCCCTTTCGCGACCAGCGTTGAGCCGATGAGGTGGTCGATTTGAAACGCCGCCTGTTTGACGTAGGCGTCTTTGAATCGGTTCTCGTTGAGCTTCGCAGCGTATGCTCTGGCGAAGATGCGATTCTCCAGAACGAGCGCCTCGAGATTGAGGCGGTAGGTCAGGCCGTCCTTTGTCTGGACGGTGCAGAGATTTCCCTGAAGCGCACAAAACGCCGCCTCGATCTTGCGGCCGGAGGAATCACTCCACGTATGCCAGGGCGAACTAACATCCACTGCTGCGCTTGATTGAGCCTGCGGTGTTGCAGCGGGAGTCTGCGGTGCTGCGGGCTTCGCGATGGCTGCCGCGGCTGCTGCGCGGCGAAGTTTTCCTTTTCCCGCGGGCGCTGCGGATACCGTGGCGGCGACTGCGGTAGCGATGATGGTGGCGGCAATTCTGTTCATTGGTGTCCGGTGATTCGGGGCGTTGCGGGAGAATAGCCGGGAACCGCGGATTTGGGACAGAAGTTTACACCCGCCGATGCGGTCGGTTTAGCCCGGGAGAAGCGGTGGCAACTCGGGAATGTAACTTCCGTCCGCCTCCGTCTGTGCTTCGTCCAGTGCGCCGTCTGTATTGATGTTTTCCTGCATGGCGAGCAGTTCGATGTCGCCTCGGACGGAAGCCGCCCTGCACTCGATATTCGATGCAGCGGCGAGGACCCCGGCATCAATGATGAACGGCGCATGAAGCTCCGCGCGCTCCCTGACGAGGAGTTCGCGCAGTTCGCGCAGGCGTTTCGTGATCTCCGCCGCGGCGCGTGTGGAGTAATCGGCAGCGATTGCTGTCGCAAATTTCTCGGGCAGATTGGGGAAGCGCTCGGAGATAATACCCTCAAGGTGTCGGTTGAGTGCGGCGCGGGAGGGTTCCTGAAGGCGCCTTTCCTTGTTGCGAACGGTGATTCCCTGCTTTCCGTCCGCGCCGAACAGCCGTGATTGCACGCTGGCGGCGGAGCGGAAAAGCAGCCAATCCAGAAACATTTTGCGAACGGGCACCGAAGCCGGATCGATGGTTGCCGCATAGGGCGAGGTGTCAAAAACCGGGGCGATTGATTCCATGGCCGACGCGCCCGCTGCGCCGGGCGAGAAGCCGGCGGCATCCATGTCCGAGCGGGTGGATGCATCGATGCCGAGTCCCGCATTTGCGCCGGATGCCGCGCGTCTTGTGATGTCGATGATTCCATTCAAGATGTCGCGGCCCGTATCGACGAGCGGCTTGTTCCAATGGGTTGAGCAGATCGCATCGAGGCTGTCATCGACGCTGAACCAACGCTCCAGTGACTGCCGCATTTCCTCGCGCAGCGTCAGCACTCGTGAGCGAATGAGGTCCGAGGCATTGCGCGAGATGCCTTCGTTGAAGTCTTGAAACATCGCGGCCCAATTCCTGGCGAGCAGCCGGTCCGTCGCAGCGATTCGCTCGTCGACTGCCGTGATGCGGCGGCCGCGTTCCTGTTGAACGCGCGCGAGTGCGGCGATTTCGGGTCCGGTGGCCGCGGCGTGGGCCTCGTTGCAAAGTGCGTGCGCCTGCCGGATGCTGTCGCGCACAAACTCGCGCATGTAGTCACTGCTGTTGAGGTAATTGGTGAGGTCTTCGATGAAGGCATCAAAACTTGCGCGGTGAGGATTTTCGTCCACATGCGAAAGAAACGATGCCGCGGCGCCGAGCAGATCCACAGCGTGAATGCGAACGCGTCCCGCTTCGTAGGCCTCGCGCATTGGACCGGCCATCGACAGCGTCGTGAATGCCTCGATGACGCTCGCTGGATTCTCGCTTTCCGCGCTGGGGCGCAGGCTTCCGTCGGGTGCGAGGTCGCGTTTGCCTGCATCGACATTTACCACGATGAAAATGCGGCTGAACAAACCGAGGAGCTGATTGAACTCTGCGAACACCTGCTCGAGAAAAAGGTTGTCCGTTTTCACCACGAAAACCGCGCACGCAGCGCTGTCGCGAAACTCGCGTGTGAGGACGTCGTAGCCAAAATTCATCCGGCTGTAGAGGCCCGGCGTGTCAACGAGCACCGTTGCGGAATCACTGAGCGCCGGCACGGGAAGGCGGATATCAATTCGGCGGATCGCCTCGGGAAAATTCGTGCGCGGGTCGAATGTTTCGCCCTTTGCTTCCGATGTGCGGATTTGTTGTGCCAGCGCGAGGTGCGCCTCGGTCAGCGATGCTGCCAGCACCGACTTGTCGGCGAATAAGGTTTCACGGCCATTGTAGCGTGTCGCTGTAAAACGGGGCTCGCTGTGGTCGCGCACGAACACGAGACACGGGTAGCCGGGAAGAGAAGTCACCTCGCTGACGTATGAGCCGCTGATTGCGTTCATGAGCGTGCTCTTTCCGCTCTTGAGCGGGCCGAAGATGAGGACGTAGGCCTGTTGGTTCCGGAGTTTCTCCGTGAGCGAACGCAAGCGCGCGCGGATGTCGTTCAGTGCTGCAAGCGGAGCAGCAAGAGCCTCGGGGCGTCGTTCAAATTGCGCGCACGCTGCATCCAGCGCCGCCGGCAAGGGGGCTACACTCTCCGCACATGCTCCGCAAAATCTGGAAATCTCCGTCTTCATAGCTGCGAACGGTTGTGAGTTTGCGCCGCGCCGTCAATCCCGCTGCCGAAAATTTCCCGCCGCGATTTGCGCGGCCTTTCTTTCCTCTTTTCGCATCCCCGTTTCCCCACTAAGCACACGCGAATCATGAGCAAAGTTACACTCGGTCTTGTCCAGACCGCCGTCAGCGCGGATCTAAAAGCCAATCTCGAAAAAGCAGTCGAGCGCAGCATCGCTGCCGCGAAGGCTGGCGCGCAGATCATCTGCCTGCAGGAGCTGTTTCGCGGGCATTACTTCTGCCAGATCGAAGATCACAAATACTTCGGATGGGCGGAGTCGATTCCCGGCGAAAGCACCGAGGCGCTCGCAAAAGTCGCCCGCGACCACAAGGTCGTCATCGTTGCGTCGCTGTTCGAGCGGCGTGCGCAGGGCCGTTATCACAACACCGCGGCAATTCTTGATGCCGACGGCTCACTGCTCGGGAAGGACCGCAAAATGCACAGCCCCGACGATCCTGCGTTTTACGAAAAGTTCTACTTCACGCCCGGCGACCTTGGTTTCCGAACGTGGGATACGCGTTACGGAAAAATCGGCGTCCTCATTTGCTGGGACCAATGGTATCCCGAAGCCGCGCGGCTCACGGCGCTGAGCGGTGCGCAGATTCTTTTCTACCCCACGGCCATCGGCTGGCACCCTGCTGAGAAAGCTGAATACGGCGCACGTCAGCACAGTTCGTGGGAGACGATCCAGCGCGGTCATGCGGTTGCAAACGGCTGCTACGTCGCCGCTGTGAATCGCGTCGGACACGAGGCCCCCGATGGTGGTCCGGGTCTTGAGTTTTGGGGGCAGAGTTTCGTCGCAGACCCCGCCGGCCAGATTTTGAAAAAGGCGAGCGTGGACAAGGAGGAGAACCTCATCGTGGAAGTGGACCTCGGCGCGCTGGAGTTCCAGCGCACGCACTGGCCATTCCTCCGCGACCGCCGCATCGATGCCTACGGCGACATCACGAAGCGCTACATCGATTAGTTCCCGCTGCGGCTGACGAGGCCCGCCCACGCTTTGCGCTCGCTCCACAAAAGGAACAGCGCGAGTGCGGAGATGCCGATCATCATCGGCGAAAACAGACCCACGCCCTTCAGCAGAAAAGCGTGGTACGCGAGGATGTTCACGATGATCGGGCCGAGAATCAGCAGACCGATGTTGCGCGTTTTTGGAATCGCGACGAGCGCGCCGCCGAGGATTTCCAGCACTTTGACAAACGCGAGATAGCCGGTCGGAAAAAGGGCGCCCATGAAGAGCTTGTGCGGCGCGTCGGCTGGCGATGAATCGGCGGGCATCGGCAGGAACTGGAGGAAGAAGTTTGCTCCGAATGTGATGAACAGAAGGCCTAGCAGTGCGCCTGCGATGGTTGGTGCGTGTTTCATAGTGATAGTGTGAGTCGTTTAGCGGAGATCGAAAAGCAGCGCCTCCGCGGGCTCGTTTGCCGAGATGGTGAGAGTGCCCGCGCTTTCCGTGCTGGCGGCGTCTCCGGTGGCGAGGGCGGTTCCATCGATGGCGAGTGAACCGCGCATCACTTGCAACCACGCGCCGCGGTCGGCGGCGAGCTCGTGGGTCACGGTCGTGCCGGGCTCGAGGCGGATGCGCCACACGTCCGCATCCTGATGAATCACCGCCGAGCCGTCGCGCCCGTCGGCGGAGATGACGAGCACTTTGGCCGCAGCGTCGTGCTCCGGTCGCGGGTGCCACTCGGTGTATCCCGGCGTGAGTCCCCGCTGCCGCGGATGAATCCAGATTTGCAGGAAATGCCCCGGTTCCGTGCGGCTTGGATTGAATTCGCTGTGCGTCACTCCGCTGCCCGCGCTCATGAGCTGGATCTGGCCGGGTTGGAGGATTCTGCCATTGCCCATGCTGTCCTTGTGCTCCAGCCCGCCGGAGAGCACGTAGCTGAAAATCTCCATGTCGCGATGCGGATGCGTGCCGAAGCCCATTCCGGGCGCGATGCGGTCTTCATTGATCACCCGCAGCGAGCGAAAGCCCATGTGCTCCGGATCGTAATAGTCTGCAAAACTGAATGTGTGCAGCGATTTGAGCCAGCCGTGGTCGGCGTGCCCCCGGTCGGCGGATTTGCGAATGGTGAGTTTCATGGATGATGTGTCGGCTGTTTGAGTCCGGAATAGAAGCCGGATGTTTCGCCTCGGACCCGCGCCGCGGCGACCGGTGAAAAGTCGGGCAGGACACTTTTTTCAAAAATCTTCATCCGGAGTGATACGTTTTGTCCGGATTTTCCGCATTTATAAATGTGAGGACATTCCCGCCTGCTGCGAATCCAGACCCGCGCCGCGCACTCCGCGGAAGCTCGCGCACCGTCGTCGGAAGCCGAACCCGAGTCGCCGGAAGCCAAACCCGAATCGCCGGAATCCCAACCCGAATCGTCGGAAGGCAAACCCGGCTCGCCGGAAGCCGAACCCGAATCGCCGGAAGCCGAACCCGAATCGCCGGACGCCAAACCCGAATCGCCGGAAGCCAAGCCCGAGTCGTCGGAAGCCGAACCCGAGTCGTCGAAAGCCAAACGCGAGTCGTCGGAAGCCCAACCCGAGTCGCCGGAAGCCAAACGCGAGTCGTCGGAAGCCCAACCCGAGTCGTCGGAAGCCCAACCCGAGTCGTCGGAAGCCCAACCCGAGTCGTCGGAAGCCCAACCCGAGTCGTCGGAAGGCAAACCCGAGTCGTCGGAAGCCAAAACCAAATCGTCGGAAGCCAAACAAGTTTGGTCGGACATCCTCATTTCCAAGCCTTTACGCAGAAAACCGTAAAAAAGCCCCAAAGAATGTTCCACGTTCCACGGGGCGCACAAAAACAACACACAAACCAATAACAACACCGCCATGAACAAAGTCCTCGCAGCCAAACTCGACATGTATCGCTCCGTCCGCGACCTGCGGACCGGGGCAAACGTTGCCCTCATCGCCAGCATCACCGCCCTCAACGATGCCTTCACCGCCCACGCCGGCGACATCACCATCATCGAGGCCCTCGACCTCCAGCGCGCCGGAGCCGCCGCCGGGGGCGGAGCCGCCAAACGCGTCGCCCGCACCCAGCTCGAAAACATCGTCGAGGATGTGGACGGCATCATCACCGCCCAAGCCGCCGCCACCGGCAACGCCGACCTCCTCGCCCAGGTGAACCGCGAAATCAGCGACATCAAAGAAATGGCCGACGAAACCCTCCGCGTCCACGCCGCATTCCTCATCGCCAAAAGCGCCGAACTCGGCATGCCCGCCGCGCTCCTCCCCTACGGCCTCACCCCCGCCAAAGCCACCCTCTTCAGCCAGCGCTACGCCACCTACCTCGGCCTCATCAACCTCCCCGACGAACGCGCCCAGCAGGAAAGCACCTTCGTCAAGCTCCTCGACGCCCAGTTCGACGCCGCCGACCTGCGCCTCGACCTCATTATGGATAAACTCATGCGCCAATTCCGCGAAACCCAACCCGCCCTCTACCTAAACTACAAAGAAGCCCGAGTCATCAACGACGCCTCCGCCGGAGTCGGCAGCGGCGGAAGCGGCGGCGGCGCAGGCGGTGGAAGTAGTTCGAGCAGCGAAACAAGCTCCAGCAGCGGCGAGCCGTCGTCGAGCAGTGAGTCGCGCAGTAGTAGTTTGTAGGGGCAGACACGATTGAATGCCGAGTCACGCGATGTGCCGTGCGGCGAACGGGCTGAAAGCCCGAAATGTAATAGCCCAGGCAGCGCGAGGAACGAGCGAGGCCTGGGTAAACGCCCGCAAACGAATATGAGCCCTGAAAGGGCGAAATCTTCCGCGTGGCACCGTTTCAATCGCGCCCTTTCAGGGCTTATCCCGTTTATCGCACGTGACCCAGGCCTGCGCTCGTGCCTCGCTTTGCCTGGGCTATTTCATTAAGGGCCTGCGGCCCAAAACCAACACGCATCATGAGCCAATCCCTGTTCATCGTTCCGGTTCACGTCGTCTTCAGCACCAAAGACCGTCGCCCTTTACTCCGCGATGAAGAACGCGGCGAACTCCATGCCTACATCACCGGCATCCTGCATAACCACGATTGCCCGTTGCTGGAGATCAACTCCGTCGCCGACCACATTCACATGTTGTTTGCCCAATCCAAAAACCACATCCCGTGCAAAATCATCGAGCACGTGAAAACGGGTTCGTCGAAATGGCTAAAAACGAAAGGCGCGTGGTATGGCGACTTCGCATGGCAGGGCGGATACGGCGAATTCGGCGTCTGCAACACCCACACGGAAGCCGTCCGCCAATACATCCGCAACCAATCCGAGCATCACAAAAAAGAGGATTTCAAAACCGAGTTCCGCCGCATCTGCGAGAAGAATGGTGTGGCGATTGATGAGCGGTATGTGTGGGATTGAGAACAATCATGGCAGGAAATCAATTTAAGGCGGACGAGGTTGCGGAGCAGTTTCAAAAACCAGGTTCCACATTTCCAATTTCTGGAAAGATTCACCCGAAGGCAGGCGGGGAATTCAACGGATTCGGAACCATAAGCAGGATCGGCGACAAGTTTGTATTACACCTTACCTTCGCCGCTGGAGGTGAACCGCCTGAAGAGGAAGCAGGGAGGACGTACGATATTGAAGACTTCTGGGGCTTTGAAGGCGTGATCGGATTAAATCTTCCGGTCGTAGTCGAACATCTATCGCCGTTCGGAACGAGATACTGGAGTAACGGAATTACCTCCCAGGACTACGCCACTCAAAGCGTCAAGTTTCAATCGGTCGGGTTCAATTCGCGACCAATGAGAGAGATACTTGCCCTATTGAGTCATCTTGAATCCAACACCGACGACGGGCGAATCCGCGAAAACTCGGTTTTTGAAACACCCAGTCCCACGAACGTCGAGCCGAGCCCCGAGGAACAGAATCCTTCGCGTTACGCGAACGGAACATGGATCCATGCTCTTGTCCTCGACTATCCACTGATCCACAGAAACGGTGGGACCAATTTCACAGAAAAGAATGATTTTCTTGGTGAGACAACTCGGAGCACCTTGGACACTTTCTCTGGCAAATTCGATGGAGTTGAGTTCGGGTTGGTTCAGCGAGGCGGAAACCTTGATATTTATCTATTCCTCAGAACGGCGACAGAGGAAACGGAGTCACTCGACCACCCAGAGCAACTATTGAAGGCATTCACTACGGGGCTTGCTTTCGCGACAGGCCAACACTGCTGGCCATACCGAGTGACTATCTGCCGCAATGGTGCTGAGCTTTTGGATAGAATCACCGCAACCAGCAAAGTTGACCGCACATCTCTTGCGCCGTTCAGCGAGCGGATTGGGTTCAATGCCAAGCTCGGTAGAATTGAGTGGGAGTTTTCGGACTTCCTCTGCAAGGCGACGCAATTCTTCACTGATAAAACTCCGCTTTCGGAAGCAGCTGCACAAGCGCTTTGGTTGCTCCGAGCGGCGGATTCTAAAGGGATTCCTGGACCGATAACACTGAGTTCGCTCTGCGTCTTACTAGAG
>SXWH01000021.1 GCA_005791535.1 Verrucomicrobiaceae bacterium | reverse complement strand
GCTCCTCTGGCTCGCGGGGACGCCCCCATTTCGTCCGTGGACGCTCCTCTGGCCCGCGGGGACGCCCCCATTTCGTCCGTGGACGCTCCTCTGGCTCGCGGGGACGCCCCCATTTCGTCCGTGGACGCTCCTCTGGCCCGCGGGGACGCCCCCATTTCGTCCGTGGACGCTCCTCTGGCTCGCGGGGACGCCCCCATTTCGTCTAGGGACGCTCTTCCGACAGCGATGGACGCCCCCGGCTCGTGCGAAGGGGCGCTTCTGGCTGTCGGTGACGCTCCCGTTTCCTCCGGCGACCCTGTCGGAAACGGGAAGAGCGGAGTCGCGGCTGGGAGCGACGGTGGGAAACCGCAGACCTCCGCCCCCAAAACAGCGAATTCTTCCGATAAACCCGTCGCGAACCCCGGTGCAACCGTCCACGCTGGCCGTAAAGGGGCCGATTTTCATGCCGAGCTGGGCAGGGAGGTTATCGAGCGGACTTTGGCCCTCATGGACGAGGCAAAATCGCAGGAGGAGCAGATCCATTACGCCCTCGTCCTCCGCTGGGCGCATGGCTGGACTCCGCAACAGCGCGAGCGCTATTTCCGCTGGTTCCACGAAAAGGGCGCGCGTCTGAGCGGCGGCAATTCGCTCGCGGGATTCATCCGGAAAATCCACACGGAGGCGGCGGGTCGCGTTCCCGATTCGGAGAAGGCCGCGCTGGCAAAATGGCTCGCCCCTTTGACGAGCCCGGCCGCCGAGGCGGTGAAGCCGCGCGCTTTTGTAAAAGCGTGGACGCTCGCGGACCTCGAAAAGGACCTCGATGCGCTGAAGGACCGCAAGCCCGACCTCGCGCGGGGTCGCGAACTTTACGCAGCGGCGCAGTGTTCGCGCTGCCATTTGTTCAAGGACGCGGGCGGCAATGTCGGCCCGGATTTATCGGCTGTCGCGCAGCGTTTCCAGCGGCGCGATATCCTCGAAGCGATCGTCGATCCAAACAAAGTGGTGAGCGATCAATACGCGCTGACGACGCTGACGGTGATCAAATTTGGCGGCGGCGAAGAGCAGGTCACCGGACTGCTGCAGGAGGAAACGAGCGGGACCATCCGCATCCTCACCGACCCCTTCGCTGGCACCTCGCGCGAGTTTTACCACAACGTGGTGAAGAAAAAGGAAAAGGCCGCCGTAAGCCTCATGCCCCCCGCGCTGCTGAACACGCTCACCGCGGAGGAAGTGGCGGACTTGCTGGCGTTTCTCGGCGGCAGGTAGGAGCATCCGCCACACGAGATTTCCGGTCGAGAGCGCAGCAATGCGAGCAACGCGAGCCAAGGAGCGGCGACATTCTTGTCGCTGTTTGAAACCCAGCGCGTAAGCGCCCGATCTCCCCGCGTTCCGATGTTCAATAATTTACCGCTTCGCGTGTTGTTTTAGACGGCGGCAGGAATGCCGCCGCTCCTTGGCTCGCTGCGCTCGCAGGGAAGATGCGCCGGCCGTATGCGCTTCACTCCGCCTTCGGGATTTTATCGAGAATCATCCGCGTGATGTCGTCGCTCGTGATTCCCTCGGACTGCGCGGCGAAGTTCGGGATGATGCGATGCCGCATGATGCTCGGCGCGACCGCCGCGACATCATCGCAACTCACATACACCTGCCCGCGGAGAATGGCGTGCGCCTTTGCCGCGAGGATGAGATTCAGCGAAGCACGCGGACCCGCGCCCCAGCTCAGCCACTTTTTGCAGAAGTCGAGAGCCTGCGGACTTTTCGCCCGCGTCGCCGCCGCGATGCTCTGCGCATAGCGGAGGACGTGCTCGGCCACCGGCATGCGGCGCACCGTCCCCTGCAAATACATGATGTGGTCGAGCCCCAGCACCTGCCGCGGCTGCGCGGGCTTTCCACCCGTTCCGCGGCGCATGATTTCCAGCTCCTCGTCCGCGCTCGGGTAGTCCACGTAAATCATGAACCTGAACCGATCGAGCTGCGCCGCGGGCAGCGGATAAGTGCCTTCCTGCTCGACGGGATTTTGCGTCGCGAGAACGAAGAATGGATTTGGCAGCGCGTGGTCCTCGCCGCCGACGGTGATCTTCCGCTCCTGCATCGCCTCCAGCATCGCGGCCTGCGTCTTCGGCGGCGTGCGGGTGATTTCATCCGCGAGGATGACGTTTGCAAAGATCGGCCCCGGCAGGAACTTGAACTCGCGCTCGCCGCTCTCGGGATTCTGGTAAATGACTTCGGTCCCCGTGATGTCGCTCGGCATGAGGTCGGGCGTAAACTGGATGCGCTTGAATTGAAGATTCAGAGCCTGGGCGAGCGTGGAGATGAGCAGCGTTTTCGCCAGCCCCGGCACACCGACGAGCAGCGCGTGCGAACGCGTGAAGATGGCGATGAGCAGTTCGTCGATAACGGCATCCTGCCCGACGATGACCTTGCCGATTTGATAGCGGAGGGTCTCGTAGGCTTTCTTGAAATACTCGATGGCCTGCACGTCGTCCTCTTTGAATGCAGCCGGCTTCACGGAACTCTCAATGGCTTCCATGTCTGGTGGCGGTGGCGGTGTATCCGAATCGGCGCTCATGGCGTGCATGGGTAAATGCGGAGCGCCGCGGCTGTCGAGCGCTCAAAACGCACACTTGCCGCCCGCGGTGGATTGCTGCATTTCAGCGCGGATGAATCGCCGCAGTTTTCTCCAGCTTTCCGCATCCGCAACCGGGCTCTTCGCCCTGCGTCCGCTGCTCGCCGCCGATGAAGCCCCCGCGCCGCAGCAGAAAGGCGCGTCGTTTTTACTCGCGAGCGATACACATTACCTCGCGAACAAGGAAAACCCCGCGGAGATGGACGAGACCTCGCGCGACATCAACGCGCGGCTCATCGAATGGCTGAACAAACTCCCCGGCACGGAAATCCCCGCCGAGGCCGGTGGCGGCAGGGTGGAAGGCGTGCAGGGCGTGATTCACAGCGGGGATTTGATCGACACCGGCGACAAGCAGGGCGACGTGCACGTGGCGATGCAGAAGACCGAGTGGAGCGCGTTCAACGCCGACTGGGGCCTCAACGGCGGCGACGGAAAACTGAAACTGCCCGTGCGCGAAGTGTGGGGAAATCACGACGGCCCGCAGGGCAGGGGAGTGGTCATCGACGGCCTGCGCGAGCGCAACACGAAGCGGAAGGACGTGAACGTTTCCGCGAACGGCATGCACTTTTCCTGGGATTGGAACGGCGTGCATTTCGTGAACGTGGGCCTGACCGTGGGCGCGCGAAAGGATGTCGAGCGCCCGCGCCGCTATGCATCGCTGGAGAGTCTCGATTTCCTCAAACAGGATCTCGCCGAGCGCGTGGGCGACAGCGGCAGGCCGGTGGTGATCACGCATCACATCGATGTCGCCCGCTATTGCGCGCCGCTCGCGCCCGAGCTCGTCACGAAGAACGAGTGGGACTACTCGGACGTCGCCGCATATCACGAAGTGCTGACCAAATACCGCATCGCCGCGATTCTCTACGGCCACACGCACGTGCGGAAAATCTTCCCGTGGGACGGCACGACGCCGAAGTTCACAAAGGACGCGCCGCCGGTGAAGGGCATCGCGGTTTTCAACACGGACAACTCCGCGCACTTCAAAAGCGACACTCAGGCCGTGATGTATTTCACCGTGACCGACAAGGAGGTCATCGCCCGCGAGTTCGCGACGCCGGACGCGTGGATGACCGGCGCGTGGACCCCGGAGGTGTGGCGTTTCCCAATCGCGTAAGATGCCGCGCTCCATGATATCCCGCGCGCTCGAGCCGCTCGTCGCGATTCTCTGGGGACTCTTCATCGCGGCGAGTGTGTGGTTTGCGCTGGTGTGGATTGGGCCCATCGACGCCGTGACGCTCGGCTTCAAGTTCGAGCCCGATGCACCGCCGCCGCCAAACGCGGCATTTCTCAGCGCCGTGCTTTTGCTCGCGCAAAATGCAGACATCATCTGGCTCGCATTCGCCGTGGTGAATCTGCACCTCATCGTGACCACGACCAACGGACTCGCATCCGCCCGCGCGTGGCTGGGATTCACGGCAGGCAGCGCATTCCTGCTCGGATGGCTGAACGTGACGACGCGGATTCCGTTTGGCGGAATGGCATTCGGCTCCGGCCTCGGCGGGAAGTTTCTCGGCGTGCCGATCGGCTGGCCGCTTCTCTGCGCAGCACTCATCATCGCCGCCCGCGAAGCGGTCTTGTGGATTCGCCCGAGGGCGAGTCACGCAGCGGTGGCGGCGATCGCGGCGGTGATTGTTTTCGCGACGCTCGCGAATCTCGAACCCACCGCCCGGCACACGCGGGCCTGGTGGGACTGGTTCGCCGAGACTCCGCGCAACCCTTCATCCATCCACCCGTGGACGTGGGCCGCGTGGTTCCTCTGGCCGTGGCTGATTCTCTTCGCGATGCGCGAAAAGGACGTCGTTTCGTCTGTGACTCCGCGCAACGCGAAGCCGTTCATCGTACTCGCGGTCCTGAATGTCGTCGCGCTGATCGCCCGCTTTCGCTGAACGCGCGACTAAGGCCGCGGGTCGAGCGAAACCCGGCCGCTCGTCGCATTCACGCCGATAAAATAGCCGCCCGCGCTGTGCGTCTTTTGCAGGACCACGCCGGAGAACTTCCCGTTCGTAAGCGTCGTCGTCTGGGTGAACGCACCGCTCATCGCGCCGGTCGGATTCAATGTAATCTTGAGCGTCGTCGCCCCCGTCGCGCTGGCCGCGGGGCCGGTGACGGTGACCTTGTTCTTCGCATCGATCGTGGCGTTGTTGCCAAACCCGGGTGTCGCGCCGCCGGTGATTGAGAAAATCACATTCGTGGGCGCGGCAAGGCCGAGCACATTGTGGGTGCCGAGCACGTAAGGCGGATTCGGATTCTTCGTCGTCGGCTTCGCGGGAGCGATGAACTTCGAAGCGAATAGGTCCGCGCTGATCGCACCCGGCCAGCCGAGCGGATACAGCTTGTCCTTCGGCAGCGCCGGTTTCGCCCAGCGCACATCAAACGCCGTCGCATCGGTCTCGGTTTGCGCGGAGTCGAAGACGAGCGTGAACGCGATCGAGCCCGCCTTGCCGGCGTAGAGCTGCACGAAGACGGGCAGCTTTCCGGTCACGTCCACGATTCCTCCGAAGCTCAGCGCGGTGCCGTCCGCGAGTTTGCCTTTGCCGGAGGTCTTTCCATCCACGCCGACGGCGAACTGAATCCAGCCTTCGCCCTGCGGGAAGCGTCCCGCGGTCAGTCCGCCATTTGGCGCGGGACGCGCCTGGATCAGCGCAGTGTATTTTGCGGCGGAATCCACCGGCGCGGTCTTGGTGCCCGAGTCGTTCTCGGAGCCGTCGAACGTGTAGAGGTTCCCGTCGCCATCATTGAGCGTTCCGCGGAATGCATCGCCGCCGATTTGCAGCGTGAGCGTTTTCGTGGAGCGCCCGCGTTGCGCGAAGGTCATCGTCGCCGTGCCATCCCGACCGAGCGTGCCGCTGAATGTGAATTTGGACGAATCGAGCAGCGCCTGCGCGGTGATCTTTCCGGTCGCCGTGGTCTTCGCGGAAATCGAGCCCCGCGCGATGCCGGACTTCCGCAGAAGCGCCGCAAACGCGGTCTTTTTCGCTGCGAATGTATCGTTGTCCGTGATTGTCACTGAAGTGGTGCTCTGAGCGCCGATGGTCGCTCCGGCGGTCGCATTGCTCAGCGCCACCAAGAACGTCCGCGAAGGTTCGTCGTATGAGTTTTCCAGAATCGGGATCGTGATCGTCCGGCTCGTCTCGCCATGCGCGAAATTCAGCGTGCCCGATGTGTTTCCATAATGAATCCCGCCCGTCGCGGTGCCGGTGTTCGTTGCGTATGAGACGCTCACCGCGCCGTCGCTTCCGCCGCTGCGCAGAATGGTGATATCGATGCTGCCGGCGCTTTCGGAGACCGTGGAGGTCGCGGTGGAAAATGCGAATTCGCCCGGAATGTCGTTGTCAACGAGCGTCACGACCGTCGTGCGCTGCGCGCCCAGCGATGCTCCCGCGGTCGGTGCCCGCAGGGTGACGGTGAAGGTTTCGTCAGCCTCATCGAGGAAGTCATCGCTCAATGCGACAACGATGTCCTTCGATGTTTCGCCGTCGAGAAAGGTCACCGTGCCGCTGGTCGTGATGTAGTCGGCGCCCGGCGTCGCAGTTCCGGGTGCGATGGTAAATGTGGCGCTGACTTCGCCATCGCTGCCATCTGTGCGCGAGACGGTGAGATTCACCGAGTTCGCAGGCTCCGTGGCGGTCGCGGTCGCGGAGGCAAAGGCCAGCACGCCGGGAATGTCGTCGTCTTCGATGGTGAGAAGCGCACTGGTCTTCTCGCCGAGCGTCGTGCCCGCGCCGGGATTCAGGATCGTGAGGGTGAGTGTTTCGAGCGGCTCGTCGAGCGTGTCGTCCGTGATCGGGATGGTGATCGTCGCCTCCGTCGCTCCTGCTGCAAACGTGACCGTGCCGCCTGTCAGCGTAACATCGGCAGCGGTCGCGGTGCCGGCCGTGAGCGTGTAGTCCACCGTCGAAACGCCGGATGTGATTCCGGCACGGGTGAGACGGATTTGGAAGGGACCTGCATCCTCCAGCTTCGTTTCATTGTCGTCGCCAAACGGGTCGATGGAAACAATGCCGCCTGCCTCGTCATCGAGAATCGTAGCCTTTGCTGTCGCGCGTGCGACGAAGACTTCCGGGTCCACCGTGGAGATTGCCACGCTGAACGACTGCCCGATTCCGCCAAATTCCGGATATTCGACAATAGCGTCGTCGAGTATCGGAATCGACACCGTTTTGCTCGTCTCTCCCGCGGCAAAGGACACCGTGGTGGAGGTCGCCGTGAAGTCCTCTCCCTCGGTGGCGCCGGCGGATTCGAACGTGTTGACGTCGAGCGTGAATGCCGCGGCTCCATTGGTGCGCGTGATGGTGAGGACGGCGTTCGCATCCTGTCCTTCGATCACGGTGACATCGCCGATGGACACAAAGCCCGCAGCCGGCGGAGCCCAGTTCAACGTGAATGACATGCCAAAGATGCCGCCAAATCCGTCCTGCTCGTTTGCGGCAATTCCGATGTGATACGTCCGGCCTGTCTCCGCAATCCATCCGGCACCATCGAATCCCTGGCTTACGAACGTTGCCGCCGGCGTAGTGCCTTCAAAAACCGCCACCTTCACTTCGCCGAAGAACGCCGGCGCACTTGCTGCGCGAAATGCGACCGGGCCCGAGAATGTAGCGGTCCACCGGTACCAGACCGTCTCGACTGGCGCGCCGAAAAGCGGTCCGAGATCCTCGCCGACATCAACGTAGCCCGGGTCCGTGTCGAAATCCGGGTCCGCTCCGACTGTCGTACCCGCGATGGTTCCGCTCGCTCCGCTGAGGATCGTGGCGTTGGCAATCAGGTTGTTTGCCGGATCATCCTCGTCGTCGTAGCGGTCGAAATACACGCCATCGAAATCGTCCACCACTGCGTTGGAGCCTGCCTGCAGCAGCGCGCGGATTTGGAGCACGCCGTCGTTAACGGTGTTGTTCACGGTCGTTACCGTGACCTCTTTCTCCGTTTCGTTTGGAGCAAACGTGAACGCGGTTTGCGAGAGCGTGTAGTGCGTCACTTCGTCCGCGAGGTCAGGGCCCGATTGCGGTGCGAGGGTCACAGTCGCGCTGCTGCTGAAGTCGCCGACTGTTCTGCGAAGCGTGATCGTCCGGGTTTCGGCGATCCGCTCGCGCATGACGAAGCCTCCGTATTCCGCCGTGATCACCGATGCGCCCGCGATGAAGCTGTATTCGAGGTCGAATGCCGGATTGTCGAAGTCATCACCCTCCACGCGGAACGTAATCACCTGCCCTGCGCTCACGCCCGCAAGCCCGCCCGCGCTTACAAATCCGATCGGGTTCGGTCCGGTGCCCTCGGCCTGCGAGATGTGGAACGTGGAGGGGTTTTGTCCGGCGGCGAGCTTCAGTCGGAACACGCCCGCGGCGGGGGCGGTCCATCGATAGAAAACGGAACCCGTTCCGCCCGCGTACACGCCCTCGCCAAATTCAAATGTCGAGCCAAGCAGCAGGCACTGTGTCGTTCCGGAAGAGCCGGTCAGCGTCGCCGCGTTTGCGACATTGTCGTTCGCCGGTGGTCCCGCTTGCAGCCATTCAAATGTGTATGCGCCGGGCGTTCCGATATCGGATGAATCGATCGCGATGCGGTATTCGACTCCCGCGACGGCCTCGAAGATCATGGAGTAATTAATGAAAGGATCGCGGTTCTCGACCCTCGTCAGTCCATTCAAAGCAGCGCCCGTGTACACGGCGACAATCATGCCGTCGCCCGAGTTCTGCCTTGGAATCATGGAAACGAGACCATCCGCCGGAGCAGTCCAGCGATACCACATCGTGCTGCCCGCTCCGGGCCCGTGATCCGGTTCATCGATCTGCCGCGTGGCACCAGCGTTGCTATCCGTCAGGCTGCCGGATGCGCCCGTGATGACGAGGGCATTATCGAAATTGTTGTGGAGCGCGATCAGGTTCCACAGAAGCGTTGCTTCGCCAATGCCACCGTCGGCGTCGAGGGCGATCCGGTATGTCGTTCCCGAGGTGACATTGAGCTGCACTTCGAAATCACCGGACGCTTCCTCGGTGAGCGTCGCGAGGGTGTTTCCGGTGTAAACGGCGAGCAGCGGATTGAATTCCGTGTATGGCAGCGAAAACGTGACCTCTCCCGTCGATGGCGCTGTCCATGAATACCACACCGAGTTGCCTCCGGGGCTGCCGAAGTGATCGGGCTCGTTCGCTTCCTTCGTTGCACCAGCGATGTTCACGTCCTCGCCGCCTGACGCTCCGGTAATCACCTTCGCCGAGGCAAAAGCGTCATTCGTCGGCGACGGGACCGTCGCCCAGCTCAGCGTGATGCTGCCTTCCTCCGCAAAGCCGTTGCCGCCCTCGTAGCCATCCACCGCGATGCGATACACCGTGCCTGCCGTCGCCTGGAAATAAACCCGGGAAACCAGACCCTCGATTGCCTCGTCGTTTGATGCGACCTCCACCAGCGTGGCAACTGTCGCGCCCGTGTAGATTCCGATCGTCGTGTCGAAATCGCTGTCCACGGTATTGAACTGAAACGGCCCGGAACTCGGCGCGATCCAGCGGAACCATACCGACTGCCCGCCCGGATCGCCCGCGTGATCCGGTTCGCCGACCTGCTTGGTGGCCTCGACGTTCGTGCCCGTCACGGAGCCCGATGCCCCGGTCACGAGCCGCGCGCTGGCAAAGTTATCGTTCGCCGGCGGAGCCGCGTGGGAGGTGTGGATGGACAACACCGCCGCAGTGACCGCGGCGGCAAGCCGCAATGCGCGGCTGATAATTGACGTTTTCATAAGGCAGTTGTTTCCGGTGAATGATTCAGTCGTCTATTTTTTCAAAACTTCACGGAGTTTCACCGGGTCGGTTTCCGGCGACTGGCAGACGAAGTTTTCGCAGACAAACGCCGCGGCTTTTCCGCCCTGCAGTTCCATGAATTTGATCGCCTCATTGCGCGCGCCAAGCCACGCCTGACCTTCGCCGCCGTCGGCGAGGATGATGATCTGATTCGGCGTGTAGTTCGCGCGGGCTTCCTTCAGCAGCGCTTTCGTGTCGTCGGCTCCGGGCTTTCCGGCGATGACAATCTGGCGGCCCTTCGCCATCGATGCATCCACCGCGCACAGCATCACGGGCAGTGCGCTTGGCATGGTCTTGAGCTGCTCGCCGACGCTCGCGATGGTTTTCTCGGCGCGTTCGCGGAGTTCCTTGGAATCAATGAGTTGTCCGAGCCGGATGAGGTTCATCGCGGCGATGCTGCCCGGCGCGGGCTCCGCATTGTCGGAATCCTCCTTCGAGCGGAACAGGATGTCTCCCTGCGCCGCCGGCGTTTGAAAGTAGCCGCCATGCTCCTTGTCGAGGAATACGGCGTCCATCTTCTGCTGAAGCTCTACGGCCCACGCGAGCCAGCGGGTGTCAAAGTCCGCCTCGTATAAATCGAGCAGCCCCGCGATGACCGATGCGTAGTCGTCTGCAAATCCCGCCGATGCCGCCGGCCCGAGCCGGTAGCTGCGGATGAGCGCGCCGTCCTTCCACAGTTTCGTCTGGAGAAACTTCGCGCTCGCCTGCGCGGCTGCGATGTAGCGCGGCTCGTCGAGCACCTGTCCTGCGCGTGCGAACGCCGAGATCAGCAGTCCGTTCCATGCGGCCACCACCTTGTCGTCGAGATGCGGATGCTGCCGCTTGTTGCGAATCTCGAAGAGCTTTGTGCGCGCCGCGGCGAGCGTCTTTTCGATTTCCGCCTCGGGCTTCCCTTCCTCCTTCGCGAGTTCCGCCGCGGTCTTGCGGACGATGAGCGTGTTCTTGCCCTTCAGCTTGTCAAACGGATCGCTCCCTTCGGGCGAATTGCCGTTTGGCTCCACGCCGTATGCTTTACAGAAAAGCGCGGAGTCCGCGCCGAGTGCGGCGTCGATCTCGGTCTTCGTCCACACGTAAAATGCGCCCTCCTTTTTCTCCGCGTGGCCTTCCTCTATGCTGTCGGCATCCTCCGCCGAGTAGAACCCGCCGTCCTTGCCCGTCAGCTCGCGCAGCACGTAATCCAGCACATCGCGCGTGACTTTCTCCCAGCGCGCATCGCGGGTGATCTGGAATGCATCGAGATAAACCCGCGCGAGCTGCGCCTGATCGTACGCCATCTTTTCGTAGTGCGGCACGTGCCAGAATTTGTCCACGGAGTAGCGGTGGAAGCCGCCGCCGATGTGATCGTGCATTCCGCCCGCGGCCATTTTGTCGAGCGTCACGAGCGCCATCTTTCCCGCGATGGCGCGGTCGCGTTCACCGGCCTCCGCATTGTCGGCGAGGTCCTTTTTCACCGACATGCGGAAGAGGAATGAAATGTTGCCCGGCTGCGGAAACTTCGGCGCTGCGCCGAATCCGCCGTGGTCCGCGTCGAAGCGCTTCACGAGTTCGTCGAGCCCCTTGCTCAGCGCGGCTTTTGCCGAGACCTCCACCTTGCTTTGCGCGCCCTTCGCAAATTCGGCGAGCTGCTTTGCCACTTCGTCGCCGTGCGCGATGATTCCCGCGCGGTCCTCCTTCCAGCCTTGCGCCAGCCGCTTCAGCAGCGTGGGAAATCCCGGACGCCCCGCGCGATCCTCCGGCGGGAAATACGTGCCGCCCACAAACGGCTTCAAGTCCGGCGTGAGCCACACATTCAGCGGCCAGCCGCCGCCGCCGGTCGTCGCCTGCACAAACGTCATGTACACCTTGTCCACGTCCGGACGCTCCTCGCGGTCCACTTTGATGCACACAAAGTTTTCGTTCAGAATCTTCGCGATCTCCTCGCTCTCAAACGACTCGCGCTCCATCACGTGGCACCAGTGGCACGTGCTGTAGCCGATGCTCAAAAAGATCGGCTTGTTCTCCTTCTTCGCCTTTTCAAAAGCCTCCGGTCCCCACGGATACCAGTCCACCGGATTGTGCTGGTGCTGGATCAAGTAGGGCGATTTTTCCTTCGCGAGTCGGTTCGTATGTTTCGGAGCGGTCTTCACGGCGGAATCCTTCGGGTTGGCGTCTGCGCAATGCGCGGTTTGTCCGAGGGAAAGTGCCGCGGCGGCGGCGAGCGCGAAACGCAGATGGAGTGTGGCAGTCATCGCGGGCAATCAAGGGCAATAGCCGCCTGCTGGCAAGCTGCGACGGCGGAACGGTTTCACGCCTCAAAGAATGCATCGGTGGCTCGGCACTCGGAGCGCCACCGTTCCGCAATCACTTTGCCTCGCGCCGCTTCTTCGCCGGTGTCGCCGGCTTTCTGGGAGCCTTGGGTGCGTCGGTGAGGAAAATGCCGGACGGCTCTCCCGCCGCGTTATCGTGCGACGGTGGTTTCATCCAGGGTGATTGCCACGTCCGGAGCCACGTGTCGCAACGCATCCCGGAATGCCGTGGCTTCCTGCTTTAGCGCGGGAGCAAATCGCAGGACGATATGCGCGGCGTTGCCCGACAGGTATCGCACGAGACAGTGCAACTGTGCACCGCCGCGGAGCGGTTCGAGAGCATAATCCTGCACGGAGTCCGGAAATCCCATGGTAAAGGTCGGAGTTTCCTCGGTTTGGAAAAGCTGCCGGATTTGCACACTGACCGGCAGCGGGACCGTGTCGCTGTTCTCTGACTCGAACGCGACCGTGCGCAAGCCCGCAGACTCTGCGGCTTTCGGCAGCTCATCATGCAGGGTATGCCATGGCGTGGGTGTGGTATTTCCGGTGGTGATGATCGCAAATATGACGGTAAATGCGATCACCGTGACGGCGGTGAGGATTTTTCGTTTTTTCAAGGGTGAAGCGATACCTACCATCCCGCAGCCACACGCGCAATCTCTCTGT
>SXWH01000187.1 GCA_005791535.1 Verrucomicrobiaceae bacterium | reverse complement strand
GCAGCGCGATGATGGCGACGACGATCATGATTTCGACGAGTGTGAAGCCGCCGCGTTTTGTGTTCAGTTTCTGTAGCATAGTATTATTTCTGTTTTGGTTTATGTGTTGTTTTGATTGTTGCGGTTTCCCGCTACGGATGTGGTTTTGAGCAGCCGCGATGCCAGCGGCGTGCTGTTGTCCTGAATAGTAGGGGATAATTCCGACGAGGACTTGCCGGATAATGGGAATGCGCGGAGCTGGCCGCGATCTCGGAACTTCAAAACCCCTGTGTTTAAGCTCGTTCGTGAGTGAACGGAAGGTTCGACAACTCGAGTCGAACGGGTGCGTCCGGTGCTTCGGGGGATACTGCCATCAATCCTGATTCCGGCATTCCGCGCCGAAGGTATCCGAGTGCAATAGGCCGATTCAGGGCTTGGGAATTCGCAACACTGGTGATGAAGCCAATTTCTTTATCGAGGTAGTCAACAGAGAAAATTCGCGATTTTGCATCGATGGTTTCGCGATTTTGCGTAACGAAACCTCGCAAACTGCGATTTACGTGTCCGACGCTCTTTACACGGCTGATGACCTCCTGCCCGATGTAGCATCCTTTATGGAAGTCGATATGCGTGCGGTCCAGACCAGCTTCGGCAGGAAGCGTGTTGTCGTCCAATTCGAAGCCCCAGCGCGGGATGCCGGCTTCGACCCGCAGGCATTCGGCAAGTTCGTCCGTGACGATTGCGAATCGGCTGGTGAGTGCTTCCCAGAGGGCGGGCAGTTCATGCGTATCGACCAAGGCAAGGTCGCAGCCCGGGATGCCAAATCGTGTGGATGGAAGGGCGGGCGCGAGGTCCGCGATCTGCGCCGGGGTAATGCCAACGCAGTGGAGCAGGGCTTTTTCCGGTGCTTCTGTCATTTCGACATCGTCTGCGACGATATATTTTTCCATCCGCGCCGGAAGGGTGGCAGCCACGGCCGGATCGGCATCGACGACCACGAGTTGTTCCCAAGTGGAGACGAAGATATCGGCGCAGAGCTTTCCTTTCGCGCTAGTCACGCACGCCGGGATGATGCCGGGTTTTCCGGTAAGGCGGGCTGTGATCTGGCCGTTGAGGTAGCGGATACGGTCCGCGCCGGTGAATGCGAGTTTTACGCGATGCGAGAGATTGATGACGCCGCCGCGGCTCTTCACGGCGGCGTATTGGTTCTGGAGATTCACGAGACGCCGCCTTCGCTCATAGCTTTTCGAGGGCTGCTATCATCGTATGCTTTTGCGAGGGCCGCGTAATCCAGTTCGCCCCAGCCTTTGGCGATGGCGGCACCAAGTGCGCCTCCCACGCAGCTTGTGGCGGGAACTTGCAGCCCCATTGATTGTGCGAGCGACAGCCCGAGATTCACGTCCTTCGCCATGTGTTTCACAGAAAAATGGGGCTCGTAATCGCCATCGATCATTTTTGGAAGTTTGAGATCCGTAACGCCGCTGCGCATCGCGTTCAACTCGATGGCATGGCCGAGCGCTTCGGGCCTGATCCCCGCTTTCTTCACGATGGCGAGCGCTTCGGCCAGTGTTTGTGCGGTGGTTGCGCTGATGAGATTGGTCACGACCTTGATGACAGCAGCCTGGCCTATTACACCGATGCGAAGGATTGCCTTGCTGCTGGCTTCCAGTGCGGGTTTTGCGCGGAGGAAGACTTCCTCGTCGCCGCCGACGTAATAGACCAGTTGCTGCTTTTCCGCCGCGCCTTTGCTGCCGGTGAATGGTGCGTCGAGGAACGCGGAGCCAAGCAGGCGTGTCTTCTTTGCCGCTTCGAGCGTCGCTTCTAGGCCAATGGTGGCGTTGCAGACAATTATGTGTCGGTTTGTCAGTGCGGGCTGCATGGCATCAATCGTCTCAAGTACCGCTGCACCGTCGGCGACGAAGAGTTGGATGATTTCGCACATTTCCGCGACTTCGGCCGCAGAGCCGAGGAAGTTTGGGACGGGGCGTGGCGTGCGATTCCATACAAATGATTGGAATCCGGCTTTTCTCAGACCCGAGGCCACCCGGGTGCCGATAATGCCGAGGCCGATGACTCCGATGTTTGTTTTGTTTTTGCGCGGTAACGCCATGGCGTAGAATCCAGCAGAGATGCGGCCCCGCTGCAAGCGGCTGGAGGGCGGGCGATTTAAAGGGGCATCGGCTTTAGCACCACCGATTCGCCCTCCTTCGCGAGGGAGATATGCAGGTCGCTCCCGTTCGCGAGTGTCCGTGCGCGGGCGAGCATCCCGTCCATGAAGTCATCGTCGTGTCCGGGGTCGTGGTGGAAAAGAACAAGGTGTCTTACCCTCGCCGCCCGTGCGACGCGCACGACATCATCAAGGCAGCCATGTCCCCAGCCGACGTGGCTGCGATATTCCTCCGTGGTGTATTGTGAATCGATGATGAGCACGTCCGCTTCGCGGATGAATTCGATTACCTTCTTCTCGATGGTTGCGCTCACGGAATCCGGCTCCATTGCGTCCAGAGGCGCGGATTCATGATCTGGGATGTAGCAGATACTGCCGTTTGAAGTCTTCAGGCGGTAGCCGACGCATACGCCGGGATGATTCACGTGGCAGGCCTCGGCGCTGATGCGGCCGATTTCGAATCGCAGCGACTTCAATTCTTCAATGACGATGTTGCCCGGCATTTGCGCGAGCGCGATCGGGAAGTAGGGGCTTTCCATCTGCCCGGCCAGCGTCGCCTGCAAATCGTTCCGTGCGCCCTCGAATCCGAGAATGCGGATGTGGTTGCGAGGACTGTACGCGGGAACGAAGAACGGAAATCCTTGGATATGATCCCAATGGGTGTGGGTGATCAAAAGCGTGAGGCTCACCGGCGACTCGGAGAATTCGGCGGCAATCGCTCGCCCAAGCGGGCGCAGACCGCTTCCGGCATCCAGAATGATCAACTCGCCATCTGCACGGATCTCGACGCACGAGGTGTTGCCACCGACGCGTACCGTTTCCGGTCCCGGCGTCGGAATCCCGCCGCGTACACCCCAGAATTTTATTACTGCGGGACTCTGGCCGGTTTCGTGCATGGAATCGTGTCGTTGAAAGTTCTTCCTGCGTCTTTTCACTTACCGCAGGGTAGCTGCAGAAATGATCCCAACTTTCGCACGTGGATTGAAAACCCTCTTGGGGGGCTGATCCGTGGGGCGGTATTCCGGGGTGATTGTTGTGGCTCGATTCATAAATGGATTTCCGGTGAGCACGCGCTTTCCCGAAAGGGTATGATAATCACGGAGTTCCACAAGTTTTTAGCAGCGCCCCTTGCCTGAAAGACCCGGAACATCGCATTGAGCGAAACGCAGAGGCGACCGGGGGCTCTCACATCACGTCGCTTCGCCAGGACTACCTGCTCCGAATCCACGCGAGCAAGTCGGCGACATCCTGCGGCTTCAGCGCAGCTTCGAGGCCCTCGGGCATCAGGGATTTTCCGAGCGGCTTCAGCTCTGTAAAATCAGAACGCAGGACGGCCTGCTCGCCACCGCCGGCGAGGCGGAGCGTGATGTTGTTCGCGGTTTCGCTGGCGATGATGCCGCCGAGCTCGCCGCCGGCTTTGAGCTTCACGAGTTGCGCGGCGTAGCGCGGCTCGACGGCGGCGTTCGGGTCGAAGAGCGCGGTGAGCATCCAGTCATCTGGCTTCGTCGCAGTCATCGCCAGGTCGGGGCCGACTTCGATGCCCTCGCCTTTGAGACGGTGGCAAAGCGCGCATTGCGTTTTGAAAAGCTGCTGCCCACGCGCGGCGTCGCCCTTGAGTTTCGGCACACTGGCGTAGCTGGCGATGACCTTCGCGCGGTCGGGCGTCGTGGGCTTCGGAAGCTCCGGCACTTTGTCGACGGCGGCGGGCGCTGTGTTCAGTTTTTTAAAAAGCGCATCTTCGGGCTGTAGCGACGACATAATGGCCACGCGCATTTGCTCGTTGTCGCCATCGCGCTCGGCGAGGCGCGAGAGCGTTGCGGCGACCTCGTTCCCGGTGTTTGAATCGTCGTCTCGAATCGCACCGAGCGTCAGCGCGAGCTGGCGGCGGACGATGAACTCCGGGTCGTCGGCGCACAGCGCAATCGCGCTGAGCACAGTCGGGAAGGGCGGCGTCATTTTCTCGGCGGCCCGAAGTGCCTGCACGCGCACCTGAGGATGCGCGTCGCGCAAAGCGGCGCGGAGGTCGTCGGGTGTGAATGCATTCAGCGTGACGAGCGTGGCGGCGGCCTGCACGCGAACTTTCGGGTTCTTTGCGGAGCGAAGATGTCTGCGGAGAATCGGCCCGGCCGTATTTGCGGTTTCTCCCGAGCTCTGGTTCTGAATGAGCAGTCGCTGAACCGTGTCACGCTGCCATCCGCTCGGAGAATCGAGCGCAGCGGCGAGCGCCTTGTCGTCGCGGTTCTCGAGCGAAGGAATCTTTCCCGGCTTCTTGCCAGTCGGGAAAACGCGCCATATGCGTCCTGTGTCAGCACCTGCGCGGAGGTCCATGCGCGACTGAGTCTCGGGAGCGATCCATTCGGGATGCTCCAGAACGAAGCGATGCATGTCGGCGATGTAGAGCGCGCCGTCGGGGCCGGTTTTCAACATCGTGGGGCGGAACCACAGGTCGGTGCTCGCGAGGAATTCGCGCTCCTTTTCATCGTCGGCGCGGCGGCTGGTGAAGGTCGCGCCGTCGGGCACGAGCACTTCGCGATGTACGACGTTGTACATCGGCTCGCTGATGAAAACGCTCGTGGCAAAGTCCGGGCCGAACAGCTCGTCGCGATATGGCGTCGGGCTGTTCGCGCTGGTGACGTTGCCGAGTGTCTGCGGCTGGTTGAGGCGCGTCGGCGCGTCCGCGAGCGCGTAGGCAGGGAAGACGCGCGTGTCGCCGTTCGTCACGCGGCGAACGGATTTCACAGCGAGCTTCGGGTTGCGCCGGAGGTAGCGGTCTTCGATGGTGTAGTGCCAAAGCCACGTAGGGTTGTTGTTGCCGAACCAATTCCCCCAGTCGTCGCGGCGGCGGCCGTATTGCGTCTGGCCGGACTCGGCCTCGATGCGGTCGCCACTCGGGTGAAAGCGAAAGTCGCGACCGCTGATTCTTACGACCGGTGATTCTTTGATGACCGATGGACTGCGCGATGTATCCACGATCCGAATTGTGCCCCCGCTGTCGCCATTCGCGCCATACAGCCAGCCATCGAGCCCCCACTCGAAACCGTTCATGCGGTGCTGCTGGTTGCCGGGTGTGAAGCCTGTGAACATCGGAAATTTCACGTCGGCGGGAGCGACGTTGTCGTTGGTGTCGTCGTTGTCCGAGAGGAAAAGAATGTCCGGCGCGGCGGCGACGATGGCACCGTCGTAGCATGGGAACACACCGGTCGGGAACTGCAGCCCATCGGCGAAGATCGTAGCTTTGTCGTAGTGACCATCGCCGTTGGTATCTGTGAGAATTTTGATGCGTCCGCCGGGCGCGCCTTTGCCGTCCATGCCGAGCGGGTAGTCGCGCATTTCGACGACCCACAGCCGCCCGTGCGCGTCCCACTCGAAGGCGACGGGTGACTCGACGAGCGGTTCGGCGGCGACCAGTTCGACGGTGAAGCCCGGGGGCGGGACGAAGCATTTCTGCGACTCGGCCGGCGTCTTGATGGGCGGGATGGGGACGGCGATGAGGTCTTTGAACGAGATGCGCGAGACGTGCGCTTCGAGCTTCACGGTGTCCTCGTTTTGCCAGACGACGTGGTCTTTATGAAACCACGCGCCGTAGTTTTTGCCATCCATTACGAAGGGGAGGATGGTGTCGTTGGTGAACGGCGGCGTTGCGGCTTTGCCGACGGCGACCTTGTGCGACCACCCGCGCGTCCAGCCGAGGTCGTTGCGGATTTTTCCAGCCCACAGATGGATGGCGTAGCCGCGCTCGTTGCTCTGGAAGATATCGAGGAAGCCGTCGCCATTCAGATCAACGAAGCGGAGGCCGTTGTCCTGATGACGCGCCCAGAATAACCCCTGGTTCTCGACGCGACGCGCGACCGCAAAGCCGGCCGGCATCGCGAAATTTGCGTCCTCCCACTTTTTGGACAATGGGCTCCATGTGAGAATCGAATGCGACTCTTGATCCCCGATGAGCATCTCACAGCGCCCGTCGTTGTCGAAGTCGCGGAGGATGAAGTCTCCGCTGACTCCAATCTTCGAAACTCCCGGAAGCCGGACTCCTTTTGTGAAAGCCTCTGGCCCGTTTACCTCCGGATCGAGCTCCCATTTTCCATCGCGAAACGTGATCCCCATCGTGATGTATGAGAAAAACATCGCGCTTACTGATTTCGCATCTCTCACGCACCCAAATCTCGGTCGCATTGTTTCCGCAGTGAGCGGAAACGGTGTCTCTGTTTCCCGCCACTTCTTGGACTCCGGCTGCCAAACACGTGTGATGCGGTTTTGCTCCGTCGCCATCACGATGTCCATAAAACCATCGTCGTTCAAATCGAACATCCGCACGCCAGCGTCGTCACCTTTCGCGGAGCGCAGCGATTCTCCGGCGAGCGCATTCTTCTCAATCCGCTCCATCGCCTCGCGGATGCTCAGAAACTTCACGCGCTTGCCGTATTTCGCGACGGCGTAGTCCACGAACTCGACGATCTGCGCCGGGTCGCTCCAACCGTGCGGATGAAGTACGAGCGTCATCGTGCCTTTCGCGGCGACAGTGGTGTCGAGCGCGGCTTTCCAATCGGCAAGCATCTGCGGGTTTTTCGCGCCGAGCGCGTTGTAGCCCTGCCAGTCACTTGGGACGACGAATGGGAACTCGATGCACTTTTTCCCGACCATGTAAGGATACGGATAGTCGGAGATGTCGCCGGCGTAGCGGTCGAACGTGACCTTCACCGGCGGGCGATGCTCCTGCGGTTGGTATTTAGCAAAGCGCGCCCGGTTTTTACCGTCGGTGAAAATCATCGAGACGGACGAACTCGCCGACAGCCAGCGGCCCTCGGCGCTCGTGCCGGCGAGGATTTCGGCGAAGAAGCGCGGCGAGGAGGAGTTCATCGAATCGCAGCACGGCATGCGAAACGCGACGGGCTTGTTGCCGGGAATGCGCGAGAGCAGGTCCACGCAGTCGTGCGTCGTGTGCGAGGCGGCGGCGAAGTCCATTTTGCCGAGGCACTGGCACGGATGGTCCACGGTGTGGACTTCGAGTGAGACGCCCTCTTTCAGCCACGTCTGGAACTGCGGATGCGCGGGGTCGAACTTGCAGCAGAAGATCGAGAACGGTGCGCGCCCGTCTATCTTCTTGAGGCGCTCCAGCACGGGGCGGACGTAGCTTTCCCACTTCGCCGGGTCATCGCGCAGGTCGTCAATGGAGAGGATGACCGCCGCCTCGACGCCCTCCTCGCCGATCCACTGCGGAGTGATGAATTTCGGCGACTTCGCGGTGGGCCAGAATGGCGAATCGTCGTCGAGGTAGGCGAGGCGGTTGCCGTCGGCGGCGATGGCTGAGCTGGCGAGGAGTGCGAGGAAAAGCGCGCGCATGGCTCAATGTGCTAGAGAAATATTGCGGATTGGAAACAGCAAAGGAGCGTTCTGTCTCGATCCGGGGGGCAATTGGTGAACCGGCGTGCGTGTGGGTTCGCTATTCGGCGGATGCCGCTCGATTGTTGAGTCCGGAAGGGTGTCTGCGGCGAATATTTTAGCGGTAATCAAATTGCTCAGAACCATGAAATCAAACCTATCAAACGTCCGTTCCCTCAGCCTTATCGCACTTCTCGCGATTTCCGCGATCTTCGGACGGCATTCACTTTTCGCGTCGGAAAAGGAAGTTGCCTCATTCGGAAACGACAACGCGATGAAGATCTGGACATCAGTGAATGATGGTGTGATGGGAGGCGTTTCAAAAGGCGGGTTCAAGCGCAGCGAGCAAGGAACCATGATTTTCAGCGGCGAACTTTCCCTCGCAAACAATGGAGGTTTTGCCTCGGTTCGGATGAAGGAGGCCGCGCTTGCTCTCGGCGGAACCGACACACTCGTCGTGAAGGCCAGAGGTGACGGGCGGACATACTGGGTGGATCTTCGCTTTGCCGACCAGATGGGTGCCTCCTCGTATCGTGCGTTCCTGCCGACAACCGCTGGCGAGTGGAAGGAGACGCGGCTGGCGTACGCGGACTTCAAACTGCAGGCATTCGGACGCGAGCTTCCATTCAAGCCGATCAATCCGGCGTCGATCGCGTCCGTCGGCTTCACCGTGGCTGACAAAAAGGAAGGACCGTTCGCTCTCGAAGTCGAATACGTGAAAGCCATCGCGGACTCCGCCGCTTCGGATTCCAAAGCCGGCAAAACCATCGTGGACGTCGCGAGGTCCGCAGGTGCTTTCAAAACACTCCTCTCAGCCGCGACTGCCGCGGAACTCGGCGGCGTGCTGTATGGTGAAGGTCCGCTGACGGTGCTCGCGCCGACGGACGATGCATTTGCGAAACTGCCCGCCGGCACCTTGGATTCGCTCCTCCGCCCCGAGAACCGCGAACGACTGGTCGCAGTCCTGAAGAATCACGTGTTCTCCGGACGCATCACACTTGCGAAGGCGCTCGAAGCCCGCGAGGCCGCATCTTTGCAGGGCTCGAAGATCCCGTTTCGATTCGAAAACGGTCGTGTTCTTGTCGGGAATGCCACATTGCTGAATGCCGACGTCCTGGCATCAAACGGAATCATACATGCCATCGATCAGGTCCTCATTCCCGTGAAAGCGGAAACCGGCCCGCTGAAGTCCTCGCAGCTAATCGAACTCGCGATCGAGCGCGGTGTGCCCATCTTCAACAGCGGTGACGTCGCCGGTTGCGCAGCGATCTACGAGGTCACGAGCGAGGCGCTCCGCACGATGGAATGCGTTTCGGAAGACTCACGCAACGCACTCGCCAAGGCACTCGTCGACGCCCGGGCTGAGAAATCCGCACGCCAGCGTGCATGGATTCTCCGCGCCGCACTCGATAAGACTTTCGCGGGACTTGAATCTGGCAAGTGACCCGTCGTTCTAACGCTTCGAGACGGTAATTCAGTTCCTATTCTCGCGACGGGCGGAAAAAAGCGCCGTATCTGCCGTGGGGCGTCGCTGGATGAGCACACGCTCAAGCCTACTTCTTCTCGAGTGACTTCAACTCGATCTTCCGAAACCAAACCGGCTGTCCTTCGGCCTGAAGCGCGATGTGTCCGTAGTGGAGCATCAGATTGCCGCCAGCTTCGAGCAGGTCGGTCGCGGGGGCGTTATTGTTCGTCGGATCGAGCTGCGGGCGCTGGTAGCGGAGGACTTCCACACCGTTGACGCGGTGGATGATCATCTCGTTGCCGTGCACCTCCACCTCGGCGCGCACCCACTCCTCAGCGGGGAAAGTCGGCGCGCTGGACTTCACGATGTGCTGGGTGACGAGTTTTCCGTCGATCTCGACGTGAGTGCCCGGAGTGCAGAGATTCCCCGTCTGGCGCTGGCCCTTGCCTTCATCGGCGAGGAACTGCATTTCGAGACTCGCCGGGAAGCCCTGATCGAACCGCATGCTCTGCGGGGATTGCGCGTGGAGCATCACACCGCTGTTGAGGTTCACATAATTCGGCGCATCGGCCATCATCTTGCCGGTGAACCGATACTCCATGCGCAGGATGTAGTGCGAGTAGGCGATGTTCGTGAAAAGATGCCCGTATTGCTGGTCGAACTTCTCGTAGCCGTCGTAGTTTACCTTCAAGATGCCATCCTCGACGCGGAACGTGTTAGCAAAGTTTTCGCCGAGCGGGCGTTTGGCGATCTTGATCGTCCAGCCCGTGAGATCCTTGCCATTAAAAAGAGAGACCCATTTCGCCTCATCGGCGAAAGCGGGCACGGTGAAAAGCAGAGCAAGTGAGGCGAGGCGGACGGTATTTTTCATGACACGGATACTGTCGGCCGCAGACGGATTTCCAATCAGAAGATTGCGGTCCGCGGATTCGCCCGCAGAGCGGCTGCGCTTCAGACAATCACGTCCACATTCCGCAAACGGCCGTGCATCTTCTTCCTGAAAAAGTGACTCGGCCCGACAATCAGACCGCTCGTCTTGTCCAGCTTCACCGCACCCGAGGCGAGCGTCTCACTTTCCTCCCAACCAAGGGTCTGCGGCGCGCGGCCGGAGGCTGTCTGCGCATAGAGCGTATGATCGAAATCGGCCTGCTTGTGCACTTCCCCGTCGTGGATATGAACGGTCGGGAAGAAGATTCGTCCGGGCATCGACGTCGGGAACGCAAAAGCCATCGGGTGCACCTCGTGATTCCCCTTGCGCAGTTTGAATACGGCGAATCCAAAATTCGCGTAGTTGCCGATCTTCTCCCAGACCCCGTCGGGAAGGCGAAACTGCGGATCGAGTCGGGAGAAGTCCTTGATCGACGGAACGAAAGACGCGTTGAAGGAACCGACCTTCTGGACTTCGAGATCGTTTTTCGCAGCCTTCGGAAGCGATCGCGACGCAATGCCTCCAAAGCTCAATGGCACCAACCGGGGAAACGTGCGTTCGATGTCCTCAAAAACATCAGCGTATTTTTCAAAGCTGATGAACCGAACTGCCTTCTCACCACTCCCCGGCGGCACGGGAATCGGCAGAATCATTGCGACATCCTGAGGCGTATCGAGCGACATACTATAGATGAGCCCCTGTCGATTCTCGGGCAGGAGTCGGGCGAAGATGCGTGTATTGGTGACCGAGCGAACGTTTCCGGAGAAGCAGCACATAGCGCGGTGATGTTGCGCCGCACGAAGCGGTGGTCAATGTCGATTGTCGCTAAAGCGCACGGCGAAGGTTGCACGGGAGGATGACAGGAAAGACGCGTCAAAAACAGCGCGCCGCGCAGACTACATGAACGGTCGATTGGGGTGGTATCGGTTCAGTATGTCGCGGAATTGCTCCCAGAATTCGCGGCGAATCGTGACGAGAAACTTGCGCTCTCCATCGAGGAAAACCATCTCGGAGCAGCCCAGACAAAGAAGGAGCGATGTGCGCTTGGTGCCGTCGTTCCATGTGAGTGCGAAGTCCGGGTGAAATCCCACACAGAGCTTCGGGCCACCATAGTTCACGTAGGTGCCGGACGATGAAGCGAGCTGGATAATGACTTGTTGATCGGAAGGCGAAATAGGCACTGGAGCGCTGTAGAAATCAAAGTCCCAGATCCGGAAAGTCTCCTTCGTGGCCAGTTCGCTCCGCAGCAATGCTGCCTCGGAAAACTGATGCGGAAGCCCTTCGTAGAGCGTGAACGACTTTGCGTTTCGGATCTGCGAGGCGAATGGACGGAACTTGAACTCATCGCGAATGGAAAAGCGGGTATCCCACCGTGCGAATCGCGCATGAACGGTTCCCGCGATACCGCCGATTGCCAGAACTACGATTGCTGCGACAACTGCGGAACGGAAGCGAGTCGCCGCTCCCGCCAGACGGTTCGCAACTCGCGGAAAGCGCGAAGCGAATCGCACGATGGTGCGCGGACCACAGAATCCGGCAAACGTCCCCACAAGTAGTGAAGTCAGACATGCCGTAAATATCGTGAAGCTCTCGCCCTTCTCCGACACGATCGCCAGCACCGCACCGGGCGTCCAAACCCACAGAAAGGCTTTATAGACCGTCAGTTCCGCAGCGACGTCCTCAAAACCTGCGACAACTCTGGCAAGCAGAAATAAGTCGGCCACTACGACGGTGAGGAAAAGGTGAATCAACCCACAGCAAACAAACCAAGCCCATGAGAAAGAACGCATAGTTTTCATTTCTACGGTTTTCGCGCTCACCTCACCACACGCAGTCGCACGAAGAATTTCACCGCGCCAACCGGCGGGGTGATTCGCCATGTGTCGCTGACGATTCCGGCGGAGACTGGCGTGGTGCTTACGAATGTGGAGTCGGCGGGGGACCAAGGGACGGCGAGGTCGGGGGTGGCTTGGAGCGCGTAGGTGATGTCGTCGGCGGTGAGAACGCGTTGGTGCGAGAAAAGGAATGTGCCGGCGGGTTCGCGAGTGATGGTGTAGGCGGAGGGGCCGGTGGCGTTGTTGGTATCACTGGTGCCGAGGGCGTATTCGAGCAGGGCGTTGAGACCGTCGGCGTCGGCGTCGGCGGTGGCGAGGCCGGTGAATGTGGTGGCGTCGGTTGCGCCGGGGTTTCCATTTGGAGCGAGGCTCGCGCGCCAGTTGGTGCCGAGGGCGTGGTCGGGCGCGGTCGTGCCGGGGATTTTCAGCACGATGCTGTGGCCGGGTAGCGCGGCGAGGTCGGGCCAAGGGGCGAGGTCGTCGTAGGTGAATGTGCGGATGACGACGTTCTCGCCGTAGTTGAGCGTGATGGTGTCGCCGCTGTTGTTGAGCGAATCGGCGACGCCCCAACCGGCGACGGTCGGGAGCCCGGTGCCGTAGCGGCTTTGGAAAACGGCGAGGTTTTTTGGAACGATGATGCGCGCTCCGGCGGCAAGCGTGGTGCCTGCGGGGAATGCGTAGTCCACTCCGCCGCTGATGGTCACGGGCGCGAGGTCGAGCGCGGTGGTGGCGGAGAGATTTTGCAGTTCGATGAACTCGTAATCGGAGCCGCCGGTCGGTTTATACATGAGCTCCGAGACGACGAGGTTTTGCTGGTAGAACGTCACGTCGGGCGCGCCACTGACGAACTGAACGGGCGCGCTCCAGTGGCTCCAATGTCCGGCCGAGTCCTTCATTTTCACGCGGACCCGATACGTAACGCCGGCTTCGAGCGGCTGGGCTGGGAACGTGATTTGGTTGTTAAAGACCGGCAGCTCCGCGCTGGTCCACGTGTCTTCGATTTCGTAGCGCCAGCGTTTGCCATCGATGTGTCCGGTGAGTCCGGGCCAGCGGACTTCGGCGATGCGCCATTGCATCGCGGCGAAAGTCTGCGCGTTCGGGCTGGAAAATGCGGACGTCGAAAAAGTGAGTGCGTTGATGGGATGCGTGCCGGGGCTGAGATCGGTGAGCGTCGGCGTGTTGGGGATTTGCTGCGTGGAGCCTGTGGGATTCAGCGTGTAGAGGTCGCGCTGATTGAGCGTGAACTCCGTGAGCCGCGCACCGCCATACACATCGGTCGCGATGAAATCCTTCACCCATTTCACCAGGCCCGCGAAGTCCGCACTGGCGAGCGTGCGGACGTTGTAAGGAGCGAACGGGCCGTTGCCCATGTCGCCGATGGTGTAGGGCGTGAGGTAGAATTGGCCGAAGTTGTTTCCATTGCTGCGCGGCTGCACAGGGTTGAGCGGCCAGTAATCCCATCGGCGACGGTCTGCTTCCACGAAGCCCGCAGCGACAGCGCCGCCATTCGGGATAATGCGCGGCGTTTCGTCGGTGATGAGCGACACGTATTCGTCGATGAGCTTCCAAGCCTGGTCGTTGTTGAGCAGAAGGTCCTGCAACTCGCGCGCACGATTTTGGAATTCGATGCGCAGCGCCGTATGCGCGAGGCCGCGTCGGATTTGTTCGTAAGGCGCGGCGGGCTGCCCGGCGGCGGCCTGCGTGCCTTTCGGACCCCAGCGGTCGAGTTGCTCGTAGAGAAGGTCGCAGTCCCACGGCTGGATGTGCCAGCGCCCGGTGAGCGGGTCGCGGAAATAGACGACGTTTTCCTGCTCGCGGATGTCCGTGCCGTTCACCGCTTCGACCACGCTTCGCCACGAGTAATAGCGCGGCAGATCCACATTCGCACGGAACCATGCTTCGTTTTGATAAGTGCCGACGCTGCCCGCGGTGCCTTTGTTGTAGCCGGTCGTCGCGCTCGTGAACGCTGCCAAATCGCTGAGGTCATCCGGCTGGCCGGCGCCCTGACCGAGGATGTGGTTGTTGCCGCCCTGCATTCGGAAAATGTTTCCATCGGGAAGTCCGTGTTCGTCTTTGAAATGGTTGTCCTGATTCTCAAACGCGAGGTAGAGCCCGAAAAGGTCGCCGTCGAATTGCGATGCGGGCGCTTCCGCAGCGGAATCAATCACGCGCCATTGCAGATAACTCGTATTCGGCGCAGGCACGCCCGCGAGCTGCGAGAGCCGGAACTGCATGACTTCATCGAGCCCGGCGAGTCCGCGACTCCACGGAGCCCACGGCGCGGGAACGCTGCTGATATTCAGCGTTTCGATGGTTGTGGTCTTCGTGCCGTAGTCATCGGGCATCCGGAGCAACTGGCCGGGATTGAACTTGAATTTCCACTTGTTCTTCCCGGTGTTGAATGTCGAACCCTGACCTTTGATGCGGTAGCGCACGTGGTCGTAAACGACGCCATCGACGACCATCGCGCCGTAGAATCGATACACGCCGTCGTTGAACGCGCCGTTGTATTGGCAGGCCGGCACATCCGCCGCCTGCGAGAGCAAATGCCACGGCCGCACCTTGCGCATCGTGGCTTCCGAAAACGTCGTTGCGCTCGTCACACCCGGCTGCACTGCGGCCGTCCACGCTGGCACGCCGTCGTAGCAGAAATACGCGAAGTTCGGGCATGGGTCGGTGCTCGCCGGATAAGTCGCGCCCTGCCCGAGTTGGTCGGTCACTGCGATGCGATAGCGGATGAGCCGCCGATGCTGCTGCACGCTTCCGGGG
>SXWH01000186.1 GCA_005791535.1 Verrucomicrobiaceae bacterium | reverse complement strand
TCCCTCCGCGACCCGCCAATTGAACTACGAATAGTCGATTCGATCAACGAGACAGCCCAAAATGCGGATTTTCCCCCTCCATGATTACCGTAGTCAGTTCGCACTTCACCAGAATTCCATCTGCGCCGACCACGGCGCGCAGCTAATCAACCCAAGAAAGGAGGAAGAAGCGTGTGGCGCGATCGAAACGGAGACACGCGCGGCAGCGGTATTGTAAATTGGCTCTCCGTCCGAACACCGACCAAAAAGCAAAGCCGTCGCCGCGTTTCTCCAGCATCAAGAACTTGGAACAGCCGGCGCACATCGCAAGCCTACTGCGTTTCATGGAAGTGCAGCGTGCGGAAACTGTTTTCTGTTAGTCGCTCAACTGCCGTAGCCGAGAACTTCGACGACGATGATGCTCGGAGGCTCCTCCGCATTCTTCTTTTCCTTCTCCTTTTCCCGTTCCTTCTCAGGCGTGTTGGGTTGCGGTCCTTGGTTTGGGTCCTGTGGTTGCGGGGGAGCTGGAGCGGCGGGAATGCTGGGAGCAGCAGGCGCGGCTCCGCCCGGCGCTCCGGCGCTGCTGCCGGAGACCTGGATGTTTTCAGCGTTCAGCACGACGTCGGCGGCTACGTTGAGATTTCCCGCGCTGCGGATGCCGGCGTCGCCAGCGTCGATGGCTCCATTCGGTGCGATGAGATCCACGTCGCCCGGCGGGATGCCCTCGACGGTCGTGAGCACGCCAATGCCGCCGCCGGTCGCGAGGCCGGCGAGGTCGGTCTTGAGGTCGGCGCTTTGCGGGTCGATGAGCACACGCGTCGGCGGGGCGCTTGCAACGGTCTTTGACGACGTTCCCGCGGCGATGTCGCCGTTGCTCGACCAGATGATCTCGTTTCCGCCGCGCAGCGTGAAGATGCGCGAAGTGCCGAGGGTGACGCTGCCGTCGGCGAAGATGTGGATATTTCCACCGCTCTCGGTGAGGATGCCTTGATCGAGCGATTGTCCCGCGCCGGCATCGAAGCCGACGATGATTTTTCCGCCCGGTGTGAAAATGCTCACGTCGCCGCCCTGTGCTGTTTTGATCTGGCGCGCGGTCAGCGAGATGTCGCCCTTCCATCCCGTTCCGGGGAAGAGCTTCGCAATGGCGTCGAAGCCGCCTGCGTAGGTGCCAAACGTCGGGCTTGCCTCATCGTTCCTGTCGCGACCGGAGTCACGAAGCGTGTAGTAGAAGAGCTCGAGTGCGATGAGATTGCGCTGCTCGTCCGAGAGGCTCTCGATATCGCCCGCAGTGCCGAGGCGCTCCGCGATTGCCGCGGCGTAGCGCGGATTCGCAAAGACCTCCTCGGAGAAAGTCGCGAAGTCGAGGGCGCTGTTTCCCAATCCGGCGGACGATCCGATGCCCGCGCCGACGACGAGATCCGCGCCATCAAACGGGAGGAATGGATTCCGCGCATTGCCGATGCTCACGATGCCGAGACCGGTTCCATCGCCAGCGGGCTTGCCGGTGCCGAGGTCGATATTGCGGCCCGCGAGAACCTGCAATGCGCCGGGGCCGGAGATCTGGATATCACCGGCGAGCGGAACGCTGTCCGGGTTCACAACATTCCCCGCGGAGTTCGCGAGCACGCGGGTTTGTGTGTTCGCGTTGTAGGGGATGATGTCGCGGCCTGCTGCGACGATGCTCACATTTTCCTCTCCTGTGTTCTGAATGTAGAGCGCCACATCGGCGATGTCGCGACCTGCGAAAACGTGCGCGGCTTTAGGCGAGAAAAGTGTGATGCCCTGGATATCGCCGTCGCCCGCGTAGATGCGAAGTGGTTCCGACTCGGCGGCGTGCAGCACTCCCGGCGCGTGGAGCGCCTGCTTGGTTTGCAGCACACTCCGCGTGGAGCCCGTTTCCGCGAAGAGCGCATCGACTGCGGTGAAGATGTTCGCACCGGTGACGCGTGCCTGGCCTTGAATCGTCCCTGCTGTGGCTTGGAAGGCGATGGGTGTGACAATGCCTGGAACCGCGTCCGGATTTGCGTCGGAGAGATTGATGCGCGACGCGCCCCACGCCGCCGTAGAAACGCCGTTCACGGGCTTGAATCCTGTGAGATTCAGCCCGTTCACCGACCCGCTCGCGGCGAGTGTCAGGCTTCCGCTTGCGGACGGGGAGAGCGTGAGATTTCCGACAATGTTGATATCGCCCGAGAAAGCCGTGGTGTTCAGCGAACCCGGCATCAGCGCCGCGACTCCGGTAAACGGAGTTACGCTGGTTTCGTTCAGTCGCAGCCAGGGCTGATAGAATGCGGCCGAAGCGGGCCCGCTGAGCAGGAGTTCCTGCTTGAACCACGTGAGCAGCAGCGGAGCCGCGTTGTTCACGGTGGAATCAGTCGCCGCGAGTCGGAGTGTGACGTCGCCGCTCAATGACGTGGCGTTGATCGCGCTGTCTGCGCCGTAAGTCGAGAAGTAGGTCTTGTACCAGTATGTGTTATTGAATCCGCCCGGCAGCAGGAACGGGTTGCTCGCAGGACCGAGCAGAAGGTCTCCGCGCGCGCTGACATCGAACGCGCCTTTGCCCACAAAGAGCGTCGTGGGAAGCCACGATTGTTCCGCGAGGTAGTCGGCAGGATTCTTGAGGATCGTGAGCGAAGGGGAGCGGGTGTTGTTGGTCTTGATGCTGCCGCCCGCGGCGAGCGTTCCGCGCCCCCGTTCGACGTAGTAAACGCCGCCATCGATATCCTTGCCCGCGCGCACCGTGACGTCGCCGCCACCAAGCTCCACGAGGCTCGCGGAGTTCGGTGCGCCTTTCGCCATCCGGGCATTGGTAGGGGCGACGGCGTCCACGTTCGAAACATTCCGGCCCGCATCGAGTGTGACGTTTCCGCCGCCGAGCGCGCCGACTCCCTGGAAGAAGTTCGAGAAATCGACCCACCACGTCGTCGTGGCGGTATCCCCAAAGCGAGCCGTTCCAAACTCGCCGGTCACCGGGTCTATGAATCCACGCCGGTAGAGCCAGTTTGTTGGCGTCTGCCGTGTCGAATCCGCGATGAGCGGTCCGGTGCCGATTCGAGTGTAGTGTGCGATATCCGCACCCGCGTTGATCGCCACGTTTCCTCCGCCGAGCGTGTATTGGACGGCATAGGCCGGCGATTGCTGCACCGCCCCGAGTTCGCCGCTGCCTGCTGCGTTCAGCACGGGCACGTCAAATGTTCCTCCCATGGTCGCGTCGGCTACCTGGGTGCCCGCGGTGAAGATCACGGAGAATTGATTGAGCAACTGAACATCGCGAGCGGCGTTAATGGTGATGTCGCCGCTGCCTGTCCGAATCGCCTGATAGCGGTTTCCGACGGCCGCCGCGGTGGTCGCATTGACTCCAGGCGTCACGAAAACACCGTTGCCGCCATTCTTGCCCAGCAACAGCGATCCGCTGTCCGCTGCCAGCGTGGAGAGGGAGCGCACTCCTGTGACGTCCGCTGCGGAAAGATCCGCGCCAGCGGTGATGCGGTAGCTCCACGACTGTGCGTTGAGAGGAAGCGCGGCGTTTTGCGCAAGCAGAGCGGAGTTGTATGCGGCGGTTTGGAATCCGTCGGAGATCGTGTTGAACAGCACGACATTGCCTGCAGCCCGAATGGTGAGCACTCCCGGCGCGGCCTTCGGTCCAAAGCGGAACGGAGCCAGATTCCAATCGTTCGTCGTCGTGGATGTAGTCGTACCCAGCGTGATGTTCCCCGCCGAGTTGACGAGTTCCGCTCCTGCGCGAATGCTGAGCACGGAATCCAGCGCGGTGTTGCTTCCTAGGACGCGTCCGAGCATTGCGTTGTAGCCCGCTGCGGCGCTGCCGTTGGTTCCGATGAATGTGTTTCCGTTCGCAAGAACACTGTTCTGGACCGCAGTCGTGATCGTTCCGGTCGGACCCAAATCAAACGTCTTGTAGCCCTCGACGATGATCGCCGATGCGTTGGATATCGTTCCTCCAATCGTTGCGACCGCGAGGTCCGTTGATGTCGTATTCTGAGGGGCTCGGACGTGGAGCGTGCCCGTAAATTGTCCGGCACTTGCACTGCTCGCAGTGTTCGCATCGACACCGAGGGCGATACTGGAGCCGGAGCGAATATCCACGACTCCACCGCCTGCACCGCGGGTCTCGAGCGAGATGTGGCCGCCTTTCCCTGCGGCGTCGAACTCCTCCGCGGCGACGGTGAGAGTCGAGCCATCCGCCAGAACAAGATTGCCGCTCGCAGCGAGCGCGATCGAACCGCCGCGTATGCCGGACGCATCGATTGTTCCCGTCACGTTGATGCTGCCCGCGTCTGTCGAAAGTGAGAAGTGATTCGCCCTGGCGGTTCCGGAGATCGTGACGTCCCCGGTCCGGATTCGGAAGCTCTGCGAGCGGGTGAATCCGCCATCCACGAGCGTCTGTTCAAGCGTATCGAAATTCGCAAGGCCCGCCGTATCGAGCGAGAAAAGTCCTGCTTTTCCTCCGCGACCGGCGCGCCCAACAAACTGTCCTGCGCTTGTAAACGCTCCTTTTGGCGCGCTGATGAACAGATTGCCCGCATCGCCGCCTTCCGCCGGCGCGGAGACGCTGATGACGCTGTCTGCGCCGATGTTCACGTTTCCGTTGTCAGCGGAGAACCGCGCGGTGCCGCCGCCGGTGAATCGGACGAGGTCGAAGAAGGTCTGCTCGGTTCCGTTGAGATTCACGCGGCCATTCATCGTGATGTCGCCCGTGGTCGCGCGAACCGAAAGCAGCCCGCTCGCGAGAACGATGTCGCTCGACGCGGTCACGCTCGTTCCCTCAAGCGACATACTCGCGCCGAGGCCGCCAGTGAGTCTGGCTGCACCTGCATCGTCAAGCACCAGCGCTCCGCCGGACTTGAGCGACTGCGTCGCGGAGCGGGCGGCCGTGACGATCGGCGTGTGAATCGTGAGATTGCCCTGCGTGGACAGGCCGCCAGTATTTGAAGCGATGAATCCTCCGGAGGCGGTGATGTCCACGTCGGAGAACTGTTGGATGGCGAGATTGCCCCTTCCGATTCCGACGCGTGCAGCGCGTAACTCCAGTGTTCCCTGCATTGCGCCCGGAGCTGGAATCGCGGCATTGGCGCTGTTGTCGAGGGAGATCGAACCCGCTGCGATCGTTGCTGTTCCACCCTCGTTGTTGAATCCGCGAATTGCTCCGGCGTGGAGTGCGAGATTTCCGGCGAATGTGAGTGTGCCGGTTCCGTAGATGTCGAATGTCGAGTAGCTGAGCAGCGATACGCGATTCGAGTTTTGCAGGCTGGCCAGTGCGGCACCGCCGAGCACCAGTCCGGTCGTGGGATTGAGAGCGCCGGGATCATCAAGCTGAACGCTGATTTGTCCGCTGTTCAGCGATACGCTCGAAGCATTGATGACTGCACGTGGATCCAGCGACGTGCCGGACGTGGAATCGAGGATGACATTTGCTCCCGAAATCAGCGCACCGGCGCCCACGATCATGTTGGGCGTCGTCGATCCTCCGAGGCCGTTGCGGACTATCTGTGCGTTTTGATCACTCGTCACGCGGAGCAGCGTGCCGTCGCCGCTCCCGGCGGTGCCTGCGTTTCCGAGTATGAGCCGATCCGCAGTGCTGCGCATCGTGCCGCTTTGCCGGATGATCGCTCCGTCGGCGAGCGTGAGAGCGCGGTTTGCGACGAGGATAATCTCGGAGCCTGTCAGCGCTGTGCCGGCGTTGTCCACAGTGAGGTTGTTCGTTTTCACCGTGATGTTCGCAGTGCCGTCGCCGTTGACCTTGCGGATGCCACCGATGAGCAGGCTCTCTGCGCCGAACGAACTGAGTTGCTCCGCATCGAGTGTCAGCTTCCCGGCTTGCTTCGTGGCACCTGCGCCGGTGATGACAATGTCCACAGGGCTCGCGATGTCCACGATTCCGCCCCGGCTGCGCTTCGGAGCGCCTGCAGCGACGCGTCCGCTGAGATTCATGGAATTGACCGCCTGGAGCGTGAGCTGGCCTGCGTCGCTGGCTAGGCGCGGTATGGTGGCCTCGACCGCGGCGGCTCCACTGAAAAGGAATTCGTTCCCGAGGTAGCCGGCATATTCCGCGCGGGCTGCGATTGCGTCGGGAGACAGCACTTCAAACCAAGAATGCTGAGGATTGAGTGTGCGCTCTGCGTTCAGGTCATTGAAGCGGTAGCCGGGAACAAGCATCGAGCCATCGGGCAGCGCGAGTTTTCCAAATGGCGTGCCGCTCTTGAGCGTGACGAGGTGCGCGCCGGGGAGCAGCGCGTAGCGCGCCGGGAGGAGTGTGTAGTTTCCTTCCGCGAGGGTTGGCGTTCCTTCGAGGTGCACACAATCGCCGACCCGCAGCGTCTGATTCACGTAGCCGGCCGTGGCGTCGAGAGCCTGGCTGAACGGCGCGTATGGCGCGAAATGCGAGCTGTATCCTGGAACGACTGCGAAACTCGTCGTCGATGCCAGGAGGTCTCGGGTGCCGCCATTTCCCTGCACCCATCGATACGCAAAAAGGTCGCCGCCGCCGCGGATGTCGATGATCGAGCCGGTCTGGCTGTTCACATTCACGCCGGAGATGTTCACGGTCTTTTGCGCGACGTTGCCCGCCGTGATGTCGCGTCCCGTCGGGTCGATCCACGTCACACCGTTCACATTGATTCCAAACGGAATCACGAGCGGCGCTCCTTCCACCGGGCTGATCGCGGAGACGGATGTAATGCTGCCGGGTGCGAGCGTGATGCCTTCCGATTTCGCGAAAGCCTCGCCGGTGACTGGATTCACGGGGCCGGTGCCGTCGCCGTTCCAGCCGATATTGATGCTTCCGAGTGGAACGCGAAGCGCACCGCCCTGCACGATGTGCGATGCGTAAACGTTCAGCGTTCCGCCGGCCGATAGCGGAATCTGCCGGTTGCCGCTTCCCTCGATGACAACGCTTCCGCGGCGTGTTTCCTCGCCGACGCTGAAGTCTTCGGCGGCGATGGTGAAGGTGCTGGCGGTTGGCGTGTAAATCTGCGCTGCGCGGAGGTGGATGTCGCCAGCCACGTTCAGGATTCCATTGCCGCGAATGTCGCCATTCTCCGCCACGAAGCTTGCGCGTCCGATGTTGCGCAAAGCGAGATTTCCCACGTCGATCAAATTGCCGATGACCGTGAGCGAGCCGCTTCCGTTGGTCGGGTGGAACTCGAACGGCTGTCCGTTGCCGTCGAGATACGGGACGTTGACCTGTCCTTCGGTGAGCGGTGCTTTGAACGCCTGCCCCAGCGTAACGTAAGGCGCCTTCAGCGTGACATCGCCATTCGCATAAAGCACGCCGCTGTCGGCCACGGTGAGTGTGCGGCGTGCGGCGATGTTGACTGGGCCGAGGAACTCGACCGTTCCGGCAAGCGCCAGCGAATCAAATCCGCCCCGCATGAATGAATCCGCCGCAAAATGCCCGACACCGGGCGTACTGTTGACCGCCGTGCCGATGACCGTGCTGGAGCCCGGCGGCAGGAGCGGACCTTGTTGAGTGACGCGCAGCGTCACGTCCGTCGGATTGGTGATCTGACCCGCGACCACGAAGCGGTTCGATGATACTGTGAGCGTACCGCCGAGCGCGCTCGGGCCGCCTGCATTTCCGAGCAGCGTTGCGTCGGTGAAAAGATGCTGCCCGCCTGTCAGCACAATCTCGCCCGCATCGCTGTCGATGCGCGTCGGCACGAGGGTTCGCGTATAAAGTGGCGCATTCACGCCACTGTTCACCGGAACGACGGAGGTCAGCGTGGCATCCGGTCCGGCTTCCACAATGCCGGGCGCGAGGTCGAGCATTCCGCTGGTGCCGGAGACATCGAGAATCGCGCCGGCCTCCGCTGCGATGTTTCCCGACACCGTGATGCGCCCGCCCGGCAGAACGCTGCCGGTCCGGAATCCAAACGGGTTCGGCGTGTAAAGCACCGCTCCCTTCGTGGAGAGAAGAGCCTCAGGACCGAGGTGGACGCTCGTGAGGCTGTTGGAAACGTCATTGAATGCGATGCCGAGATTCGAGGAGCCGGAGACAGCGATTGTGCCGCCCGGAGCTACGAGCGAGCCGAGCATCTCCACAGTCTCGCCCGCAATCGTGATTGCGCCGCGCGGGTCGGTTTCAATGCGGGCACCGCGTCCGATGACGACATCGCCGCGGGTGATGAGTGTTCCCGTCTCACGGACACCCGGTGCGCGCAGCGCGATGCTGACCGGTGTGCGCAGCGATTGTGGCTGAAGAATCGGAAGGAGTTCAGCACCTTCACGCGATGGCCCGTAGGGCACGGCGAGCAGGTTCTTTGCGACGGGCTTCAATACGGTATCGGGCGCGACATGAATGCCCGGCAGGAAGCCGCCGCCTTTCACGATTTCGCCAAGTCCGGTCAGCGAGAAGCTGGTGAAGCCACCTTCGGAAAAGAACTCCGGCATGAACCTGACCGTCGTTTGCGAGACGGTCGCGTCGCCGCCGATCTGAATCGAAGGAGCCTGAATGGTGAGCGAGCCGCCGCGTGCACCGGAGAAGGCGCGGAGCTGTGCGCCGAGGCTCAGTCCGGCACCGGTGACGACGAACTTCCTGTCCGGCGGCACCACGTCGTCGCCCGGATCGGGGTCTGTCACCTTCTCGCTGATCGTGTAGCCATTCAGGAAGTGCGGGAGCCGCGGGTCGTTGCCGCCGCGAATGCTGATGCTTCCGCCCGCGCCGTAAGTGCGGCGTCCGCTGCGATCAAAGACCACGCCGCCGGATGCATCGAGAATGCTTCCGTCCGGCAACTCCACATGGAATCCCGCGATGGAAATGGACCCGCCATCGATCGCGAGTGGACGGGAAAGCGGGTCGCGGGCAAGCGGTCTGTCGTCCACGACCAATCCGGCCACATCGAGGCGCACTCCGGTGCCGAGCAGGAAGTTGCCGCGACGGGTATCGAAGTCGCTGATCAAAAAGGCGCGCTGGTTGTCGTTGAGTTGATGGTCGAGATACGGCGTGATCTTCAGCGCGGTGAAGTTGAGCGAACCGCCGGGGGCGTTGATGTCTCCGCGAATGTGGAAATCCGCCGCTGTGATTGTGAGTGATCCGCGCGGCTGGAGCTTCAGCTTCACGTCTTCGGGCACTTCCACGCTTCCATCGCCATTGTTGATCGTCACGCTTCCGAAGTTATCGAAGAGTGTGGGCGACAGGATGACCTTTGCGAGTCGCGCGGCGTCCAGGGCTGCCGCGTTTCCGGCGGCATCGACATTGAACGCGCCGGCTTCCGGCAGCGAGCCGGTTCCGAAGGTGATGGCAGGAGGAGTAGGGGAGAACGAGCGGTAGTTGATGATGTCCGCATCGGGCCGCTCGAATGACAGCGCAAGCGCTCCGAGCTTTGGCGCGAGCGCCGCAGTGCGCTGGCGCGGTCCGGCGATGCTCTTGCCCACCAACTCGCCGTCGAGCACCATCGCGGGCGCGGTGATGGTCACGGAGCCCGCGTTCTTTCCCTCGATGTATCCGGGTTCGAAGTGTTCGCCGCTGAGCGCGAGCGGATGGTCGAATGTCTGCTGCACGCCATACTTTGCGTGACTGAATGTGGAGGTGCCGTCGTAAAGGCTCGTGTGGACGCGATCGGGGAATGCATTCGCGATGTCCACCACCCGCCCGTCGGACATGATCCGCGTGGTCTTAACGGTGCCGCCTTCAAAGTTCACGTAGCCGCCCGAGACATCCACTTTCGAACCCGGCTGCATCACGACAGAATGTCCGGCGTTCATCGTCACGGTGCCGCCAGCGGTGGTGAGCTCGCCCACCGTGCGCTCGATGAGCCCGACATAGCCCGCGGCGTTTCCGAGCGGCGTTCCCACCCAGTCGAGGCCGTTGTAGCTCCCGCGCTGGCGGATATCGAGATTCAGCGTCGGCCCGCGCAACGGTCCGCGGCGCTGGAGCGGTGCGTCTGCGAGTTCGGCGCCGCGCAGTTCCAGCGAGAGGATGTTTTGCGAAATCGGGACCACCACGTCGGGCGTTCCCGCCACGTTGATCATCGCGCCTTCGTTTAAATAGATCTGTCCCGTGCTGCTGAAAAACTGCCGCGATGTTCCCACTGTGAGCCATTGCCCTGCGGCCAGCGTGACATCTGCATTGGGCGCGAGGAGCGTGGCGTCTTTGCCCATCACGATGTTCCGGCCTTGAATGGTTGCGCGCGAGCGCAGTGCGAGCTCGAGCCCGATGACCTTTTTGTCGCTGAACAGCTCCGGCTGGATTTGCTGAATGCTTCCGTCGCCGAGGGTCACGGTTCCCGTGTTCGTGTGGGCGAAAAACGCGTCGCCATTGATCGGTGCAATGATCGCGGCTGCGTAGTTTGCGAGCAGGCTGATGCTTCCGTTCACCGAGACCGATGTGCTGCTGTCGATGACGCCGAGCTGATTCACGCTGCTTCCCGCGATGGTCGCGTTTCCGCGCGCGGCTTCGATGATGCCGCTGTTCGTCGCGGTGCCGGCCGGGTTTTGCGCGGGAATTACCGGTGGATCCTCGGGCTTTGCAGGCTTCGGCACATTCACCGCGCCCACCCAGACATCCAGACCGCGCAGGCGTGCGTCGCTGCTCGGGTGTGCCGTGATGCCGACCTGCAATCCCGCTGCGAGAATGGTCTGTCCATCGGGCGTGGAGATGGTGCCTTCGTTCTTCACGTTGGGCCCCACGAGCATCACGCGTCCGCCGACATTCGAGCTGCTCGGCGCGGAAATCTGCGCGCCTTTTTGCACGACGACATCGCCGTATTTCCCGCCGGGCGCGAGCGAGGCCACGGGCGTGTGCGCGGCGCTTACCTTCCCGGCGGGCTGCGGGAGCGCGGAGAAAAGGAATTGCGAATCCGGATTGCTCAGCAGACCGCGGGCGATGAGTCCGTCGTTGATTGGCAGCGACGACGCCACGAGTCCGTGCAGATTGATCTGCGCGGAGCCGCCAAACAGGATGCCGTTCGGATTGATGACGTACACCTGTCCCGGCGCTTCGATTTTACCAAGAATCTGCGAAGGCGCGCCGCTCGGGTCGGCGACTTTGTTAAACGCGATCCACTGCGTTTTGTCCGCGCCGCCGCGGTCTTGATTGAACGTCAGAGTGGTCTTCTTCCCGACGTTGAACGTCTCCCAGTTCAGCACCGCCTGCGAGTTCGTCTGCAAAACGGTCACGTTCACACGGCCATCGCGGCTGCTCTGCGTCGGGAGCGCCGCACCGCGCCAGAGCGTCGGGTCCTCGCCGGCTTTCGGAGCGCCCAGCTTCTTCGGAACTCCCGCAGCGACTTTCAGTCCGCCCTGCGCCAGTCCGTCCGCGACATTCGGCAGCGTGCGGCCGGGGAAATTCGGATTCGTGCCGAGGTTGTTCGGTGCCTTCATCGCCGCGGCGCGTGCGGCATCCTGCATGGCTCGCACCGAGGCGATTGCCTGCGTGGTCCGGGCCAGTGCGTCACGCGCATTGATTCGCGCAGCCTCCGCCGCCGCATTCACAGGCCCCGCCGTGCCCTTGCCGCCGGCCGGGCGTGCGCCGAGTGGAGTTCCGCCGCGGAGGATGTCCCCCGCATCCGCGCCGTGAACTCCGAGCAGCACGAGCGCGACTGCCGCCGCGATGCGGGCGTTCGTGGAGGTCCTGCGTCCGACATTGGAAACCGGATGCAAATCCTCCGCGCCGATTTGCGCGTGCGAGTCATCCGAGCCGGGACGCAAAAGCTCCATCGAGCGCACCACCGTGAGCGAAGTCACAAGCCCGCCTGGAGCCCAAAGGGGCCGGGAGCATGGAGCCTGACTGGAAAACAAAAACGAACTGCGAGTCTGCATGAATGGAGCGTTGGAAAATCGCCGCCAGACTCGCCTCTCCACATGCGAAGGTCACGTTACGCTTCCGCGCTGGATGTTACAGTTTCGGGACAAGGATCAGTCACTCGGGGTGATCGATGCGAGTTCGACTGTCCGGCAATCACCCGGCATTGCTTCCGCGTCGTGAGCACGTTCAACGCAATCCAACTCGCTGATGCTAAGGGAGCATGTCCCTGGTCACCTCAGCATAGAATTATTTGGCACTTTGTATGAGTGATCAGGAACGAATTCCGTGTCCCGGTTGTGCGGTAATGATTCTTCCCATAACGGCGAAGTATAATCACGGCCACTGTCCGAGGTGTTCGTCCGATATTGAGCGGCGGGAGAGCGAGAAAATCGAGGCGTTCTATCGAAGGAACGCGCCAAAATCCCAAGCCGAGATTGATGAGATCGCTCCTTTAGGCGATCCCGACAAACTGTTACTCAGAATGTTCCTTGGCGGGTTGCTTGCTCCGAAGATTTCAGCGGATGAGTTTTCGGAATTGCGGCTCGTTTCTGAGTTGCGCAAATCAGTTTCCAAGGACGGTCATTCGCCAGCCGCTGTCGCCGACGATTTTCACTCGCTCACGGACGATGTGATTTCCTCCGGACGAACTTTTTTTCATGGGCTGAAGAAAATTCCGCGTCCTTTTCGGGAGCTCCGAGCAGTTTTGGAGCTATGGGGAACAGTGCAGTCGGACGGACTTTGGAACTATCTGGAGGGCTACGACCCAAAGATGGACGATGAAGTAGCCTCCGGCCTCAAGCTGCTCGGGCTGGATTCTTGTATTGGGGTGATTCGGACTTCCCGAGACAGATACCTGGAGGAGGAGCGCCGTATATGGAAGATGACCAAGAAGGCGCTTCAATCTTTCTTGAAGTCCGCACGAAGTGCCGATGGGCAGAAACTAGAAAAGGAAATTGAAGAGCATGAGGATGTTCTCTATCGCGAGTTGGATGATTTCGCCGGGCGCCTGCTCGGTCCCTTTCTGATCCGGCACGTCGTCACCGGTTGATATCTCAGCCTGGAAATCCAGCGCCAATGTGAACGGACATTCGAAACCGCAGATACGCGCAAATCGACACAGATGACGCGGGGTCAAGCCTTGTGCGAAGTATCGGAATGTCCGAGTTTGCGTGCAGTTCATGAAAGAGGAAATCCGCGAAGATTCGCGTTCATCTGCGGTCTGAATCGCGGCAACTGAGGTCCAAAATACCCGATAATTCAGTCGGAGAAAATCGCTCTCAACACCGGCTCTTCTCTGTTAGGACTCCAAATACCGCATAAATCGGCTCAATGTCGGAGCTATTTGGCGGGAATCACCACCCCAAACGGTCCCTATTTCCGCCAAATTATTCCAACATCATCCCCCCCGAGGGGGTGATATCCGACTTTTTGCTCCGAGGAGGGTGCCTTGGGGGGGTGAGGGGGGACCCCTTGGGATGGTGATTTCCGCCATTTTGCTCCGGCTTCGACCCTCGCGAGGTGGTGTTTCCCGACTAATAGCTCCGACATCGCAGCCTGCGGGGTGGCGATATCCGCCAATTTACTCCGGAATCGAGGCTTGAAAACGCGGCTCCGATGCCCGAACTTTCGCCCCATGAGCGACACGAACCCAGCGGCACCCTCAGACCTTCCAACGACCACACCCGCGGCACCGGCGGCGACGCCCGCGACTCCCGCCACGCCCCCCGCACCTCCGGTGGACCGGCCCGAGTTTTTCTCCGCGCTGGGCAATCCGATGCGCTGGGAATTGGTGAAGATTATGGCGACGGGAAAAGCGCTCTCGGCCAGCGAGGCCGCGAAAGCGGTGGGGCGCGATTTCGACGGCGTGAGCAAGCATCTGCGCATCCTGCGAAGGGCGCGCGTGGTAGCATCGCGCCGCGGCGAGGACGAGCGGCTGAAGCTCTACTACATCCCCGAGGCAAACCGCCGGATGGACGGTGTGCTGGATTACGGGTTCTGCGTGATCAAAGTCGGGTAGGGAACTCTATCGCGGGTCGTTGACGCGGCCGAGGAAGAGGCATGCGCCGCTCGGGACGTGCTGGATTGCGAAGAGGAACGGGCGATCGACTTTGACTTCGATGGGCTTCGGCGGAGCCGAATCAAGGCCCGGTATGGCACCAGGGGAAACTGCGGACGTTGCTTCTACGTGTTTCTCGGCGATACCGATGTAGGTCTTGTGGAAGACGTCCGAGATAGCGAGATAGCCGTTTGATTTTCGCGGGGCGACACCTTCGAAGTTTGCGGTGCCTTCAAGGTTGTCGAACGCGGTCTCAATTCCATGGGTTTGGTGGTCTTCGCGGAGCCGAACGGTCGGTGGGGTAATCGTGAACTTCGGAAGCTGAAAAATCACACTCGCGGTTCCTGCGGTAGCGCACTACTCGTTCGCGATCTGGAAGACTACCAGTCGCTGTGCGTGGCGAATTTCAATTTCGGCGATGCTGCTTTCTCCACTTACACGAGAGGCCACAAGGTTTGGGATGACCGCGACAAATCGCCATCTTTCGCCGATTGCGCCCATGAGCCAGACGTAGCCATCTACTTCGACATGGTGCTTTTTCCGATTGGCGAAACCAAGGACGAAGCCGTCCACCCAGTGTTTCCTCATTTCGGGATCCGAGTGTTGCCGGAACCATCCGGATGCTTCGAACTCCAAAAGAAGCCAGAAATCGTCGTGTTTTAGTATCGGATGCTCGCCCCGCACGCTGCGGTGTTTAGCCCACCGGTCGATAGATTGAAAGGGCGCGGTGCCGCCTTTCGCTCACTTCCCGCCATCGAGCCGCTTCACCTGGATGTTCCGGTAGCGGACGAATTGTTTGGTAAAGTCGCCGCCGCCGTGGACTTGCAGGGCGATGCTGCCTTTGGCCTGGTGACGGACTTCCTTTTCCTGCCACTCCATGATTTTCACACCGTTGATCCATGTCGTGATTTTGGGCGGGTTGTTTTCGATGCGGGCGCGGAGTTCGTTCCACTGGCCGTGCCGCCAGAATTGCGACCATGCGTCGGGGAGAATCGGGAGCGGTGTCGGCGGAGTGCCGGTGGGCTTGGTGGTGATTTCGGTGACTTTGTCGGTGAAGCTGTAGTTGCGGACGTGGGGATTTCCACCGAGGCCTTCGCCGTAGATGCCCATGAGATTTCCGCCGGCGTGGTAGTCGATCATGGCCTGCCACGCTTTGCCGTCCTCGGTGCTGCGGAGGAAGAGTCCGCTGTCCGGGCCGAAGTCGTTTTTCATTTCGAGCTTCACTTCGAAATCGCCGAACTGCTCATCGGTGACGATGAGTCCGCCATTGCCGGGGACGTCCTGCGAGCCGGTGATTGCGCCGTCTTCAATGACCCAGCGTCCGCCGCTCTGGTGCTTGCTCGTGCCGCTGTGGCCGGACTTTGCGCTGACGTGCCAGCCTGCGAGGGTCTTGCCGTCGAAGATGGAGACGAAGCCCTCCGAGGGTTTGTCCTGCGAATCGGCAGGCAGCATGGAGAGCGACAGGAGCGTGATGAGAGTGAACGTGCGTTTCATAGCGCCGCACAGGCTCGGGGAACGCGGGGCGCTTGCAAGATGATTCGCTCGATTCATCCCGCCGACGCTCAACGTGGAGTGACGCTACGACTTCGCGTCCGCCTTCTTCCCCGCAGGCTTTTTCTCCGAGGCTTTGCTTTCGGCGGGCTTGGCCTCGGTCGGTGCGGGAGTGGTGCCGTCGAGGCGGATGCGGTGTTTGGAGAGCTGGCTGCTGTAGTCTTCGAAGTAGCTTTCGAGCCGCGCGCGGGTGATGCCGATGACTTGTTCGCGCGACGTGAGCGCGGTGCCGAAACCGAACTTCGTGAACTTGTCGAGAATCTCCTTTGCGGTGGCGTACATCTGCGAGTTTTTTAGCCGCTGGTCGCTCACGATGCGTTTTAAAACGAGCGATTCGTTTGCGAGGCGGGCGCGCTCGGCTTCCGTTTTCTGATACTGGAGCGAGGCCTTTTCGACATTCGTGTTTGCCTTGCCAAGTTCGGTTTTGGTTTCGGCGATTTGCTTCTCGCGGTCGGCGATCTCGGCTTTGAGTTTTTCGCCCTCGGCTTTGAGCGCGTCCTTTTCCTCGGTGGAGGTTTTGACGAGGCCCTCGTAGGCGGCCTTCTGCTTTTTAAGTTCCTCCTCAAGCGCAGCCTTCTCGCCTTGCAGGGCGACTTGCGCGGTCTCGGCGGCGGTCATGCGCTGGGTGAGCGTTTTGATTTGCTCGCGAAGGCGCTGTTCTGCGGGCGACGGGCCGGCGGTTTGTGCGTGCAGGCTGCCGGTGAAGAGAAGCGCGAGGGCGAAGGTGATGATCGATTTCATGCGTTAAAACTTTCCGTTGAAGTCCACAAAGAGGGTGTCGTTTTTGAGCGGCGGGCCGGTGATCTCCGAGGTGCTCACCCAGCGCAGGCTGAGCGTCGCTTTTGGCGTGAGTCCGACGGTGCCCCAAAGCGAATAGCCTTTCATGTTCGTGCCGCCGCCGCCGAAGTCGGAGTCGGTGAAGCCGTCGATGACGGCGTCGGACTCGATGTGCTTGTAGTTCATGCCGACCTGCCAGTCTCCGCGTTTCTCAAACGCTGCGGTGCCCGCGCGAATGCCCATCATCCACGCGGTGTCGCCGCCGCTGTATGCGCCGGGAGTGCCCGCTGCGCTGCGGGGAGCGCGGTTGTTTACACCGAGGAGGTTCAGACGGTCGCGGTCAAACGCGGTGTTGCGGATGTACTCTCCTGTGATGGCGACCTGGAAGGGTTCGAAGCCGTTGTATTCAAGCTTTCCGGAGACCGCGAGCGGGCGGAAGTCGGTGGCGAGACCGAAGTATTGAAACTGGTTCGATGTGCCGAAGTTGTTGTTCGCATTCGGGATGATGCGGCGCAGCGGGATGTAGGTGTTTCCTTTCTGGGCGAAGGATGGACGCGTGCCGTCGGTATCGCCCGCATCGTTGACGGTGAGCGGAGTGAAGGGCGTGGACTCCTCGCCGCGCGCGCCGTCGTAGTCGTAGTAGGCGACGCCGAGTTTCAGGCTGAGCTTGTCGGTGACTTTCACGTCGGTCCCGATTTGTCCGCCGTAGAGGTATTTGTCCGTGCTGTCGAACTTCGCGGGCTGGTTGGACGAGAAGTTGAAGTCGGTGTTGAAAATTGGGAACGCGCCCGCAGTGATGAACGGAGTGAAACGGCCGAGCTTGTATTTCCCGGTGAAGGTGAGGCCGTCAAAGCCCAGGTCTTCATCAAAGATGATGTCGGTGGACATGAACGGATTGTCGAAACGTCCGCCGCTGATCGAGAAGTAGCCTTTTTCACCCTGCGCTTCGTATTTGATGTAAGCCTTATCGAGCCAGAGCTGGTATTTGTTGAACTGTCCGCCGAGCGTCTGATTTGTCGTGACAGGCGAGGAGTCGCTGCCCGTGGCGATGCGCATTCCTGCGACGAGGCCGTCGCCCATATCGACCTCCGCCCCAACGCGGAAGCGAATGCGGAAGCGGCTGCGGTCCTGATCCACATTAAGCTGCGGCGAGAAGACAGTGCCGCTGACATCGAACGGCGCGCCTGAGTTGATGGAGTTGAAATTCGGGAAGGCACCGGTGTTGTCGTTGCCGCTCGGATAATAGACGCCCTCGCCGCGGAGACGCAGGTCGCCTTTTACGCGGAACTTCGTGACCCAATCGGGAACTTTCACCGCGCTGGCCCATTTCTCGTCCTTAGCCTGCTGCTTGATGTCAGCACGGAGTTCATCGCGGATCTGTTTTTTAACGACTTCGGGGATGTATGTCACGCGGACGGCGTCATCCGAAGGCGATGGAGGCGGCGCAATCTCGCCCTTCTTTGTGAGTTCGGAGAACGCGATGGCACCTGCGGTCTGCGCGACCGCAGCCGTCGCTGCGCTGTCGGCTTCCGCCTGCGCGATGAGCTCTTTTGCTTCCTCTTCGGAGAGCAGCTTCTTTTTGACCATGAGTTTGAGCAGGCTCACGGCAAACGCGGTGTTCGGCGCAGCGCTTTCAGCCCCGATGAGGTCCTGCGGCCCAGCTTCCTTTTTCTCCTCGGCAGCCGGCGGCGCGGCTTGGTCCGGTGCGGCAGGCGCGGAATCTGCAGGCTTTGCATCGGCAGCAGGCGCTGCAGGAGCAGTTGCTGCGGCGGGAGCCGGAGCAGTCTCGCGGAATGCAGGTGTTTCGGAGGCCGGTGATTTTTTCGCAGGCTCTGTCGGCGTATCCTTCGGTGGTTCCTGTGCGAATGTCGTTGTGCACAGCGTGCCGGCAACCAGCGCCGCACCAGCTAGGATGCGGGAGGTGAGGACGGTCGAGGGCTTCGAATCGGTCTTATGGGTCATTGTGTTTTTTGAAAATGGTCAGTTGGGGCGGCGCAGAGAGATGCGGACGGTGATGAATTTCGTCCCTTCCGGTGCGATGCTCGGTGTGCGGAGATTGGTGAGTTCCTCGCTGATGATCTTGTCGAGTGTGGGATTGCCCGTGGAGGATTCGAGGACGAGGCCGGTGATGCGACCATCCGGCGAAACCGCAGCACGGACCTTCGGCGCAATGCCTGCCACAGTTTTCGCGACAGGGTGCCGGCGCAGCGCGTCCTCGATGGTTTTCGCCACCTGAACACCGAAATCCTTCTGCGCCTGGCTGATTCCGCCGCCCGCGGTCTTGCGGAAGAAGGCGTTGCTGTTTCCGCGTTGAAGGGTCATTCCTCCTCCCGGACCTTTCGGTGCTGCGGCAGTTGTGACGGCGGGTTCCGGCGGCGCTTCATCCTCCTGCTTTTCCTCCACTTCCTTGTCCTCCCGGACCTCTTCCTTCGGCGGTGGCGGTGGTGGCGTGGCGACCGGCGGCGGTGGTGGCGCAACAATCTGAACCATCATCGCAGCCGCTTCCTTTTTTGCGGCGCTTCCGTCGGACTTCATCAGCTTTGAAGCCACCGCAAAAACCGCCACGCCGGAGAGAACGGTAACGATCAAAGGCACTCCCCATTTGCGAAAACCGGTCTTTTCCTCCTCCTCGCCCCACGAGTCGTCGTTCGGCTGCTGAGCTGGCTTCTGAGGCTTTGGCGGTTCGAGAACCGCTGTGGTTTGCTCGTCTTCGGTCTTCATTTCTGCTCCTTCGCTTTTGGTGTTTCCGCCTTTTGGAAATCGGTGAGTTCCACCCAATTGATGACCCAGTCAGACTTCTGCTCTGCCGCGGGCCTCGGGCGCAGCTTCTTCACCCACAGCACCGTGAGTCCGGCGCAGATGGCTCCTGCAACGAGGACGGGAACTGCAAGTCCGCGCAAATTCCCGCGTCCAGTGTTTTGTTTTTCAAAGCTGTACGGGCCGAATTTCATCGGGATACAGTTGCTATTCCGACCTTCTTCAGTCCCACCTTCACGGTGACGGCGAGGACGTTGGTGATGGATTCATATTGCGCGTTGCTGCTGCCCTTCACGATCACCGGCGCATCGGGTGTGGATGTTTTGATTTGCTGGAGCTGACCTTCCAGCGCGCCGAGCGTGGTGGGCGTGCCGTCGATGAACACAGCGCCGCCGTCGTCGATGGCGATTACACGCGGCTTGTTCTTGTCGTCCTGCTTCTTCTTTTGCGGTGCGTTGCTGCCGCTGGGGAGCTGGGCCTTGAAGCCCTGCACCGTCGAGGTCGTCATGAGAATGAAAATGA
>SXWH01000185.1 GCA_005791535.1 Verrucomicrobiaceae bacterium | reverse complement strand
GATACTTCCGCGCCATCGCGACGGAAGGGAATCTCACGCGGGCTGCGGAACAACTAAAAATCTCGCAGTCGGCGCTCAGCATTCAGTTACGAAGCCTTGAGGAGAGCCTCGGACAGCCGCTGTTTCTCCGGCAGAACAAGTCCTTGGTGCTCACAGAAGCCGGCAGGATCGCGCTCGAATACGCCGAGTCCATCTTCCGCGCGGGCGAGGAAATGACGGCCGTGCTGCGGAACGATATCGCAGGCATGCGGAAGGTTGTGAGGATTGGGGCGGTCTCCACGCTGTCCCGCAATTTCCAAATCGCGCTACTCAAGCCCCTGCTCGGGCGCACCGATATCGAAATCATCCTCCACTCAGGCAATCTGCGCGACCTGCTCGCAAGGCTCCGTGCCCATACTCTGGATGTCGTGCTTTCCAATCTCCCCGTGCGACGCGACGCCGAAACGCCATGGCACAGCCATCTCCTCGACGAGCAGCCCGTGAGTCTCGTCGGGCCGCCATCGCGCAAGCGCAGGAAATTCAAGTTTCCCGACGACCTGCGCCAAACGCCGCTCGTGCTCCCGAGCCTCGATAGCAATATCCGCGCATCGTTCGATCTGCTGCTCGAACAGCATCACATCCGGCCGATCATCGCCGCGGAGGTGGATGATATGGCGATGCTGCGTCTGCTCGCCCGCGAAGGCGCCGGTCTTGCGCTGGTTCCGCCGGTGGTCGTGAGCGGGGAACTCGGCAACCGGACCCTCGTCGAGCATTACCGCATCCCGCAGATTCGCGAGAGCTTCTACGCGATTACGCCATCGCGCAGGTTTCCAAATGCCGTCCTCGCGGAGATTCTCGGGAATCGCAAGACGGCAAGACACTAGCGCGCCTCGCTTCCGTCCCTAACCCGGCACAGTCATTCAGAAACCGCGACGTCAGTGCTCGTGCGCACAGCCGGAGCCCCACTTCAGATTAAACTGAAGCCACACGGAATGCTCGTCGCCGAAGGACGGGGAATGGTCGTAGTTGTATTGCAGTTTCCAATGAACAGGCAGCGAGGCCGCCGGCGTCCACGTCACAGCGGGCGAAACGCGCCAGCGCTCATTCACTCCCGCGTCTGCGTTTCCACCCGCATACTCACCGCGGAGATGCGCCTGCCACTTTCCGCCGGGAAGTCCGTAAGTCAGGACTGAATACGCTGCGAAGTCGGTAAAATCGCGACGCGACGGACGGCCCGCCGCGCCATCATGCGCGTCTTCATGTTCATGCTCCTCATCGTGATGCTCCGCCTCGTGCTCCTCGTGATCCTCTTCCTCCGCGTGCGCGTCATCTTCATGATCATGCAGGGCACCCACCGCGTCCGCATGGCGCAGGAACAGTTCGGTTCGCCACTGGAAGAACTCGCTCGTTTCACGATGTCCGGTGCGGTTCAAAGCGCCATCCGCCCGCCAAAGAAAATCGTAATTCACGCCATAAATCTGCGAACTTCGGCCGTACCGATTGCGTCCCCAGGCCCCGGATACTCCCGCAGTGTGGAGAGTCCGGCTCGTGGCGGCGTAGGAAAGTTCGTAATTCGCCGTCGTAGCCCATCCGCGCAAAAATCCGCCCTCGGACTCAAATTCCGCCTCCTCTCCATCCCCACCGCCGCCACCATGATCGTGGTCGTGTTCATGGTCGTGCAAATGCGCGACGCGGCCGAGGGCAACTGTCAACCGGTCCTCCCAACCCGCAGGCAGCGCGCGCAGCACTGGCAGTGAAATCTCGCCGCCTTCCAGCGTCAGACCATCTTCTCCCAATAGCCTCCCGTTTGCGATATTCTGGTCAACCATCGTGAAATCATGCGGATGGTTCTGATTGTGCATTCCGAACTTCGCGAGAAAGCGCCCTCCCCTCACAACCCCACCAAACGGCAGGCCGGAAAGCGTTGCGAAATATTCCTCAAACACGCCCTGCCATCGATCATCAAGGTCAGGCTTGAGGGCGTAAGTTCCGTGAAGTGCAAGGCGTTCATGAGGTTTCACATCAAGCGCCAACTCAAGCGCCTGAACGCTGAATCCATGCCGGTCCGGGTCGTGGTGACCGGACAAAAGCGCGCCCGGATTCGCGGTCGAACTGCCGACCGAGGACTGGAAGTTCACCGCCGGGAAAACGACACCTCCGAGAGAGATACCCTCGCCCGTGAGAAGGTTCACCGGGTCGCGAGCCGCGCCCGCCGCATGAACGGAGGCACAAAGGGCAAAAACAGGGAGAGCGAAGAGAGCGGCACGTGTTTTATTCATGACGGCGTGAGGTAATGAGCAGCATGCGCTATTGCAAGTTTAAAACAATAGCAAAGCAACCCCATTCACCCTCCTGCCGCTCCGAATCTCCCGCGCCTTCGCCGTCGCCACCGTCCGGTCCGCCGCAGTTTTTTTTCGGCAAACCCGACCGACAGCACCGTGCCAGAAGGCAACGTTTACGCCGCCGGCGATGACGCAGCGCCGAGTATCCGCTTCACGGAAACCACGGTCGCGGCAATCGCCCCGGCAAACGGGAGCCAGAATCCAAGCAGCGTCGTGCTCACGCTCACTTCCATGCCGAATCCACCCGCCGAGCTTGTCCCGCTCCGCAGCCAGAGAACGAGGAGCAGAAGTGCGCTGAGCCCCGCGGAACCCGCGAGCGCAAGCGGCGCCCACGCCTCCTTCTTCTTCGCGACGAAATTCCAAATCCACAGTCCGATGCCTGCGATTGCTGCGAGCACTGCGAGTTTCCCGTTCGCACCGGCGTCGAAGATGGTCACCGACGGCATCGAGGCTGAGCTCTTCTTGAGCAACTCCGCCATCGGGCCCTCCGCCTTCACGGTCACGGACACGTAACTGAAAATCAGCGAGCACAGGACGGTCACCGCAAGGCCGCCGAGATAAATCTGGGTGCGGCTGTCCTGCTTTTTCAATACCTCCATGCCCTCTGCCATTTTATGCTTCGCCTGCTCAAGCGCCTGGGCTGCGGCGTCCTTCGCGGCGGCGTCCTAGTTGCTGGGTCCTTCACCGCCGCCGTTGGACGGGATTCCTGTCTGGTTGGGTTCGTTTTCAGTGCTCATAGGATGAGGCTCAAGGATGAGTGCATTCCTCCGATTGCCAAGCGTATTTCTCGCGCCCGGACCCGGCACTTCCCCGCCCCACCGCACGGCTTACTCGGTATCGCGCACGAGCACGTCCCTCGGCCGCAGGACGGCATAAAGCACGAGCCCCGCGAGGAGGATTGATCCCGCAATCAGTGGCGCATTTTTCACCTGCGGCTGCGTGCTCGTGATTCCCGAGTGGATGCGGACCGCAATGAGCGTCGCGCAGACGATCGCGCCGAGCAGCGGCACAAACGCCGGCACTTCGAACCCGCCGGCCGGCTCGGACTTCCGCAGCTTGAGCCTCAGCAGTGCGACGTTCACCACGGTGAAAACCGCGAGCAGCAGGAGCACCGTGGCTTCCGCGAGGTCCTTCACGCCACCCGCAAGAATGAGCGCGGAGACGATGAAAAACAGGACGACCACCGCGACGTGCGGAGTGTTGCGAATCGCATGCACCCGCCCGAGCGCGGCAGGCAGCAGCTTCTGCCGGCTCATTCCGTAGAGCAGACGCGAGCCCATCAGGTAGTTGAGGAGCGCGGTGTTACCGATGGCGAAAATGGTGATGACGACAAAGACCGTGTCGATCCCGCGGAACCACGGTGCTGCAGCGTGCGCGACATCCATCAGCGGCGTCGGGCTTTTCGCGAGCTGCGCCCAGGGCACGACGGAGACCGCCGTGATCGCCACGGCCATATAGATCACCGTGGCCGCAATCATCGCAGCGATGAGGCCGCGCGGCAGATTGCGACGCGCATCCTTCACCTCCTCGCCCACGTTCAAAATGTCCTCAAACCCGATGAACGAAAAGAACGTGAGCACCGCGCCCTGCAGGACAATCAACGCCGTGAAACCCGATGCCCCCTCGGCCCGCGGCGGCATGGCGAGATAATCCACCCCGCCCCAGTACGGGATGCCTACGACGATAATGAACAAAAGCCCCGACGCCTCGACCACCGTACACACGATGTTCGCCCACATGCTCTCGCGAATGCCGCGGTAAATGACCGCGCCGATCAGCGCGACAAATGCGATTGCGAGCCACTTCGTATCGAGTGAAAGCCCGAGCGCGCGCTGCAGATTCTCCGCAATCGCCTGCGAACCCGTCGCCATGCTGGTGAGCCCGCTCATCATCACGGCGATGCCCACCACGTAGCTCAGCCACGCCCGGTCAAACGCGCGATGCGTCACATAAGCCGCACCTCCCGCGCGCGGGTAGCGGCTTCCCACCGAGGCGTAGCTCAGCCCGGTCAGGAGCGCCGCCACCATCGCGACGATGAACGCCAGCCACACGGCATTTCCGAGCGACTCGGAGGCACGCCCGATAAGCGCGTAGATTCCCGCGCCAAGCATCGAGCCCAGCCCGTAAAAAGCGATCTGCCAGAAACCGAGAGTCTGTTTGAGCGCGGGCTGTTCATCGTTCGCCATGGCTGCCGTTACACACCGCACCGCCTCCACGCAAGACCGCTCCAAATCCCCGTCCACCGCAAGCGTCCGCAGAACCTCCGTGAAACCACCGCCCACCGCGCCCACCGCCCAGCCCCGTTGGGGCACCCGAAGGACGTGCCTTTCCATCCACCGAATCCCCCTCCCATTTCCCCTGCTTGCGTCTCATTATTTCAGGCACTTGGTATAATACGACAGGTTGCGCTGGCGAGAGAGCGCTCCCATCCTTAAAAACCATACAAGCTCCCGGTTACCGAACTGAATCGCCGCATCAAGGGGGAAAGACTTACCTATCGTATGAAAGTTCTGGTCAATTCGGGATGGGTCGAGAGGAAGTTCGGCACACTTTACGGGCTTACTGAGACAGTCCGCGTGGACACTGCGGCAGGGATGCTGGATTTGGGACCGTTGATTCTGAAGCTCGATACACCGGCAAAATGAGCGCGCTGTCGGAGGCGGTGGTGGAAGCCGCCGCCCTCGAATGGTTCGGAGAGCTGGGCTATGCAGTCGGGCACGGGCCGGAGCTCGCGCCCGGTGAACCGGCGGCGGAACGGAATGCGTAGACAGCCGGAGGCAATCGTTTGGTGAGGTGGTGCTCGTGGGGCGGCTGCGCGAGGCTTTGCGGCAGTTGAATCCCACCCTGCCGAAGGAAGCGCGGGAGGAGGCCTTGCGAAAGGTGGTGCGCGTGGCGACGCCGTGGCTGGTGCTGACGAACCGGGCCTTTCACCGGCTGGTACGCGATGGCGGGCTATCTGCGCTCCGCTCCAGTTCTGGCGGTCAACACCGCCTCCGTCCAGTCACCAGCACACCCATCGGGAATACGGACGCGAACACCCGGGCAGTCTTCGGCGATCACATTTGATACTCCCCGCCGGTCGAACCCTCCGACCACTTCGCTGCACTTCTGTCCATCTCGCTCCGATCGGTTCCATCTACGGCATCCAGCGGGCCGTCGAGGACAAGGTTACGGTGCCGATCTATTTGACCTCGCGATGCCCTCCCCGGCTGTCGGCGAGGTCTTAAATTCTTCGCGATCGGTTTATCGGGCGGTTTTTTTGGGGGTTCTACAGAGAAGCGGGGTGTGGAAATGGGATTTTTTTGGAAAATAGGGTGCGACTTGTCCTCGGGCGGGAGGTTGGTTCGTCATTGCTTTGAAGCGCGCCGGAGTTTGGGGCGTTTCGAACTTTCAACTTCTTCAAGGCCTTGAGCACTCAAATCTTCATCACGATGCCCGTCGCGGACCTTCCGCGGGCGGTGGCTTTTTATGAGGCGGTGGGGTTTTCGCGCGATGCGGAGTTTTCCAATGACGAGGCGGCGTGGATGGTGGTGAGCGAGCATATACGGGTGATGCTGCTGACGCATGCGAAGTTCGTGGAGTTTTCGCCGAAGCCGGTGTGCGATACGTCGAAGGCGCTGGAGGTGCTGCATTCGCTGACGTGCGAGAGTCGCGAGCGGGTGGATGAGCTGGTGCGACGGGCGATCGCGGCCGGGGGAACGACGATCGAGGAGGCGCAGGACTATGGTTTTATGTATCACCACGGTTTTGTGGACCCGGACGGGCACTGCTGGGGGCTGAATCATATCGTGGCCACGCCTGCGGCCTGAATTTTTATCTCAAATACCAACAACCGACCATACACGACACTATGCTAAAACATACACTGCCAGCCATCGTCGCCCTCGGGGCGCTCACCGCCTGTGAGACGGGCAAGACGGAAAAATCCCACAGCGCCAGCATGCCGGCCTATCGCGGTTCGGCGGAGTTTCAGCGCATGAAGTCGCTCGCCGGGAAGTGGACGGGCGAATCGCCGCAGATGGGGAAAATGAACACGGAGTTCCGGGTCATCGCGGGTGATTCGGTGATCGAGGAGCGGTTCGGCGCGGGCACGCCGATGGAGATGGTGAGCATGTATCACGATGTGAACGGGAAGCTGACGATGACCCATTACTGCATGCTGCGGAATCAGCCGCGGATGCGCGTAGTGAAGAGCACGCCGGATTCGATCACATTCGATTTCGTGGCGACGCCGGGGCTGAATGCCGCGAAGGAAATGCACATGCATTCGGCGAAATACACGTTCATCGATGCGAATCACTTCAAGATGGAGGGTTCGGCGTGGAAGGACGGCAAGCCGACGCCTTGCGGGCCGCCGGTGGTTTTCACGCGGAAGTAAATCGGAGCACGCGACGGTTTTTTCCGCAGATTTCGCGGATTCACTCAGATTGGAAAAAGACCTCTGCGGTAATCGGCGGAATCTGCGGACTACCCCGCGTCCTAAAACCAACAGACCACCATCATGAAGAAACTATTCCTTCGCCTTGCGGCGGCGTTTGCCGTCGTTGTTGTCATCGTCCTTGTCCTTGCGGCCATGCAGCCGGCGGAGTTTCGCGTGGAGCGGAGCCGGACCATCGCCGCGCCTGCGAACGTGCTGTTTGAACAGGTGAACAATCACCAGAACTTCAGCCAATGGAATCCGTGGCAGAAGATGGACAAGGAATCGAAGACGACCTACAGCGGTGTGGCGTCGGGAGTCGGCGCGGTGGCGAGCTGGGTCGGCAAAAAAGTGGGCGAAGGCAGCGCGACCATCACGGAAAGCAAACCGGGCGAACTCGTGCGCCAGCGCATGGACTGGAAGAAACCGATGGAGGGCGTAAGCACGGTCGATTTCACCTTCAAGGCCGACGGCGGCAAGACGACCGTGACGTGGGCGATGTATGGCACGAACAACTTCATGGGCAAGGTCATGAGCCTTTTCATGGATTGCGAAAAGATGTGCGGTCCGGAGTTTGAGAAGGGCCTCGCGGATTTGGAGAAGATCGTGACGACGCCAATCAAGTAACAGCAACCATTCCGATAACATGAACACACCAGCATCCTATCCACCCATGAGCCCCTACCTCACCGTGAAAGGTGCGGAGAAGGCCATCGCGTTTTACACGGCGGCGTTTGGAGCGACCGAGCTCTACCGTCTCACCAACCCGGGCTCGGGTGCCATCGTGCACGCCGAGATTTTGCTGAACGGCAGCCACATCATGCTCTCCGACGAAAACCTCCAGTGGGGCAACAAATCGCCGGAAACCCTCGCGGGCTCGGCGGTGCGGCTGTGTCTCATGGTGGAAAACACCGATGCCTCGGTGGAACGCGCACACGCCGCGGGCGCCATCATCGAAAGGCCGCCGACGGATGCATTTTACGGATTTCGCAGCGCGGCGCTTCGCGATCCCTTCGGGCATCTGTGGATGGTGCAGCACAAAATCGAGGAGGTCTCCGCCGAGGAAATGCAGCGCCGGTTTACCGCCATGGTGACCTCCGGCGCGGGCTGCTCCGGTTCACAGGACTGACGTATGAGCACACACATGAACTCCGATTTCCTCCTGCTCTCGCGCGGCAAATGGGACGTGAACGCATCCAAGGCCGACATCGAGGCGGACATCGAACGGTTTTACGCATGGTATGATGCGAACGTGGCCGCCGGGACGTTCAAGCCGGGCTCGCGGCTCACGATGGATGGCGCGATCGTGTCGCGCGACGGCATCCGCAACGACGGACCTTTCGCCGAGGGCAAGGAGGTCATCGGCGGATATTGGATCATCGTCGCCGATAGCCTCGAAGCCGCGGCGGCCCTCGCGGCGCAGAGCCCTGTGGTAAAACACGGAATCCTGTATGAAATCCGTCCGCTGGAATCGACACGCGGCTCGGCCTACCGCACCACGAACGAAACACCGCAATCATGAGCAACAACCCGCAACAAACCACCGGCGAGCATCTGCTCCTCATCCGGGGCACGCACTGGAACCACGGCATGTCGCCCGCGGAGCTTCAGAAGATCATGACCGACTTTTACGGCTGGGTGGAGGGGCTCTCGCAAAAGGGCATTCTCAAAGGCGCGCAGCCGCTCGTGGAGGAGGGCAAGATCGTCTCCGGCAGCCAGGGCCGGCAGGTCACGGACGGCGTCTTCGCAGAATCGAAGGAATCCATCGCCGGATATTTCCTGCTCGCCGTGGCGGATGAGGCCGAGGCGGTCCGCATCGCGCAGGCGTGTCCCATTCTCGAACACGGCGCGACCATCGAAGTGCGCCCCATCGCCGACCTGTGCCGCCCGATGGCGGAGGTGAAGCAGCACGCTCAGACCTGAACGCCACCATGCCGCACACCATCACACTCCACCGCGTCTTCCGCTGCCCGCCGGTCCGGCTGTTCAACGCATTTGCCAATGCCGCCGCGCTCGCAAAATGGCTGCCACCTTTCGGCTTCACGTGCACCGTGCACGATCTCGACTTCCGCGCCGGCGGGAAGTTTCGCATGGCGTTCACCAACCACACGAACGGCCAGAGCCACAGCTTCGGCGGAGAATATCTGGAGATCACGCCCAACGAACGCATCCGGTACACCGACGTGTTCGACGACCCGAATCTGCCGGGCACGATGACGTGCACGATCGAACTGCGGGAAGTCCTTTGCGGCACCGAACTGCGCGTGACGCAGGAAGGCATTCCCGACGTGATCCCCGCCGAGATGTGCCACCTCGGCTGGCAGGAAGGCCTCATCCAGCTCGCGCAACTCGCGGAGCCGGAGATTAATCAGTAGGCCGGTCCGGCATCCATGCCCACAGCGGAAAAACCGATCATCCCCTTTGCCAGCGCGGCGGCGTTTCGCCGGTGGCTGAAGACGAATCATGCGGCACATCCGGGCATCTGGATGAAGCTCGCGAAGAAGGCCAGCGGCATCGCGAGCATCACCTACGCCGAGGCGCTCGATGAGGCGCTTTGCTACGGATGGATCGATGGGCAGGTGAAGAAATTCGACGACCAATACTGGCTGCAGAAGTTCACCAAACGCGGCGCGCGCAGTGTGTGGTCGAAGGTCAACATCGGGCACATCGAACGCCTGACCAACGAAGGCCGGATGCAGCCCGCAGGCCAGGCCGCCGTGAATGCCGCGAAAGCGGATGGCCGCTGGGAACAGGCGTATCATTCCTCCTCCAGCGCGGAGATTCCCGCGGATTTTCTCGCAGCGGTCGGGAAGGATGCGAAAGCGAAGGCGTTCCTCGCGACGCTCAACAAGGCGAACCGCTACGCCATTTACTACCGGCTCACGACCGCGAAGAAACCCGAGACGCGGGCGCGGCGCTTTGAACAACTGCTTGCGATGCTGAAGCGCGGGGAGAAACTGCACTGAAATCATCGTGCCTGCTTCCAACGAACCACCATTGCTGAAGGTCAGCGGCCTGCAAAAATCTCTCGGCGGAAAACGCGTCGTGAATGACGTGAGCCTGACATGCGCCGCCGCCGAGGTCGTCGGCCTGCTCGGTCCCAACGGCGCTGGGAAAACGACGACGCTGCGGATGTGCTACGGCTTCTTGCGTCCAGACGCCGGGAGCGTGGCCATTGCCGGTCATGACCTGCAAACCGCGGGCGACGCGGCGCGGCGGGCGCTGGGCGTCTGCACGCAGGACGATACATTTGACACCGATTTCACGGTGCGCGGAAATCTCGAACAGACCGCGCGATATTACCGGCCCGGCATTCCGGACCTCGCGGAGCGTATCAAGGCGCTGCTCGATCAATTCGGACTCGCGGAGTATGCGGACAGCAAGCCCGACACGCTCTCCGGCGGATACAAGCGTCGGCTGATGATCGCGCGCGCCGTGGTGCACAATCCGAAGGTCGTCTTTCTCGACGAACCCACCACGGGACTCGACCCTCAGGCGCGGCGCGCGGTGTGGGAACTCGTGTCGAAGCTGCGTGCAAGCGGCATGGCGGTCGTGCTCACGACGCACTATATGGACGAAGCCGAGCGGCTTTCCGACCGGGTGGTGCTACTGCAATCTGGCTCCGTGCGCGCAGAAGGAACGACGCGCACGCTTCTCGGCGACCTCGTGGGCGAGCATGTCGTGATTGTTTCGCAGGAAGTGCCCGACGCCGCATCGGTGCAGGAATGGATGCGCGCCCGGAACCTGACGCCCAGCCCGGTGCTCGACGAATGGCACATCGCCATGGATGCCGCCGGACTCGCCGGATTCGTCGCGGCATTTCCCGCGCTGCGGTACGAAGTGCGCCCACCGACGCTGGATGATTTGTTCCTCGCTTTGGAAAAGGAGGCACGGCCATGAGGTTTGCAGATTTTCTTCCCGCGCTGGAATGGCAGAGCCGTGCGGTCGTTTCGCGACATCTGCGCGTGCATCTTCGCAACTGGCACACCGCCGCGCTGCCGCCGGTCTGCGAACCGCTCATCATGCTGCTGGCATTCGGCGTCGGGCTCGGACAGCAGATTGGCGCGTTGAAGTGGGCGGGCGCGGACATCAGTTACCTGCCGTATCTCGCGCCGGGCATTCTGGCGTACACAGTGTTCATGACGTCGTTTTTCCAGTCGCTGTGGTCGGCGTACATGCGCATGCATTTTCAAAAATCGTGGGAGGGTCAGCTCACCACCCAGGTGCGGCTGGAACATGTCATCTGGGGCGAGCTTTTGTGGTCCGCCACGCTCGCGACAACATACGCGATTATCGTTTGCGGCGTGCTGCTGTGCTTTGGCTGGGCTGGCGCGCTCACGCTGCACTGGGCGTGGCTGCCGCTGGCGATTCCCGTGCTGTTTCTGGCGGCGCTGGCGT
>SXWH01000184.1 GCA_005791535.1 Verrucomicrobiaceae bacterium | reverse complement strand
GGGAAATCGCACGCACGGCGCGTGAGGGGCACCTTCAACTTGGCTGGTTTTATCTCTGCACGCGCTGCGACAAATGGCACGTCAATCTAGCTGGAGCCTACGCCGTCGCTGAAGATGCCATCGCCACCTGCCATCACTGCGTAGAGCCCGGAGCAGACATGCGCGAAGGGTATCTCATCGCCGTGGATCACACCGGCGAGGTGCTTCCGGTGACGGCGATTCTCGCGAAAAGCCAGACGCTCGACGGCGCAATCCTTCGCGTGAGCGGTGCGAAGCTTTCGCCGCTTCCATTTAACGACAACGTCTCCCCCGGCGACGCGGCGTATTGCTACAGCGCACCGCTCGGGCAGTCCGGCTACTTCAGCGAGGGAATCGTCAATCGCTTCTACTGGCGCGGAGCCCCGGGAAAGGAAGGCACCGAAGGCCGCTGGAAGAATCTCCGCGTCAACGTCAGCACCGACTGGGCGCCCGGCTCGAGCGGAGCAGCCGTGCTCGATCAGGCGGGAAATGTCATCGGCCACGTTTCGACAATTCAACCGTTGAGCGAAGGTCCGCGTCCCGCTCCGACCGTCGAACCCGAGGACGGAAAGAAGGACGAAAAGAAAAAGCCGGTGAAGGTGGATCGTTTCGGAGGCGCAACGCTCATCACTTTGCACGATGCATCGCCGGCCCGCGGAATGATGGAAATTGGGAAGGCGCTCCGGGACTACAAGCCGGGCGAGGCCGCGCTGGTCGAGAAGCCTGCCGTTAAACCGGACCCAACGGAACCGGGTGCGCTGAAAGTCGGATCTCCGGCACCGGAACTGCAGACCGGAAAATGGGTTCAGGGCGAACCGGTAAAGAGCTTCGAGAAGGGTAAAGTGTACATCGTGGAGTTCTGGGCCACATGGTGCGGACCGTGCCGCGCGACCATCCCGCACTTGAACGAGCTGCACACAAAATTCGCCGACAAAGGCGTGGTTGTGATCGGTCAGAATTGCTGGGAACGCGAGACCGACAAGGTGGCGCCATTCATCAAGGAAATGGGCGACAAAATGACTTACCGGATCGCACTCGACGCCGTCGATGGCGAGGACCCGAATGCAGGCGCGATGGCCACGAAGTGGATGCAGGCCGCGGGGCAAAAGGGAATCCCGTCGGCATTCGTCGTAGATAAAACGGGCACGATCGCATGGATCGGCCACCCGGCTCAACTCACCGCTCAAATGGTCGGCGAGATCGTCGATGGGAAGTTCGACCTCGTAAAGGCGAAGGCCTCCGCGGAAGACAACGACAAGCTACGTGATGCAATGATGCGCCACGGCTCGCGGACAGCCCGCGCAATCAACGAGAAGGACTGGGATACCGCGCAGAAGGCCGTGGCGGAGTTCCTGGAGGCGCTTCCTGCATCGAAGAAGGTATTCGCCGAAGCGATGCGCTTCAAAATCGCTGTCGGCAAAAAGGACGGCGACGCAGCAAACGAGTCCGCCCGCAAAATCGCGTCCGCCGCGGATGTCGACGGAGCATTGCTGAATCAGGTCGCATGGGAACTTATCACCTCGAAGGATGTGAAGAACCCCGACCTCGAAATCGCCGAGAAAATCGCGCGGCGCGGCGTGGAAACATCCACAGAGAAATCGAAGCCGGCCGTGATGGATACGCTCGCACGCGCCATGTTCCTCGCGGGAAAAAAGGAGGATGCGATTAAACTCCAGGAAGATGCGATCAAGGCCGCCTCCGACGAGGCGCTGAAAAGCAGCCTGACAAAAACCATCGAAGCCTATCGCCGCGGCGAAATCCCTGCAGCGGATTGATGATTGCGCGTTGCGAAAACCGAAAAACCAACTCCCTTATTCTCCATGAATCGTCCGATCTGCAGCCTCTCCATTCTCATTATATGCGCAGCCGTAGCATGCGGTCAGACGCCGCCTGCGCAACCCAGCCTGCCGGTCACCGAACCCGTGGCGCCTTCGAAGCCCATCGAAAAACCAGCAACTCCTGAGAGGCTCCCTCTCACTCCCGGAGGCGGGAAAGCCGTACCGAAATCCGAGCCGCTCGTCCCCGGAGGAAATGCCGCGCTGAAAAAGAATCCATCGGACGCATCAACCTACCCGCAACGCTACAGGGCATTGCTTGGCCAGGCGATGAGTAGCTTTCACACACGTGACTTCAAGGGTGCGCTTGCGACCGTCGACAAGGCCGACGCAATCATGCCCGCGACGCCGTGGTCACTCAATATTCGCGGGGCGGTGGCAATCGAACAGCGGCAGTGGGAGGAGGGCATAAAGGCCTGCGTGGAAGCTCTGAGAATCGACCCGGAGTTTTTTCCGGCGAAGTTCAATCTTTGTGAGATTCCGTTTTATCAGGGCAAGTATGCCGAATCCCGCGGGCTTTGGGAAAAGCTTCTGGCACTGCAACCCAAGGACGAGTTGCTGATGTACCGCATTTTCCTCACGTACCTTCTTGAAGGCGACCTGCTGAACGCCGACACGTGGCTCAAAAAGATCCCGTTTCCATCGGAAACTCCCGCCTACCAATACGCGCACGCCGCGTTCTTCTTCCACGCGCAACAAAAAGCCCGCGAGCGGAACGACACCGCGGCGGCGGAAAAGGCAGCCGAGAAATCCGCCGAGTGGATTCGCAGCGCGGAGTTCATCTGGCCCGAGCAAAAGCGCGCAAACTTCGTCGATGTGCTGATGCAGCTCGGCTGGGTGAAGCGCGACGAACTGCCTACGCAGTAGCGTGAACAGATAGCGCCTCGGGTTCACACCGGAGCGCGATCGATTTCAACCGCAAGCCACCCGGCAGTATTCCGCCGAGCGAAAACGAACGGCCTTCGTATTTCGGGATCTCCTTGCGCAGCATCGTCGCCGCGAGATTTCCCATCATGCCCTCGCCCGAGACGGTTAATCCGGAAATCGTGATCTGCATCGCGTCGTCAATCGCCACCCGACCGGTCGCAGATACGCGCGTCTCGACAAACATCGCTTTCGCGCGCGCCTCGATGCGAAAGGTGACCGCCTGCGGGTTTTGCTGTTCCCAATGCAGGCTCATCCCTTTCATCTCCGCGCCCTGTTCCTCTGCGGCAGCGGCGGCGAGGTCGAAAAGCATTCGCTCCAGTCCCGATCTGTGCACAGAAACATCGAGAACCGCACTTCCGCAACGCTCCAGCATTAGCACCGCGCCGCCAACGGCATCGCGACCGTAGCCAAACACGGCATCGTCCATGCGCAGCGAAGCCGAGAATCCTGCGCCGGAGAAGCGTCCGTTTTCGCAAAGCACCGACACTTTCCGCGCGAAGAAGCCCGGGCTCACCGCGCCCGTCGCGACGGCGAAGCGATGCTCTTTCCGGAACTCCGACCCCGACACATCGCAGCGCAATTCCGCCAGCGCAGGCAGCGCCCCGTCCACGGTGACGCGCGATGCATCCAGGCCGAGCGGACCGAGCCCCGCGCCGATGGCGGATTTCAGTTCGAGTTCGTCCTTCGGAAATTCCGTGCGGCACAATGGAAACATGCCGCATTAGCCGGAGTCCCGCGGCGGAATACAATCCCGAACACTCGCACCGGGGCATCGGAACTGCTAAAACCGGGCATCCACATTCCAAACGCGATGACTCACAGCCCGACCAATCGCGAAGATTCCGCGGGGTCGCCCGTCGCAGAGTCTCCGCAGCAAAAATCCGCACGCACGCGGGATTGGGCCACTCTTTCGGTTCTGATTATCGCGGCACTATTTCGCTTTCTGTGGATTGAACTCAAACCGCCACACCACGATGAGGGCGTTGTAGCGTTCATGGCCGAGGAGATTTCCACGAAAGGCTTCTACGCTTACGATCCGACCAATTATCACGGGCCCCTTCCTTTTTACCTCTCGTGGATGTCGCAGCGGTTCTTCGGGCGCAGCATATTTGCGATGCGATTTCCGGTCGTGATGATGAGCATCCTCGCCGTGGGCGTGATGCTCGGCTTCCGTGATTTCTTCAAGGACCGGGCCGCGCGTTGGGCCGCGCTCGCGACCGCGACTTCAGCGACCATGGTTTATTTCGGCCGCCAGTGTGCGCACGAAACCGGCGCCATGCTTTTCAATATGATGATGGTGTGGGGTACCCTTGCACTTTGCCGCGGCGGAACCGTGCGCGATCTTTGGACCGCAGGACTCGGTCTGGCCGGGATGATTCTCTGCAAGGAAACGTATGCGATTCACGTGTTCGCCATCGTGCTCACGATTCCCGCCCTTTTGATTCTCGGCAAAATCTCGCCGACCCACTCCGCAACGCGCACTCCCGGAACTTGGACGCGACGCGATCTTTTCCGCGTGGTTTGCGGATGCGCTGCGCTGGTCGTCTTTTTCTACAGCGGGACATTCCAGAACTGGAAAGGCGTCGAGGGATTGTGTACGACGTGGAGCAGTTGGGTGGGCCGCGGCGTTGCCGAAGATGTGCAGGACAAGCCGGTGACATATTATCTTGAAATGCTCATCCGCTACGACTGGACCATGCTGCTCGGACTGGTGGCGGCGCTTGCGGCTCTGCTGCCGGGCACACGCCGCGAAACCCGCTTCCTCGCGCTCATCACCCTCGCCGGCGTTTGCGGATACACCATCGTGAAATACAAGACTCCGTGGCTGACGATGTCGTGGGGCTGGCCGCTACATCTGATGTTCGGAATCGGCGTGGTCGCATCGGAAAAATACATCGGTCGCAGACTCGCGACGTTCTGCGCAAGCGCGGTTCTTTTGCTCATGGCCGCCAAATCATGGCACCTCAATTTCCGCAATTACGCGCCGCCCGGCGATGTGTCGCCGTATCCGGAGCCTTACGCGTACGTGCAGGCGCTGGATGATATCAACAAGGTCACAACGCCGCTTTACGCACTCGCCGAGCTCGATTCCAAGTATCGCAACGTCTCCGGCGCGGTCGTTTGCGGTGAACAATTCCCGCTGCCGTGGTTGCTCGGCGATTTCAAGCGCATCGGTTGGTACGGTCTTGATGCGAATGGAAACCTTGCGACGCCGGAGGATTGGAATCTCGATTTCATCCTCGCGCCTGCGGACATGGCGGCGGAGGTCGAATCGATGCTCACCGACGTGTATTTCCGCGACGATTTCCAAATACGCAACATGGGCGGAGAACGCTCCGTAATTTACTTTCGGGCGTCGATCTTCGCGCCGACATTTCCCGATCGCACGCCGCAGTTTTTGCCGACGATTCAAAGCGATTCGGCACCGTAGCGCCCGCCGCCTCTACAGCAGCGATTCACACGCTGCGAGCGCCTTGGAATACACGCGATGCAG
>SXWH01000020.1 GCA_005791535.1 Verrucomicrobiaceae bacterium | reverse complement strand
GTCGACGACCTCGCCGATGAAATAAAGCCCGGGCACCGTGCGCGATTCCATGGTCTTCGATGAAAGCCCGGCCGTATCCACGCCGCCGAGCGTCACCTCGGCCTTCGGATAACCCTCCGTCCCGGCAGCCGGAAACGGCCACGCGCGGAGCAGCGCCACCGTGCGCTCAAACTCCTGCTTCGTGTAGTGCACGAGCGGCTTTTTCGGCGCGTGCGCCGCGCACCATGCATCCACAAACCGCCGGGGCATCCACTCCGCCAGCAGACCGGGAAGCTCACGGCCCGTCGTGCGCGCAGCAAGCAGCGCGCGCTCGCAGGCGGGGTCGGTGAGAAAGTCCACCAGCACCGTCTCACCCTCGCGCCAGTAGCTGGAAATCTGCAGAGTTGCCGGGCCGCTGATGCCCCGATGGGTAAACAGCAACGCCTCTTCAAAAGCCACGCCGCCGCAGCGCGCCACCACCGGCAGCGACAGTCCGCTCAGCTCATGCAGCGCCTGCATCGAAGCCGGAAACGTAAGCGGAACGAGAGCGGGACGCAGCGGTGTAACGCGATGACCGAACTGCTTCGCGATACGATGCCCCAAATCGGTCGCCCCAAGCTTCGGGAAGGAAAGGCCGCCGGTGGCCACGACCAGCGATTGCGCGCGCACCTCGCCGGCTGACGTCTGAATCACAAAACGATCCGTCTTTTCGACGCCGGAAACCCGCGCATTGCAAAGAATCTCCACTCCCGCCTCGCGACACTCCGCGACCAGCATCTCGATGATTTCCCGCGAACTCCCGTCGCAAAACTGCTGCCCGAGCTTTTTCTCGTGGTAGGCGATTCCATACTGCTCGACGAGCGCGATGAAATGCCGCGGCGTGTAGCGTGCGAGCGCCGATTTGCAGAAGTCCGGACGCTCCGAAAGGTAGTTCGCCGCAGTCGCACCGAGATTGGTAAAATTGCATCGGCCGCCGCCGCTGATTGCGATCTTCTTTCCAACACGATCGTTGTGCTCCAGCACGACGACCCTGCGTCCGCGGAAGCCCGCCGTCGCAGCACACATCAACCCGGCGCCGCCAGCGCCAATCACGGCCACGTCAACTTCCATGCGTCAGCAAAATCTCCGGCAGCGCATCGGGACGCCACGGATTCTCGGCAAAGTTCCCCCGCTCCACCGCGCCGAGCCATTCCCCGGCGAACGCGCAAACCGCGGCGACGTCCAGAGCCATGTGCCTCGGACGGTATGGCGATAGATTCGCCAACGCCAGCGCCAGCAGCCGCGCCGCAGGACGAAGCCGTCGACCATCCTTTGCGTGCCACGGACGGAGGTGCTGCTTTTGCAAATGCACAAAGGCACCGGCAAGCTGGATGAGGCCCTTGAAAAAGAGGTGATTTTCGTCCCGCGTCCGGAGCCACAAATGCTCAAGAACATCATGGGCCTCGTAATACATGCCCTCATTGAAACAGCGAAACCACCCCGTGTAACACGGGTCGTGCTCCGCTCCATCGCCGGCAAGACCCGACACGAGAGCTCCTATGCGTTCGCTTTTTTTCATCGCCGGAAATCCGGATGCGACTATCCTCCCCCGCGAAGTGCAAGACAAGCGCGGCCTCGGGCCATCTAAGAACACAATCATTAAACCCGTCGGGCGTCACCATCATGGCGCGGGGTTTCCTCCGCTGCGATGACTCCGGAGACCTTGCTACTCACCGTCCTTGTCGTTCTTGCCGTTGCTTCGGCATTTATCTCCGCCGTGGAGACGGCGCTTTTTGCAATCACTCCGCCGCAACTTGAGGCGCTGAAGGAAGGCGGCAGCCGTTTTGGCTCTAGACTCGCAGCCATGCTCGAAAACCCGCGCCGCCTGCTGAGCAGCATCCTGCTTGCAGATGCAGTGGTGAATGCACCGTTGCTGGTCGGCGCGCTCGCGCTCATCGAATCACAGAGCCACTTCGATCTGCCGTCGTGGGCGCTCGCCCTTCTTCTTCTCGCGTTGATTGTCTTCGTCTGCGACCTGCTGCCAAAGCTGCTCGCCCTTTCGGTCCCGGTCCGCGTCGCGCGACTCGGCGTCCCGGTGTTTTCCACGCTCACGCCGGTGCTCGATCCCCTCGCCCGGCAGCTTCAGAACCTCGCGGAACGCGTAGCGGAAACGGTTTTGCCCGCGGCTTTGAAAAAGCAGCGTCATATTTCCGAGGAGGAAATCGACACGCTCGTCGAGCTCAGCTCCGAACAGGGCGCACTGCATGAGACGGAAAGCGAGATGATTTCCGAAATCATCAAGCTCGGCGACAAAACCGCGCACGATTGCATGACTCCGCGCGTGGATATGTTCGCGCTCCCGGACGACCTCACGAACGACGAAGCCATCGCCGCGCTGCGCAAACAACGCTTTCATCGCGCTCCCGTCTATGGCGAGACTCCGGACGACATCGAGGGCGTTCTGGATGTCGCGGCTTTTCTGCGCGACCCGTCCGTGCCCTACACCGAGCGCCTCGATGTGCCGTCGTTCATCCCGGACACGATGAAGGCCATCACGCTGCTGAACAACTTCCTCAGACATCCGCAAAATGCCGCCATCGTCGTGGACGAGCACGGCGGCGTGGAGGGAATCATCACGATGTCCGACCTCGTCGAGGAGATCATCAGCGATGCCGTTCCCAACTCGGATGCGAAGCTTTACCTCGACTGCATCGGCGACGGTATCTTGATCGCGAACGGTAATGCGAGACTTGAGGACATCACCGAGGAGCTCGGCGTCGAATTCGCGGAGGAGGGCGTGGATACGATCGGCGGGCTCATCTTCCACCACCTCGGTCAGCTCCCGCGACAGGGCGAAGAAATCTCGCTCGCGGGAATCAAGGTGACCATTCGCAAAGTCTCTCGGAAGCGCATCGAGGAGCTTCAAATCTCCGCGAGCAAGGAGGTGGCGGAATGATCACCGCAATCATCGTCACGTGCCTGCTCGTTTCTTTTGTTTTCAGCGGGATCGAGGCGGGCATCTTTTCCGTGAATCGCGTTCGCCTCGCGCACGAAGCGAAAAAACGCGACCCCGCCGCGCTCAAACTCGAACGGCTCATCGCGCGTCCTGACCGGCTGCTTGTCACGGTGCTGCTTGTCACGAACTTCGCGAACATCTGCGCGCTTGTTTTGATAACCCGCGAGCTCGTCGCGCGCTTCGGGCATCAGGGTTACTGGATGGGACTTGGCCTTTACCTCGTGGTTTTCCTCGTGGGGCTGGAGCTGATTCCGAAATCGCTCTTCCGCCGGTTCCCGTATCGCGCACTCGCCGCGCTTGCGGAGCCGCTTCGCATTGCGACGATGCTTCTCTCGCCGCTCCATTTCGTCGGCGAAGCCATTCAGCGTCTGTTCGGTGGAAGCGAAGCAGGAATGCACCAGCGGCTCTATCTTGCGCGCGAGGATTTCAAATACTTCGCCGAGGAAGGCGAGAAGTCGGGCGCAATTTCAAAGGCCGAGGGCGATTTGATTTCCAACGTCGTCGATTTCCGCGGCGAAACCGCGGGCGACGTGATGATTCCGCTCGACCCGAACCGGACGCTCACAACCGAAACACCCGTATCCGAACTTCTTCGCCGCAGCGCGAAGAAGCATCAGGACCGCTGGCTCGTGGCGAATGAAGGCGGACAAATTATCGGCGTGGTGAGCGCGTTCGAGGTGCTGCTCGCGGGACGGCGCGACGTCAACGTAAGCGCCTACACGCGCCGCGTGGTGATGGTTGGCACAAAGGAACCCGCCTATAGCGTCCTCACAAAACTCCGCGCCGCACGCACGACCGTCGCGGTGGTTCGCGATGCGACGGGCCCGGTCGGTCGGCTCACGTGGGACGACCTCATCCGCCGACTCGTCGACGCCGCTTCGCAATCCCCCGCCGCGGCAAAAAAGTAGCGCGCGCGCCGCAGCGCGACAGTTGAGTGTTGAAAGGCGGGCACGCTGTCCGGCATCGTCAGCACTATGTCCAAGCCCTTCTTCATCACCACCGCGATTGATTACACCAACGGCGCGCCGCACATCGGCCACGCCTACGAGAAGGTGCTCGCGGATGTCCTCGCACGCTACCACCGGCTGAAGGGCGACGAAGTCTTCTACCTCACCGGCGTGGATCAACACGGCCAGAAAGTGCAGCAGTCCGCGGAGAAGGCAGGCATCGAGCCACAGGCTTATGTCGATGGAATCACGGCGAAGTTTGTGGCGCTTTGGAAGAAACTCGGCGTGGAATACACAGGCTTCGACAAAGAGAAGCCCGAGGGCTGGGCCGCGACGACCGAGGCGAAGCACAAGGAATGCGTGCGCGCGAATCTCCAGCTTCTTTGGGATGACAAGGTGCCCGGCACCGACCGCAGCCGCTGGATTTATAAAAAGACGCAGCGCGGATTTTACAGCGTGCGGCAGGAGCAATTCCTCACCGACAAAGAGCGCGGCGCAGACGGCGAATTCGGCCCCGAGTGGCAGCCGGTTGAAGAGCGCGAGGAGGAAAACTTCTACTTCCGTCTCACCGCGCACGAAGACCTCGGCTTCGACCCAAAGCAATGGCTGCTCGATCTCATCGACGCACGCTCCGCTGCGGGAAATCCAATCGTCGTGCCCGATTTCCGCGTCGCGGAGCTGCGCAATGCCGTGGAGAAACTCGAAGGCGACCTGTGCATCTCCCGGCCGGCGTCGCGACTCAAATGGGGCATCCCGTTTCCGGAATCCTTCGGCGCGGGCTTCGTCACGTATGTGTGGTTCGACGCGCTCGTAAACTACATCACCTACGCCCCCGGCCACGACCCTCTCTACGCGGAACGCGACGGCGGCGGGCAGACGGAGTTTGCGAAATGGTGGCCGCCCGTCCACGTCATCGGCAAAGACATCCTCATCCCCGCGCACGGCGTTTACTGGCTCATCATGCTCAAAGCGCTCGGCTTCACCGACGCCGAAATGCCCACGCTGCTCGTGCACGGCTGGTGGAACATCGCCGGAGCGAAGATGAGCAAAAGCCTCGGCAACATCGTGGACCCCGACGCCCTCGCCGACAAATACGGCGCAGAAGCCGTGCGCTACTATTTGATGAGCGACATCACCACCGGCCGCGATGCCGATTTCAGCGAAGAGCGACTCATCCAGAAATACAACGTGGACCTCGCAAACTCGCTGGGCAACCTGCTCAACCGTACGCTGAACATGGCGGCGAAGTATCGGGAGGGGAAGTTAGCAAAACTCTCACAAGAGCCAATAATTCCGGTCGGCCAAGCTCCGGACGGCTTGAGCACACTGATTAGAGCGGCTGTCAATGCAGCTGCGGATGTTGAAGAATCATCCGACTGCGATGCCGCACATCAAATCGGCTTTGCTCTCGAAAGAATCGCGAACAATTCCAATAGTTTGGTGGAAGTCGCGGCTCCGTGGACATTGGCTAAAATCGAAAAATCTGGTGGCGAAGATGCGCAGGTGGCGAAGGAAAAGCTCGACGCCGTTCTCTACCACCTCGCCGAATCCCTCCGCATCATCGCCATCCTCATCTCGCCCGTGCTGCCGAAGTCGGCGCATGGCATCTTCGATCAGCTCAACTGGAAGATGGACGAGCAGGGCAAGGAGTCGCGCTTCCGCCTTGGCGATGCGGTCTGGGGCGAATTGCCGGACGGTCATCAGCTCGGCAAACCGACGCCTCTCTTCCCGCGCATCGAGCAGGAAAAAGCGTAAGTCGCATCTAGAGCCGCATCGTTGTCGCGCCGCGCCGCGCCAGAATCGGAGCGGCGACATTCCTGTCGCCGACAGTTCACGCGGGTCGGGAGATTTCAAAGGCTACTATCTCGCTCCACCAGGTTTCGGAGAAACGACGCTGCCGGCGACAGGAATTTCGCCGCTCCTGCGCACCTTCGCCGCTACTTCTTCGCCAGCACCGCGAGCTCGTGGATGCTCCAGAACTTGCCGTTCACGGCGCCGGTTTGGGTGATTTTTACGAACTTTGCCTTCGAGGCCGGGAAGACGATTTCGGTGATGGGGCTGATGCCTTTTCCATTCGCGACCGGCGTCCATTTAGTGCCGTCGGCGCTGACCTCGACTTTGTAGCCGCGCGGGTAGTCGTTGCCGGATTTTGCGCAATCGAGGCGAAGACCGGCGACATTGGCTTCGGCGGGAAGCTCGATTTGGAACCACTGGCCCGGGGTTTGAGAGACGCCTGTGTCCCAGCGGGTTTCGGCTTTGTTGTCCACGGTGGCGTCGCATCCGTCGGGCTTGTTGCTGGCGGTGAGTTTCCAGTCCTTCCGGTTTTTAAGCGGCTCGGGCAGCATCGCGCGCAGTTCCTTTTCGGTCCACGGCTGCGTGCGGTCCTTGTAAGCCGCGCGGACGCGGGCTGCGTCTTCAACCGTGATGAGGCTCGCGCGATTTCCGAAACTCACGCGCAGGTAGCTCGCGATTGCCGCGATCCACGCATCGTCGTTCGTGCCCATGGGCATCATTTGCGATTCGTAGGTCTTGCCGTTGAGCGGACCACCGATGCCGTGGAGGATGACCATGAGCGCGCCATCGGGGTGCCCGGTCACCGTGCGCGAACCGGCGAGCGGCGGTGCGAGCGTGACGCCAGCCGGCTGTCCGGCGATGGGCGTTCCCTTTCCGTCCATGCCGTGGCAGGCAAAGCACAGTTCCTTGTAAATGCCCTCGCCTTTTTTCAGCCGCGCGATTTCCGCCGGGCTGAATCCATCGAGCTGCGGCTTCTCCACTTTGATCATCTGCTCACCAATCGCCTTCACGCCCGTGCTCTTCGTCGTCGCAAGCGTGTCGGTCGCGAGCTTCTGCCAGTCGGGAAGATTCAGCGCCTTCGCCGTGCCGATGGCCTGGATGACGACGTTTGGATCCGCATCCTTCGCGAGCGCGAGCAGGTCGGGCGCGAGCGATTTGTCGCCGGCCTTGACGAGCGTCTCCGTGGCGCGGAGGGCGTTCTCGCGAACGCGCGGGCTGCTGTCTGCGAGCTTCTCGCGGGCGAGCGCGGCATCGAGCGCGCCGAGGCCTTCGAGCGTCCACATGGCGTGAGCACGGGCGAGTGGGTTGCTGTTTTCGCGAGCCATTTTCGCGAGCGCCGGGACGACGCTCTTATCCTGCCGGACAACGAGCAGCTTCTGCGCAGTGTCGCGCCACCAGCCATTCGGGTGCGCGAGATGTGCCACGAGTTCGGAGCTCTTTTCATCGAGCATGCGTGGCTGCGGTCCGGGTTTGTGATCCTTGTGCACGAGCCGCCACACGCGACCACGACCGATGTTCTTATCAAGGCCGTAGCGCTGGATCATCGGGCGGAGGAATGAGCCGGGGCGCGTCCAGTTTCCTTCCTGAATGATGCCGCGATAGGCGTCCACGATGTAGAGGCAGCCGTCCGGTCCCGTCTTCATGTCCACGGGGCGGAAGTGCGCGTCGGTGCTGCGGATGAACTCTCCCTTTCCATGCGGGTTGGTGAGCGTGGTGATGCCGTCCTTTACCTCCACGATTCCGCGACGGATGAGCCGACCGACCGGCTCGGGAACGAACACGTTGCCCGCGAGTTCCGGCAGTTTGTCGCCGCGGTAAATCTCGTGACCGCACGTCGCGGTGAAATGATTCAGCGTCCAGTCATCCGGGCGGAAACGCCCCTTTCCGCCCTGCACATCGGCGAGACCGATTGCGGGCCACACGGTCATCCAGTCATCGGCCCACTGCTCCTTCACATTGATTGCCCCGTAGGCGACGTGCGTCTGGAAATTCCACACGCCCTTCTCGCCGCCGCCCTGCGAAAACCACGGCTTGCCCCAATCATCCTGCGCGAGGCCCCACTGCCCGCCGTTTGGCGCGGTCGGCTCCTTCAGCGTTTTGCCATCGGGCGTCCAGCGGAGGCGGTAGGCGTTGTAGGTCGTGTAAAGCCAGTTATCCATCGCCCAGAGCAGTCCGCTGGGCTGGTGCTCCATGTTTCCACCACGCGGGCCGCCCTCGTAAAACGGGCGCTTCGTTTCCGCGATGCCGTCGCCGTCCTTGTCGGACCACGCGAAGATGTCGTTCGTGTTTGTCTCGCCGATGAGCACCTCGTTTTGCAGAGGCTGCACCATGCGCGGAATGAGCAGGCCATCCGCAAACGCCGTGTGTTTATCGAAGACGCCGTCGCCCTTGCTCGACTCGTGGCGCGACACGCGGGACTTCGGCGTCAGTTCATCCGTGCCGTCGATGTCCTGCATGTACGTCCGCATTTCGATGAGATAAATGCGGCCGTTGCCGTCGAAGTTCATCGCCATCGGCTCGCGGATGTCCGGCTCGCTGAGCACGAGTTCGAGGCGGTAGCCGTCAGGGAGCTGGATCGTCTTTACCGAATCCGCCGGCGGAAGCGGCGGAATCTCCCGGGCCGGCGGGAGACCGTCGTTTTGTGCGAGAGCGAGGACTGGAGCGGTGACTAAAGCGGCGAGGATGTTGCGCGTCATGCGGACGTAGATTCCAGATACCGGGTTCCATTTGAACAAGAATTCACGGAAAAGAATCCGAGCACCCCTTGAACAGACCGGCCGCATTGATTAAAGAACGCGCTCCATGACTTTCCACCGCTACCTCTACTGCCTGCTTGCCATCGCATCCCTGCTAGCCGGAGGCTGCACCACGCAAAAGCGCGAGGAATACCGCCAGCGCCGCGCCGCACGGAACGCACCGGCAAAGGTCTGGCTCGTCAGCAATGGCTGGCACACTTCCGTGGCGATTCGCACGAAGGACGCCACAAAGGAACTCCAGGCCTTCGCTCCGAAGTCGCAGTATCTCGTCATCGGCTGGGGCGGTGCGGATTTCTACATGTGGCGGCAGATGGACAGCTTCGTTCGCCGCCTCCGCGCCACCTTCCTTCCCACTTCCAGCGCGCTCCACGTCATCCCCGCCGACACCTCGCTCGTGCAGGCTTTCCCAAATAGCGAGATCATTGAGTTTGAAGTCACCGAACAGGGCCTGCAGCGGCTCCGCAAATCCATCGATCGCTCATTCAAGCGCGACCCGAAAGGACAGCCGCTCGTCATCGGTCCCGGCAAAGTCCCCACAAGCCGGTTTTTCAGCGGCGAGGAAACCTACTACCTTCCCAAGACCTGCAACATGTGGGCCGCGAGCAAACTGCACACCGCCGGAGTCCCCATCCGAGTCAGCGCCGCCATCGTCGCGGACAACCTCATCTGGCAGGGCCGAAAAAAGGGACGCCTCCTCGCGGTGAAAAAAGCCACGCAGGATCCGCTTTAAACGGAGTCCCACGGCGCTCCACGCGACCATCGCGTGAAATCCCGGGTGCGTTCGAAAAAATGAGACTTGCCACTACCGCGGTGGAACGGGACGTTGTCGCCCTCTCACCACATTCCCTATGATAATCTGGCGCGGCGGCGGCCTTCTCGTAATCCTTCCAGCGGCAATCGGCATCTTTGCAGCGGTCGTTCTCAAACCCTACGTTCAGGGCATGAACCTGGATCCGGCTCTCGCCACTGCACTTCCGTCGGCGGGCGGCGCACTTGCGGCATGCATCTTCAACTGGCTCTTGTGCAAGTTTCTCTACCGCGGTGGCAACTCGGGTCATGCGCTTTATTTTATCCCTGCAAAAGCCTTCACCTTCATCTATGCGCTCGCCATTCCCGTCGCCGGATACATGGCCTAGAGCGCGGACGCCCAACGAAAGAAGGACATGGCGACATACCCGGGATTTTCCGCTTTCGAAGAAGCAAACGACTTGGTGGATTCCAACAAAAACGGGACCGCATGGGGAAACACTCCGGAAGCAATCAATGCCGCCGATACCTGCTCGAAAGGCTGCACCCGCCTGGCGCCGCTCATGTTCACCGGCGGGAGCAAAATGAAAGGCCTGAGCGGCGGCACATTCCTCGTCTACTGCCAGCTCACAAAGGAAGGTGCTGCCTTCCTCGTCCATGTTCCTGATCTGCGCCACTACAAGGATGCTGATACAAAACAGGTCCTGGGCGACATCGTTTGGATGAATGCTCAACTCGCGGCGAAGGAAGTATTGAAGCTACCCGACTCCGCCGCAATCGCGGTGGGCCTCCGCGGCATCGCTTCGTATGGCAGTGTATGGCTCGGACGCGTGACCGGTGAGCCAGTGAAAAAGGACGACGAATCCGGCGCAAAAAAGCGTCTTTACGATTGGTTCGATCCAGCCCGGGCACTGCAAGCTCCGACGACGGTCCCCGCGTCCAAAGACGCGCCAGGCAAGTAGCATCAACAGCCCGCGATTCCTACAAGGCGTGCCTACGGCGCGGGATTGGTGACCTTCAGGCGAAGGAAGCGTTTCGCGCTGCCGCTCAATGGGGTGTTGTCGCGGACTACAATCGTTTCCACGCTGCCATTGTTTGTCCGCGAAACCTCGGTCGTGAACGCGTTTGATGGCACGTCGCCGACCGGGCCATACACGCTTCCGGCGTCAAAGCCCAAAAGATCGGCCGTGACTTCGAAGCGGTAGTTCACGTCGGTCGCTCCCAGCGGACGCACGACGGTAAGCGCGGCGTGCTGGTTTGCTCCGACGGTAACAACGCCGAGCGTCGGCAACCCGGCCGCCGACGGGATGCGCGGATCCATCCCCAGCGCATATTCCATCAAGTTCGCAATACCGTCCTTGTCGAAGTCGTTGTTGTCCGCGCCGTCTCCGGCGTTTGATGGATCGCTAAAGTTCTGCAGCCGCCATTGCTGGATCGGCGTCAGCGTGCTGTTCACACTGACCTCCCCCGTCGTGTACAGGTTGCTCGTACTCCAGGCCAGATACTGGGCGAGCGTCGGCAGATTCACTGCGTCAAACGTGCCGTTGATGCTCGCGGCATCGATCAGGTCGAAGACGTTGCCCAATGTCGGCGCGAAGCCGTTGATCAGCATCAGCGTGAGAATGCCGTCCACCGTCAGCGCGTTCGCAACTTGCAGACTGTCATACTGCGTGCCTTCGCTCACACCGCCGATTTCCAGCGTGAGTTCCGTGCCCGGAGCGAGAACCACATTGCCGCCGTAGTTGACGGTCGCCGGTGAATTTCCAGGCCGCAGGTCGCCATTGTAGTACACCGTGCCCGTGCCCGTGAATGCGCCCGCTCCGCTCTGGCTTCCAAAGAACACCGTGCTCGCGCCGGCGCCGGTGTATATCTCCGTGCCGTTGTGCACGACGTCATCGAAAAACGTCGTCGTGCTGCCGGCACCGCTGGTCACGATTCGCGCACCGCTCGCATTGGTGACATCGCCGCGAATGTCGGTTACACCCCCGCTAAAGGCCATCACGCCATTGTTCGTCAGCCCGGTCGTATTGAGCGCGCCGCGCCCGCTGATAAAGCCGGTCGCGCCGTTGGCGAGCGTATTGGAAAACTCCAGCGTGCCACCTTGCATGTTAAAGCTGCCAGAGTTCGTGTTGCTTGCGCCTGTGAAACTCAGGGTTTTTCCGAGTTCCGCGCGGACCACGCAGGTCCCGCTGTTTGTAGTGCTCACGGCAATAATCCCATCCCCCGTGACCATACCGGAGTTCGCCAGCGCGCCACCGTTGATACGGCCCGTGCCACCCTGCAGGGTAAGTCGCGCTCCCGATTGATTCGTAAAGCCCCCGGTTGCCGTCAGGGCCCTGCCGAGAAAGAAGTCAGCGCCGGCGGCGTTTGTCGCGAGCCCGCTCACGGATAGCGAACCGCTCCCATGCTCAACGAAGCCGCTGTTGCTCAAAGCGCCGACACTCACGCTGCCGCCATCGGTGGCTAATTGGGCACCGCTCGCGACTGTCAGTGTATTTGTCACCTGTAATGTTGAACCAACACCAAGGGTCACGTTCGCGCCGAGCGCATCCAGAGCCCCGGAGCCGATGGTGAATCCCCCGCCGCCCGTGATCGCGAGCGTGCCTCTCCGAAAGTCCAGCGTTCCCTCGTTCCCAATCAGGCCGGCGGAAAGCCTCCCACCATCCAGAATCAGCGTGTGGAAGGGATCCACGACAACGCTCCCGCCGACGTTCAGTGCACGATTCGCCGCGAGCGTGAGATCGGCTCCAAGCAGACCCTGCTCTCCAACCCGCAGGGTGTTTCCACCGTTCAGATTCAGCGTACCGGAATTGAAGTTGAAATCTCCGATACCCGACATCCATCCGCCGAAGGAATTTTCCAGCAGTCCGTTTACCGTGAGGGCTCCTCCGTTGATGTTCACGGTACTGGTAGAGCGGAATGCCACCGAGCCGGTTCCCGTTGTGAACGCGCCACCGTTGTTGAGATTCAAAACCGCAGTACCGCTGCCGGAAAACGCTCCAAGCGTCAGGGTTGAAGAGCCGGTCTGCGTGATTTGACTTCCAGCCCCGGAGACGGTGATCGTTCCATTGTTAGCGGCGCTGGATTGAGTGGAAACGGACAGATTGCCCAGCGAGGCCGTGGCGAAATTCTGGAGACTCATCGAGCCGTTTGTCGGCGTGCCGGAAGAACGGTCGGCAAGCCGGAGGTGGCCGATCACCGCGCTGGAAGATGAAAACATCGAGACATTCGCATTCCATTCACTGGTGGACGTTGCCGAGGTGCTGACCGTCGCACCAACGCCGACAATTTGTAGCGAAACCGGAAGCGTTGTATTTGTGCCAAGGTTGAGCGCGCCTCCACTCGCGAGCGTCGAGCCATTGAGCACCGACAGACCGGATGCAAGCAGGCCGGTCTCGCCATTCCAATTGATGTCACCGGTAGTCGCGAACGTTGAGCCGGCGCCGTTCATGTAGAGATTCGATTGCACCGTCTGGCTAAAAGGACCGGTGATATTCACGTCGCCCCCGCCCTGCACGTTTAGGAACTTCCCGGATGCGAGCGACAGGGTACCCGCGCCGTCCAACGTCAATTGTCCGCCGTTGATATTGAGGTCGCCGTTCGCAGTGAATGTGCCTCCGTTGATTGAGACTGTACCGAGTGCGCCGACTTCCGTCGTTCCGGTCGTGCTCGCGAAGACTCCGCCGTTGTTGACGTTTAATACCCCCGTCCCGAAGTTTGTCCCGATCGTCGCGTTTCC
>SXWH01000183.1 GCA_005791535.1 Verrucomicrobiaceae bacterium | reverse complement strand
GGCTCGGAATACACGGTGGATTTTCTGCCGAAGGCGAAGTTCGAGATCGTCGTTGCCGATGACCGCGCTGACGAAGTCGTTCGCACAATCATCAACACCGCGAAGACCGGCAAGATTGGTGACGGAAAGATATTCGTTTTCCACGTTGAGGACGCGATTCGCATCCGCACGGAAGAACACGGTGAACGGGCGGTTTAAGCGACCCGCAGATGTCTACTTGGCTTATCGCAATTGTTCTGGGCCTTGTCGAAGGTCTCACGGAGTTCATACCGGTCTCCTCAACCGGGCACCTTTTGATTGTGGAGCACCTCCTTGGTGTGGAGCGAGTCGAAGGTGGTGCGTTTTTCAATGGCGAGTTCTTTAACGCAATCGTCCAATGCGGAGCGGTGCTCGCCGCGCTGCCGCTTTTCAAGGACCGCTTGGCCACGCTGAAACGCTGGCGTGAGCCGGCCTATCGGGACTATTTCCTGAAGCTCGCCGCAGCCTTTGGAATTACTGCAATTGGCGGTCTCGCGCTGAAGAAGGCGGGGCTCGAGCTTCCGGAATCGGTGGCACCCATCGCCGCGGCGCTGGCGGTGGGTGGCGTGCTTTTTGTTATGGTGGAGCGATGGATTCGCGGTCGTCCGGAAGTAACTGAAATCAGCTGGAAGCTCGCGCTTTTGATCGGTGCGGCGCAACTTTGCGCCGTCGCGTTTCCAGGAACTTCGCGCTCGGGCGTGACAATTCTCGCGGCTTTGATGCTCGGACTCGGACGCGGGCCTGCGACGGAGTTTTCATTTCTGCTCGGTGTGCCCACGCTTCTTGCCGCGGGCGCGCTGAAGACGCTGCATTTAGTCAACCACCCGGAACCGGTTTTGTGGGGACCGCTCGTTGTTGCCTGCGTAGTTGCCGCGATTTCCTCAATCCTTGCGGTCAAATGGATGCTCGGGTACGTGCGTACGCACACATTTACGGGTTTTGGAATTTACCGGATCGCGCTCGCTGCGTTGCTGCTCGCACTTTACGCAACAGGCATCGTGCATTGAATCCGGGCTAGCGGCTGCTGCTCCGCAGGAGGTTACCGACGAGGGTTGATGCAACGTTTCGTGATACGTCGAAGCCGGTAAGGCGCCATCCGGCGAGTCCTTGAAACTCGAAGACCATCTTTGTTCCGTCGTTGTTGTCCACGGCCACAAACGTGAGCGGACCTCTCCAGCCCTTGTTCGTGAAGTGATAGGAGCTGCGGACTTCTTTTGTATGAATGAGGTCGAACATTCGTCCCGTCTGTTCCTCCGTGAAGAGCAGGTCGATTTGCTTTTCGTGCAAAACGATCGCGGCGAGCAACTCGGAACGCGCACGTTGCAGCGGGTAGTTCGAAGGTTGATGCTGGCGCAGAGTGTCGGACAGCATTCCACGAATACCGGCTTTAAATGCCTCGCGGAACTTCGGGGTGTCAGTCGCCGCTGCGAGCGTCGTTAAATCACGATTTACGACCGCGGTCGCAAAATCCTCGGTCAATTTATACGGCGAGTAGATGAAACCGCCGATGGACGCGAGCAGGATCAGCAGGAGGAGCTTTTTCAAATTCGCGTCCCGAATCCGCTACTTGACGAGTGCCTCCATGGCGGCATCAGGAGCGGCACCTAGTTCGACGGCCTTGTCATACGCCTTCTTTGCCTCGGGCTTGTTGGCGGGCGTTTTTGTGGCCATGACCACGGCGAGATTGAACCATGCGTCCGCGTATTTGGCGTCGAGCTGCAAGGCGGTTTCGAGTTCCTTTTGCGCTGCCTCCATCCAGCCTTTCTGAGCTGCCGTGATGCCGAGGTAATTGTGCGCCGTGGCATTCTTGGAGTTGATCGCGAGGGACTTCGTGAGCGCGTTTACGGCGTCATCGTATTTCTCCTGGCTGTAGTAAACGATGCCGAGCGTGCACCATGAAAATGAGTCCTCCGGAGCGATTGCGAGCGCCTTCCGGAGGCTGTCCTCGGCCTGCTTCAACTTTCCTGCACGGAATTGAACCACGCCACGATTTGAAAGCAGGTAAAGATTGTTCGGAACGAGTAGGAGAGCCTTGTCGTAGAGCCGCTCGGCGTCCGGATATTTCTCGCGGTCGAAGGCTGCTTTGGCCTGCTCCGCAAGTGGTTTGACGTCATCCGGAAGATTCGGAATCGCCGACGTCTCGACTGCGTGTGAGCTTCCCGGTGTTTTGGAATCCGTCTTTCCCGGCTCGGTTTTGATTTCAACGGGATCCTTCTTCGGGAGGTCATCGATCTTCGATGGCGGCGGATTGGTCAGTTTTGCCATCTCGGTCTTATTCGGTTCAGTCGGAGTTGCCGGTTTGGCAATTGCAGGTATCTCCGGTTTTGGAAGCTCCGTCGGAGGATTGTTAGCGTTCGTCTTCTCGGGCGTTCCAGCGGCGGGAGCAGGATTCTCCGGCGCGGTTGCTGCGGGATTTCCAGCTGGCGCGGCTTCTTGCGCGGTGCTTGGCAGAACTGCGACGAGCGTGTTCGGATCCTGCACGGTCAGTTCCGGTTTCTTAAACAAACGGCGCTCCTCGGAGCTGAGTTTGATGACAGGCTGTGTGAGGAAGCCGATTTGCTTCAGAAGCACGTCCGATTCGATCTGGAGCTTATCCATTTCCTTCTGGATCATTTTTTTCCGCTGCGCGCGGTTTGCATCCTCTTGCAAAACGCGCATGACGATTCCCTGTAGCAGACGGTTTTCCTCGGTCATCTTGCGCTGCTCTTCAGCGCTTGCCGTTTTCTCCGCTTTGAATTGCTGGATTTGCTTCGAGTAGTCGCCGACCTTTTTTGGAGTTCGCTCACTTCGGTGGTGAGCTTCGAACTGGTCTCGTTCGAAACGAGCAGCGCCTTCTGCGACTCCGTTACCTGCTTTTGCAGCGCTGCGATGGCCTGCTCCTTCTCGACCGAGTCAGCCTTGAAATTGAGAATCTGTTTCTCGGCATCACCGAGTTTCTTCAGCAGGTTCGCGTTATCCGCCATGAGCTTGTCGGTCTGTTTGTTCAGATCCTTCAGCTTCGCAATTTCGGTGCGGGCCTCGTCGCGTTCCTTTGTCAATGTCGTGACCTGTCCCGCGAGCGATTCACTCTTCTTGCGCTCGGCGGCAATCACACCTTCAAGGCCCTTGATCTTGCCGGGGAGTTCGGCTGCCTCCTGCGCGCGTGCGGCGAGTGCCTTCGCGCGGGAGGTGAGTTGCTCTTCTCGCTCGGTCGCGGCAGCGAGTTCGGTCTGCGCGGAATCACGCTGCTTCTTCGCGTCGGCAAGCTGGCTCTCGAGTTCCTTGACCCGGGCGGAGTTCTTGTCTCCGGAGCTTTTGATTTCGAGAACGTTCTTCTGATATAGATCTGCGAGGTCTTGCGCCTTTTTCTGAGCCGTTTCAGCAGCCTTACGCGCGGTCATCGCGCTATCCAATTCCTGCGTGAGTTGCTGGCTTTTGGCCTTCTCTGCGCGGAGTTCTTCCTGGGTGCTCTGGAGGCGGTTCTCAAGATCAGCAATTTGCTGGCGGATTAAATCGAGTCCCCCAACGGCACTCACGGGCGGCACAGTTTTCTTAGTGCCCTTCCCAATGGGCTGGCGGGGCTCGGGCGGGTTGTTGTCGATTGGAGGAAGTGCGACACCTTCCACTGGTTCGAGGGGCGGAAGACCAATTTCCGCGGGTGCCGTTGCGGGTGCGATCGGTGGAAGCACTTCGCCGCCCCCGCCGGGGCCAACGCCCATCTGGCCCTGGATACGATCAATCGCCTCCATTGTGCGCTTGAGCCGAAATTCTACGATGTCCTTCTGCCAGTTTGGCCATGTCTGCTTCACTCGCGTGAGCATGTTTGCGGCGGTGCGGTAGTTGACCATCGCATCCTTAAGTTTGCCGTTCTTCTCGTCGTCCTCTCCTTTACGAACGATGAGGAATGCTTCGACAAACTGGCCCTGCGCACCGGAATCCTGGGCGCGGACTGGGACGAGCGGCGCGGTGGCGAGACCGGCGAGCAGGCAGACGATGGCAATTGTGCGGCGCATAAAAATGTGGCGTTTTTTGAGGAAAGGGGCGTGAAACTAGTTGATTTACCGGCGTGTGGCAATCAGTTCTGAGGCTTTTCCACGTGAAGCCACAGTTAGCGAACCGCCAGTCAAACCGTCCTTTTCCGCGTCCTGTCTCGTGGCTCAAGGTTCCTCAATTTCGCGCTTTTGAAGCAGCAGGCACCAATGCGCATCGCGTGGCGTCAGGGTCGGATGGATGGATCGAGCGCCTCGGTTCCGATGCAATGATTTCGTACAAGAACGACGCGGCACTCGCGGACTTCAGCGCGGGATTCGAGCAATGGTGTATCGAGAGCGGTTGGCGTCCAGGGCGGTTGTTCGGGCGTTTTTTGCCAATCAAGAACGACGAGCGTGTCTCGCCGGCGCTGATTTCCGGGGACGCGACGCTGCCGCTGCAGACGGTTATATCCGAGGCTGGGGTCAGGTTTGAGATCGACTTCGAGGCTGGTTACAGTCACGGGCTTTTTCTCGACCAAAGGGCCAACCGCGCGCATGTCCGGACGCTCGCTCCGAAACGATTGCTCAATACGTTCTCCTACACGTGCAGCTTCAGTGTGGTCGCGGCACTGGCCGGTGCCGAAACGGTGAGCGTTGATCTTTCGAAAAAATCACTCGACCGCGGACGCGAGAACTTTTCCCTCAATCAACTTCCTGTCGAGGGGCACCGCTTTTTTGCCGACGACGTGCTCGATTTTATCCCCCGACTTGCAAAACGGGGCGAGCGATTTGACGCCATCATCCTCGATCCGCCCACTTTTTCCCGCGGAAACAAGGGGCGTCGCTGGCAGGTCGAGCAGCATTTTGAGGATTTGCTCAACGCTGCGCTTGAGGTCGCTGCGCCGCGTTGCGCGATATTGCTTTCGACAAACTGCACCAAATTGGATTGGCCGGCGCTGGAGAGGATGGCGCGCTTCGCGGGAAAGCTGAACCGTCGCACGGTTGAATGCGTCCGCTCGGCGTCGCTGCCGGATTTTCCGCCCGGTCACGGTGCCAGCACGATCTGGATGAACACGCGCTAGGCGCTTAAAAACAAACAGGCCGGCCCCTTTGAAGAGGCCGGCCTGTTCGTGATTATTGAAGAACGATTACTTCTTCTCTTCCGCCTTCGGCGGGTTGCACTTCTCGCAGACTTTGCCGTCCGCCTTTGCCTTCACGCAGCAGGGGTGCGAGCAGTCCTTGCCGGCGGCTTTCGCCTTTTCGCAGCAGGTTTCTGCATAGGATGCGGTGGTGACGAGGGCGAAGATGCCCGCGAGAACGAGTTTAGTGATGTTCATAGGGCGCCAAGTTTAGCAATCGGGAGATATGTGCCAAGCGATTAGTCGGCTTCACGAAAAATGCCAGTGGAGTGCGTTAAGGAGGCGATTGTGCCCGGATGTGTGCTTCAATCCGTTTCCTTGGAATTGTAGGGGATCAACTTGTATCCGAGATTGACGGAGTGCGCTTTGACCAACTGCCCGAGTTGGGTCACGTGGCCTTCAAGGATGGTCTGGCCACCGACTGAAGCCGTCACGAGGAATGTGGATACCTGCTCGCCGTTCATTTTGACCGTCGCCTGCCGGGCAGTGACCTCCGGTGCCGGCATCGAAGCCTGTTTGGAAACGATGCTCTCGAACAATCCCACTGGCAGTCCCGCGCGTTCGAGCAGCGAGATCATGCCTTTTCTATCCAAGGTGAAAGAGCCGTTCTCGAGTTCGATATTGTGCGCGGTGAGCGAGTAGTTAGCGATATTTCGCGGAACATCCACCGTTAGATTTAGGTCCTGCATCGGTTCGTGGGTTGCGAGCGTCAGTCGCAGAATCCTCGTGCTCAGCGTGGAATCGAGTTCATTGGATCCCGACCACGATATCCGCTGCCGTCCGGCGCCCGGAAGCATCACTGACAGGTTTCCGTGAAAGTCGACGTACTTTCCGCCGGTTTCCTTATTCACGCGCGGCTGCACGTGGAAGTAGCCGACCTCGCGCTGCTTGTCCCGAATGGTCAAATCGGACGACTGCTCGTGCTGGAACATCACGCGTGCGACGTGGGCGAGGGGAATATCGTTCAGCCGCGTGGCTTCGGGATACATCTCACGGACCACGAGCAGTCCCGTCATGGCGAGCCAGAAACCGATGATGAGAATGACGGCGATGCGGTGGAGCATAAGTCAGGAAGACAACACAAGGTTGCAGACGTTCAACTGAATGTTCTGAAAGAAAGCACGTATTGCGCCGCCGGACCTGGCGGACTTTACGCTACCCACGGGCCGGTTTTCAGTGTTGAAAGAGGCATGGTTCGATTCATCGCCGCACTCGCTCTCGTCGCTGTCCCTTTCTCCGTCGCGCAGGAAGTTCCGCGTCCGCCAGATCCGCTTTACGAAAAGCGTGAGGTGCATGGCCGGAACGGGATCGGAAAATTTTTCATGGGGCGCGAAATTGCGCACGTCATGGGGCACCAGGCGGCGGGATGGCTGGAGCGTCCCGAGCGGGAGCAGGAGGAGCGCACCGACCTGCTGCTGGAAGCTCTGAATCTCAAACCCGGGGAAAATGTAGCGGACATCGGCTGCGGGACCGGATATTTCGCCGAGCGGATGGCTCGGAAAATCGAGCCGGGCGGCGTGGTTTACGGCGTCGACATCCAGCAGGAGATGCTCGATTTGATGCAGCGCAAACTGCGGCTGAAACAGATCAAAAACGTGAAGTCCGTTCTCGGTGCCGAGGCCGATCCGAAGCTCGAACCGGAGAGTTGCGACCTGATGATCATGATCGACGTCTATCACGAGTTCGAGTTTCCGTACGAGATGATTCGAAAGATGATCGCCGGGCTGAAAAAGGGCGGACGCATCGTCTTCGTGGAATACCGCGCAGAGGACCCGAATGTGCCAATCAAGGAGGTCCATAAAATGAGCGAGGCGCAGGTGAAAAAAGAGATGGCAATCCACCCGGAGATGGAATTCGTCCAGACGCGGAGGGAGCTTCCGCAGCAGCACATCATTATTTTCCGCAAGAAGTAACCAGCCATGAAAGCAATTCGCGTCAGTTCGTTTGGAGAGCCCGAAGTGTTGAAACTTGCGGATGTCCCCGATCCAGTCCCGGCGATGGATCAAATCCTCGTCGAAGTCATGGCCGCGGGTGTGAATCCCGTGGATACGTACATCCGCAGCGGCGTCTATGCGCGCCTGCCGGACCTCCCATACACGCCCGGCCTGGACGCGGCGGGCATCATTCGGGGAATCGAGTGCACAGGTTCTTGCGCACTGAACGTCGGGGATCGCGTCTGGCTCAGTGGCAACCTTGGCGGGGCTTATGCGGAGATGACGCTTTGCGCGCCGTCGCAGGTTCACCGGCTTCCGGACCGGCTTACTTTTCAACAGGGCGCGTCCATTGGCGTCGCATACGCGACTGCCTATCGCGCTCTCTTTCAGCGTGGAAACGGGAAGCCGGGGAAAACCGTGCTCATTCACGGCGCGACCGGTGGCGTCGGCCTCGCGGCGGTCCAGTTCGCGCGGGCGGCCGGAATGCGGGTTTTTGCGACCGGTGGCACAGCGGCTGGTCGGGCTGAACTGGAAGCCCACGGAGCCGCGCACGTTCTCGATCACACGAAGGAGGGATACCTTGAGCCGCTGCGTGAATGGACCCACGGCCACGGCGTGGATCTGATCATTGAGATGCTCGCAAACGTGAACCTTCCCAACGATCTCAATCACGTTGCTCGCGGCGGGTGCATCGTCATCGTGGGTTCCCGGGGAAATGTGGAAGTGAGCCCACGCATCTTTATGCAGCGTGAATGCGATGTCCGCGGTCTGATGCTGTTCAACGCGACGCCTGCGGAAATCCGGGAAGCGGTCGCCGCGGTCCAAGGCGGTCTGGAAAGCGGCGCGCTCACACCGGTGGTCGGTGCGGATTTCCCGCTCGCCGAAGCGTCTGCTGCGCATGCGGCCGTGATGGCGCCTGGACACCGAGGGAAGGTGGTTATTACCTGCCGCACGACGTAGGCAGCCTATCCGCGAAGCAACTCGAGCACTGCGGTCGCGGCCCGATCTGCGGCTCCGCGATCGCCGAGGCTGGCGATCACTTTTTCGTAGGCTGCCTGCTGCATTGAACGCGTTCCCTGATGCTCGGAAAGCTGGAGCAGTTCGTTGGCGATGTGGTGCGGTTCCGCAGCGTCCTGAATGAACTCGGGCGCGATCATCGCATTCGCGAGCACGTTTGGCAGGCCGATGAACGGAATCTTTACCACGCGTTTGCCGACGGCGTAGGTGAGCCAAGCGGTCTTATACAAAATGACCATTGGCAGCCGGAAATACGTCGCCTCGAGAGTCGCAGTTCCGCTGCACACCATTCCCGCGCCGGCGGTCCGCATCAGAGTGTGCGCATTGCCGACGGTAACCGGACAAAAGCTGTCGTCCTTTCCGCGCCGACGCATGATATCCAGCATTTGCTCACGCAGTGGTTCACTGGCGGCTGCTGCTGTGAAACGCATCCGCTGCCGTGAACTGCGGAGGTGTACGGCGGCGTCGAGCATCACGGGAAAAATGCGGCGCACTTCCTTGCTGCGACTTCCCGGCAGAAGCGCGATGAGATTTGGGTCCCGCTCGGGCACTTCGTTGGCTGTTTCTTCGGCGAGTGTGTCGAGCAACGGATGTCCCGTGCAAATCGCCTTCAGCCCTAGGCCTTCATACATCGGCACTTCGAAGGGGAAGAGGCACAGCATCAGGTCGAGATACTTCGCCATTTTTGGGATGCGGTCCTGCTTCCAAGCCCACACCTGCGGCGAGATATACTGGATGCAGCGCAGCTTCGGAAGCGCGGCCTTCGCGGCCTTCGCGAGTCGGAGATTGAAGCCCGGGTAGTCGATCGTGATGAGCGCGTCGGGCTTCTCTTTCACGATTTCTGCGAGCATCCGGTTGAGCTGCGATTTGAAGTAGCCGTATTTTTTGAGGACGTCCCAAAGGCCGACCACGGCTTCATCCGCCCAGTCGAAAATATGCGGCCCGGCGAACTCCCGCATCGCCTTTCCACCGGCGCCGAGAAACTCGACATCGGGTGCACGTTCGCGGATGGAACGCATCAATTCCACGCCCCGCGAATCGCCACTCGCTTCGCCGGCGACGACGTAAATCCTCATGACTGCGCGTCCTCGATTTTGCGTGTGATCTCGAGCGCGAGTTCGAGCGCGGCAGTGGCTTGGTAACCGGTGACCTTTGGCTGCGCACCGGCCCGCGCACACTCCACGAAGCTCACGAGTTCGCGCTTCAGCGGTTCGTCCTTCTCGATCGGGACGGGCTCACGGACGATTCGCTTCCCGGCGAACTCAGTTACGATGGTGCTTCCCGCCGCCACGCCGAGCAGCTTGCCGATGAAAGTGCTCTCCTTCTCGCCTTCGCGAGCGACGCGCAGCAAGTAGCCATCCTGCTTCTGGTAATCGAGCGAGAGGTACGCGTCTGGTTGGAAGACCCGGATTTTCCGCACCTTCTCCTGACTGATCCGGCTCGCGGTGATGTTCGCGACGCAGCCGTTCTCAAAGCGGATGCGCACGTTCGCGATGTCCTCGCGTTTGCTCAAAATGGCGACGCCGACGGCATCCACTTGCACCCACGCGGAACGGACGAGGTGAAGGATGATTTCCAAATCGTGAATCATCACATCGAGCACCACGCCCACATCGAGACTGCGCCCGGGATACGGCGAAAGGCGGGTCGCTTCGATAAAACGCGGCGCGGTGAGCCGGCCTTCGAGTGCCGACATGACGGGGTTGAAGCGCTCGATGTGCCCAACCTGAAGCACCAGCTTCCGTTCCTGCGCAATCGCGCACAGCTCGCGTGCCTGCTCCGGCGTCTCGGTAAATGGCTTCTCCACGAGTACGTGTTTGCCGCGCTCCAACAGCGCTTTCGCGATTTCAAAATGAGTCACCGTCGGAGTGGCGATCGTTACCGCGTCCACTGCGTCGGCGAAGCTGCCGAGGTCGCTGAACGGTTGCGCGCCGTATTTGCCCGACATTTCCCGCGCTGTCTCCTCGCGCGAATCGAGAATCGCGGTGAACTTCGCGTTCGGCATCTCGCTGAAGATTCGTGCGTGGTTCTTTCCCATGCTTCCCGTGCCCACGACACCGAGGCGTATTGTCTGCGCTGAATCCGTCATGCTTTGAGTCCGAAGATCGATATTTTGAGTTCCGCGGCGAGTGCATTCACGCGTTCCCGTTCGAGGATGATGGTTTTGCCCGCTTCGATTCCGATTACTCGGACTCCCGCTGACGCGCACGATTCCAGCGTCACCGGTCCAATCACCGGAACATCAAAACGTAAATCCTGCCCTGGTTTCGAAACCTTCACCATCACCGCGTCGCCTCGCCCGAGTGCGCCACCGCGCTTGATGCACTCGTTTGTCCCCTCGAAGCCCTCGACCGCGAGCACAGTGCCGTTTTTCACGAGCACGGTTTGTCCAATGTCGAGGCGGCTTACTTCCTTCGCAATTTGATATCCGTAATGCAGGTCATCCTCCGTGCGTGGCTTGACTTTTGGTCCGGCCACATTGCCGTCGCCGGAAATGTGCTCGTCCATGAACGTCGTCGCATCGATGAGCGGACAGCGGATCTTTTCCATCTCCTCGCCGATTGCTGCGAATATCGTTTCAGCATTCCGGCGCTTGAGCTTTGCGAGCAGGAAGAGCGTTTTGAAATCCGGGCGCAGGTCGAAGAGATTCTTCGGCGCGATTTGCCCCGCCATCACTCCGCGCTGAGCGCCGATCTTCTCAATAAACGCGAGCATCTTCCCGAGTTGTCCGACGCGAATCCACGCGATCTCGTCCACCTCGTTTGCCAGCGCCTCATTCGTCTCGCCGGAAAATGCGACCGCCACCACGCGCTTCACGCCTGCCTTGCGGGCGCCGCGAACCATCGCAAACGGATAGGTGCCGTTTCCGGCGATTACTACGAGTGTTTCAGGTGTGGTCAAAGCGGCGGGGGTTGTAGCGCGTCGGTTACGGAGCGGGCAAGGGGAATGGCTCCGGAGGCGCGGTTAAATCCTCGTCCGTCCCGACAGCGCGCGGCTCAGTGTCAGTTCATCCGCGTGCTCCAGACCACCGCCTGCGGGCAGGCCCTGGGCGAGTCGCGTCACGCCCACTCCAAACTCGCGCAGCAATACCGCGATGTAATTCGCCGTGGCCTCGCCTTCCACGTCGGAGCCGAGTGCGAGGATGATTTCCTGAGGCTTCTCGTCGCGCACGCGGTTGAGCAATTCGCCAATTCGCAGATGCTCGGGACCGATGTGATCGAGCGGGGAAATGCGGCCGCCGATCGCGTGGTAACGTCCGCGGAATCGCCCGGTGCGCTCCAGGGGAAGCACGTCTGTCGGCTGCTCCACCACGCAAAGGATCGCAGCGTCGCGGCTCGTATCGGCGCAAAACTCGCACAGCTCGGTCTCCGTGAAAAAGCCGCAGCATTTGCAGGGATTGATGCGCTCGTTCACCGTCTGGATCGCGGCGGCGACGTCACCTGCACGGGCATCGCGGCTTTGCACCATCCAGAGCGCGATGCGTTCTGCGCTGCGCGGACCGATTCCCGGGAGGCGTTTGAGTTCTCCCACGAGCACGCGAATCGGCAGTGGATAATTGGTCTGCTTCATTGCTTCGGGCCGCCCCAGTCGAGCGGGGCGTTTCCGGTGTGAATGTCCGCAATCCGCGCGATGTAAAACTGGCTCGGACCGTCCGGGCCGGCGGCTTCGATCGCCTTTTGAAACTCAGCCAGCGCTTCGGGAAATTGGTGGCTGCGAAAGTGGACAATTCCTTTCCAGAAATGATCGCGGCGTAGCTGATCGGGCTCGCGCAAAGCGCCGGCGCGGCCGAGCAGTTCGTAAACTTCCTCCTTTTGCATGCCGTCCGAGGAACGTTGAATCATCTCCATCGGTCGAACCTCTACCGTGCCCTCCGCCGCATTGTAAGCGGGTGCGCCGATGAGGATGCGCGAGCCGTAAATCGTGTTCGCCGTGCACAGCCGCCGCGCGAATTCCACCGGTTCACCCGCCACGCTGAACGTCCCGAGCTGCCGCGCCCCGTACGCGGCCACGACCATTTCGCCGGAATTGATCCCGATCCGGAAATCGAACGTGTGTCCCCAGACTTCCTTGCACTCGCGATTCACCGCATCGAGGTGCTCGGCGAGGTCCAGCGCCGCGCTGCACGCCCGGGTCGCATGGGTCGAATCCGGCAGCGGCGCGCCGAAGACCACGCGCAGGCTTTCACCGTCGCACTCATCGAGGTAGCCGCCCCGCGCGATGAGGAAATCCGCGGAGTTCCGCAGAAAGGAATTCGTCATCGCCACATAGTCCGCCACGCGCATTTCGCGCATCAGTTCGCCGTGATTGAAAACCTCGCAAATCACCACCGTCGCCTCCCGCACTTCGCCCTCAAACTTCAGCGGCACATCGCAATCCAGCAGCGCGGGGAACGTCGCCGGCGAAACTCGTTCGCCGATGAGTTGCTGCAGCACCTGCTTCCGCCGTCCCGCCGCCGTGTTTGAGTAAATCAACCCGCACAGAAACGCCGCGACCATCGCCGTGATCGTCGCAAACGGGCTGAAATACACATCGAACATCGCCGCGACCCACACCGCGATGAGACACTCCGCCACCGCCACGAAAGCCACCGCGCATTTCAGCGGAAAGCGGCTGATATCGATCGTCGTCCACGCGATCCCGAACGCCCCCACGAGCATCAGGAAATACTGGAACGCCTTCCCGATTTCCGGCGGCGACGATTCACCGACAAACGCCGCGAGCCGCGCATCCGCCACCCGGAATGCACCCAGCCCGAACAGCCCGGACGAGACGAGAAAGGCGATGACGCCGCAGATGATGGATGCTTTGAGGTAACGCAAGGCCCGCAGGCATAGCACGCCATCCGCGCATCGCGCAAGGGTGCGCAAAAATCCATCGCACCTACCCGCCGTACACCGCATCCACCAGCCGCAGCGACTTCGGCCCCGGCAGCACCCCCGGCTCCATTTGATTCATCACATACGCAAACCCCATACCGTTCTCCGGGTCCGCAAATGCCAGACTCCCGCCTGCGCCCGGATGCCCGAACGCCAGCACCGACGGCCCGAAATGCGCGCGCAACTTCCGCCCGTCCGCACCCTGCGGGTCGCGCATGAACCCCGCCGAAAACGCCGTCTCCATCAGCAACACCCGGTCCTCGCCCTGCGTCAGCGTCGTCGTCATCCAGTCCATCACCCACGGCTCAAAAAACCGCCGTCCCTCCCACACACCGCCGCACGCCAGCATCGCATAAAACTTCCCCAGCCCCCGCGCCGTCCCGATTCCCCCGAACCCCGGAAACGACCCCGCCCGCGCCTCCCGCGTGTTCAGCGACGCCACCCCGTGCAACCCCTGCGGCGACCCAAACGCCCGGATCGTAAAAGACCCCGGCGTCGCAAACGCCGTATAAAACCGATCATTCGGCGGCGCAGACTTCGCCGGAAAAACCGACGCCACCCGCTCCTGCACCTCCTCCGGAATCCCCATCCAAAACTCCAGCCCCAGCGGCTCCCCAAACACCCGCCGCCAGTATTCCCCCAGCGGCACACCCGCCATCCGCCGCACCAGCTCATCCAGCAAAAAACCAAACACCCGCGGCCCGTAACCGTGCCCCGCGCCCCGTTCCCAATGCACCGCCTGCGACGCGATCGACGCCGCCACCTCCGCATGATCAAAAACCGACGCCACCCGCTCCAGCACAGGCACCCCGGCCTGATGCGACAACGCCTGCCCCAGCGTCACCTCCGCCTTTCCCCCCGCCGCAAACTCCGGCCACACCTCCGCCACCCGCGTTTCCAAATTCAGCCCATGCTCCTGCATCGCATGCAACACACACGCCGCCGCCGGCCCCTTCGTCGCGCTCCACACCAGCACCGGCGTCCCCGCCGTCCACGGCCTCGACTCCTGCCGGTCGCACCACCCGCCCGCCAGCGACACCACCTCGGCCCCATCCTTCCAGACACTCAACGAAGCCCCCATCTCCCCAAACCTGCTGAAGTTCTCCGCAAAAAGCGCCCCAATCTTTTCAAAATCCCGCATCACCCCGCACCCTGCCGCGAATCCCGTGCAATGCTCAAGCTATTGCAGCCGTCGGTATCTGGCTGCATCTTTGGTTGAGGACGGCTGCGATTGCTTTTGAAGCAGCGTCGTTCTCGACCGAGCGTCTAGCGATGAAAACGGCCGGGGCATCGGAAGCGCTTGACCGTGGCGGAGGGCATCGGCACAACGCCCGCGTTCACGGAAACATTCTTTTCTCACATGACACACACTACTCAGTTGAAGGCCGTAAAAGGCTCCACCAAGTCCAAAGTCGAAGCCGAACTCTCAGCAACCGGAGGCCTCCTGCGCCTCGCTCCTTGCTGGGTGCCGCGCTCATTTCTCCAGCCCGGCAAGCGCCTCAAGCTGCACCCCGATGATCTCTACGCATTCGGTTTGAACCGCGGCGGTATCGATGAACGCTGGTTCGCATCGACGACACCCGCGGCGAACGACAACCGCACGCCGGACGAAGGTCTGAGCTACGTCGTCGTCGGAAAGGAAAAATTCACGCTCCAGCAGGCGGTCGCCGATTGCGGCGCGACGCTCATCGGCTCAAAGATTTGGAAGAAGTATAAGAAATGGCCGGTTTACTCGAAGTTCTTCGACAACATGGGGCCGATTCCCCACCACATGCACCAGAGCGCGAAGCAGGCGAAACTCGTCGCCCAGGAAGGCAAGCCCGAGTCCTACTACTTCCCGCCGCAGCACAACAACGTCGGGAACAATTTCCCCTACACCTTCATGGGCTTTGAGCCCGGCACGACGAAACAGCAAGTGCGCGACTGCATCGCCAACTGGAACAAGGGCGACAACGGAATCCTCGATCTTTCCAAGGCATATCGCCTGAAAGTCGGCAGTGGCTGGCTCATCGACCCTTGCATCCTCCACGCGCCGGGTTCGCTCTGCACCTACGAGCCACAATGGGGCAGCGACGTTTTCGGCATGTATCAAAACCTCGTGGAAGGCCGCGAAGTGCCGTGGGCGCTGCTCGTGAAGGACATGCCAAAGTCGAAGCACAAGGACATCGACTTCATCGTAGACCAGCTCGACTGGGAAAAGAACGTCGATCCGAACTTCAAAGAAAACCACTACCTCGAACCCGTGCCCGTCGCGGATACCCGCAAGGAAGGCTTCGTGGACCGCTGGATCGTTTACGGAAAGGTGGACGGCGAGCAGCTCTTCACCGCGAAGGAACTCACCGTCGATCCAGGCTGCAAAGCCACCATCAAAGACAACGGCGCCTACGGTCTCATCTGCGTGCAGGGCATCGGCAAAATCAACAACCAGCCGCTCAACTCGCCGAAGCTCATCCGCTTCACCGAGCTCACGGACGACGAGTACGTCGTCCCCGAAGACGGCGCGAAAGCCGGTGTGACGTATGAGAACACCAGCTCCACCGAGCCGATGGTCATCCTCCGTTACTTCGGACCGGAAGTGAACCCGGACGCTCCGGCGATGGGCGCTTACCGCAAGAACAAGTTCTAAACGGGAAGGATTTCACAAAGAGCCGCGACTACGAAAGTGGTCGCGGCTTTTTGCTGTATGGGTTTGGGAGGGGATTTGGGCGAAAACGAAGAAGCGGATTGCCTCGCGGCGTCGAAACGAAGAAGAAGGATGCTTCGATGAAATCCAAAAACGGCACCAACAAGGGAACTCAGCAAAAGAAAAAGGCATACGCGGCGGCAGGCGTGGATGTGGACCTCGGCAACCGCGTGAAGAGCGGAATCCAGGCGCTCGTCAAAGGCACGCACGGACCCGAGGTGCTCGGAAAGATCGGCGGATTCGGCGGTCTGTTCCGCCCGAATTTCAAAGGGATGAAGGACCCGGTGCTGGTGTCGTCCGTGGACGGAGTCGGCACGAAGCTGAAGCTGGCGTTTGCCACCGGGAAGCACGACACGGTAGGGCAGTGCCTCGTGAATCATTGCATCAACGACATCGCGGTCATCGGAGCGAAGCCGCTGTTCTTTCTCGATTACATCGGCGCGGCAAAGCTGGAGCCGGTCGTTTTCGAAGCGCTGCTGAAGGGTTTTGCAAAAGCCTGCAAAGCCGCAAAGTGCGCCATCGTGGGCGGCGAGACCGCGCAGATGCCCGGCATGTATGCGCCCGGCGAATACGATCTCGTGGGGACGATCATCGGCGTAGTGGACAAGGCGAAGAGCATCGATGGCTCGAAGATTAAAGCGGGCGACGTGGTGATCGGGCTCGCTTCAAACGGACTGCACACCAACGGCTACACACTCGCTCGCAAGGTGCTCTTTGATGACATGAAGTTGAAGGTGACCGACAAGCTCGAAGGCGTGACGGGAACGGTGGGCGACGAGTTGATGCGCGTTCACAAGAACTACCAGCCCGCGCTCGCGAAAGTGCCGCACGGTTTGGTGAAAGGACTCGCGCACATCACCGGCGGCGGGCTTGTGGATAATTTCCCGCGCGTGTTGCCGAAGACCGTGGACGCAGTCATCGACACGGCATCGTGGAAGGTGCCTGCGATTTTCCAGCACATCGAGCGCGGCGGAAAAGTGGACCACACGGAGATGTACCAGGTCTTCAACATGGGCATCGGCATGTGCGTCGTCGTCGCCGAAAAGGACGTGAAAGCCGTGACGAAGATCATCGGCGGGAAGGTCATCGGGAAAATCGAGAAGGGCACCGGTATCGTACGGCTGAAGTAGGACGAAGGTCGGAGTTGAGAAGTCCGGCCGATGTATCTCCTCGCGAGCGCTGAGAATATCAGAGAGCTGTGGATCATTCCAGCCATGGCGCTGTTTGGTATTCTTGCATTGTGCTGGGAGAACTGGCCGAAGCGGAGACCTCCGACACTCTGTTGGCGGTGCGGGACTTTGGCGAGGCGTGAAGGCGGAGATTATGTATGCCCGAACTGCGGATGGACGTTCGAGAAGGACGGTCGCTTTCGCATCCCGGTGCGGACTTCGCCGATCTCTGCATGCCGGCTTCGGAGGTATTGCGCTGCAGACTTTGATACGTGCGTTGATATTTACCGGCTGAACGAGCCCGGACGCTTCCCGACAGGCGCGCAGTATATTGAGGAGTTTAGCGGGGAGCTGAGGGATGGGCGCACGCTGTTCGTAGTGTGCGAAGTGGATGGAATCGTGCGCGGCTGCGGAGGAATTGCCAGAATTCGTGAAAGGCCGGACTTGGTGTCTCTGACTTATAGAATGGTGCACCCGTCTTATCATGGAAAGGGGTTTGGAACCGTAATGCTGCTCGGGCGACTATCGCTTTTGCCGACCGATGGCGGCGCAACGTGGATTCCATGTATGGCAACCGTGGACGCATCCGCGCCTTTTTACGCGAGGTTTGGGTTCTCGGGCAGGAAGTTTTCGGATGAAGCGGGGAGCGAGTTTTGGAACTATTTCTCGTGTCTCAACGATGCCGACGTCGAACGCTGCCGTGGTTCGCTCGCGGACGCCGATGTCACGAATCATTGTTTTGGTGAAACAGTGCCTTTGCGAGAGCAGTTGGTTGCGAAGTGGACCGAGGTGGAGCCCGGAAAGCCGGAGGCTAGTTGAGTCTAACGGGTTCGCAACGTGTGTGAATGCACGATTCGATTACAGTCAAGGCATGCGAAATGACGCCGCCATCACAAGAGTTGAGTTGATTTGTGTTGTCACCGTGATTGTGATTCTCGGAGTGTTCGCGCTGCCGGTAAGGATTTTTCCCCGGAAAGCAGCGCTTGCTCAGAGTTGCATGAACAATCTCGCGCAGTTGGGAAAAGCATCGGCGCAGTACATGGCTGACACGGGCGCAATGTTCACAAGTGCTTCGACCCGAAGTGAGACGTGGCCGCTGGTTACGCAAGGGAAGTATATCGCAGGTTGGACTGTGTTTCGTTCGCCGTTTGATAGGGTGACTGATTCGCGACCGCTCGCGGGGAACGACGGGAATGCGAGAATTCCGATAAGTTACGGAATCAATGGATACCTTTTTGATCGGGCTCCGGATGAGTGGGCGGACGTCAAGGAGGATGTCATCTTCGCTACGCCTGCGGTCGTGAAGTCGCCCGGCTCACCGATTCGTTGGCAGGACGACGCTTTCGCAGACCAGAACTGCCGCATTTTCCCCGGTGGCAGCGGTAGTGCGTTTGGCACGCACCTAGACAGGGGTTTCATCAATGTGCTGTTCGCGGATTTCCACGTCGAGCAGGTCAAGTGCGAGGAACTCTCCGACGACAAGAGTGCCAAAGGCAAGGTCCGATGGACAGGTGCCGTTGAGCGTCCGTGATTCGCCGGCGTGCGTTTCCGCGTTGGACAATCGGGCCGGGTTCGTGATTGCTCTGCGGGGATGACACCAGCCGCAGAATATATCGCCAGGTCCCGCGAAATCCTTGATGCCGTGGAACGGCAGTCCGCGCTCGTCGAGCAGGCGGCGACGATGTTCGCAGAGACGATTCTCGCGGGGCGGATGGTGCATGTTTTCGGTAGCGGACACTCGCGCATCCTCGTGGAGGAAATGTGGCCGCGATACGGCTCGTTCCCGGGATTTAATCCAATCGTGGAACTGTCGCTGACGTTTCACAATCTGGTCGTCGGAGCGAATGGGCAGCGGCAGGCGATGTTCCTGGAAAACGTGAGCGGGCTCGCGGAGCGCATCCTGCGAAACTTCGCGCTGTCGAAGCAGGATTCTGCGCTCGTGGTTTCGTCGAGCGGTTGCAATGTGGTGCCGGTGGAAATGGCGGAGGAGTTTCAGCGGCGCGGCGTGCGCGTGGTGGTAATCATTTCAAAGGCGCACAGCGAGGGGAGCGTGTCGCGGCATCGCGACGGGAAGAAGCTGCAGGATTTCGCGGATATCGTGCTCGATACCGGCGCGCCGGTTGGTGATGCGATGATCCGGGTGCCGGGGCTCGATACGCCGGTGGCACCGGGTTCGACGCTCGGTGGATGCGCGCTCGTGAACTGTATCAAAGCCGAGGTCGCAGCGCGGCTCACAGCGGCGGGGCATCCGCCAAAGGTCCTCACTGCTGGAGCCGTGGTCGGGGCGGAGCGGGCGACTGCGTTGTTTGAATCCGCTTACGACGAGCACGCGCGACGTCTTGCGAAACTCTACGAGGCGCTATGATGAAGGCGTTTTTTGTCATCCTGCTCGCCGCGATGACAGCGTGGATTGCTGTAACTGCAGACGAGATGGAAAAGGCGCACGCCGAAGCGGGACGTCCGGCCAAGGTGAGGACGAGCGGGAAGGGGAATCCTTCCACGGAACGACTGGAGGAGTTGGTGAGGGTTTACGGCGCGAGGCAGGTTTTGCTGGCAGCCGTGGGAATCATTCTCGGGCTGATACTCGCGGTCACCGTTGCGATGACGGTATTCAAGATCATCGCCATCGGTTGCGTGGCGTTCTTGCTGTTCGTGCTCTGGCAGGCGTGGGATCGCGGTTACATCACGGTGTCTCGATCAGAATTGCCCACGAGCCAATGCCGATCGTATTCGGCGTGATCACGAGGCGCGTGCCTTCCTTCCGAATCGGGATTACTTCGTCGACGGCGCGGCGGGAGGAATTTACGAGGAAGCGGGCAACCCACGGGGCCTTCGCGCGGTCTTCACCGACTTCAATGGAGATGTCGCCGGTTTTCGTTGCGCGCATTTGTTTTCGCTCGGAAGTAGGCGTGTAGAGCAGCAGGAGTTTGTTCTCGCCCGACGCGACGCGATACAGCGTGCCGAAGTCCTTTGTATCCATCGCAAATCGGAGATTTTCCGTCATCGTCTCGGCAAGCCGGCGCGCGAGTTCCGTGGAGTCGTCCTTGAATGCGTTCCGGCTCGCGAAATTCCAAATCAGACGGGTCTGCTGCGAATCGAGGTCGTTCGCGGAAACCCATTCGAGGAATAGCGCCGCACGGTTGATCACCTGCGCGGGACTGTGTCCGATATTTCCAAACTCCTCGGTGACCCACAGACCTTTGACGCGCTTTCCGTAGGTGTTCCAGAGCGCTTGCAGACTCTTCGTATCCGGCGCGTCGGCAAACGGGTGGTTCACTGTGAGGTAGTCCACGAGGTCGATAACCTTCCTGCCTTTCAGCGTCGGCGCGAGTTCCCCTTCAATCGTGTGTTCGAGTACCGAACGGAACCAATCGCGATTTGCCTCAAGTCCTGCGCGTGCACAACTGCCGATGAGAACCGGAATGCTCCGCTCATCGCCGAAGACGCTCCTGGATGCGGCCCGCACCGCTTCAACGGCCGGAGCAAAGTAGTTCTCCGCGTATGATGCCGCGTCGGCGGGTTGATTCGAGTTGCGAACGTAGCCGAGTCCGTTGCGCGGCGTGGCCTTGATGGTTCTTGCGTCCGTGTCCGTGCCGAGGCGCTGGCTGTTAATGTCGTCGCCCCATTGAAAAAGCAGGCGCTTTTCTGTTTTCGGATCGGAGCCGTAAGCGAGTTTCATCAGAGCCCAGATTTGATCCTGCTGCAACTTGCCAAGCATGCTGCGCCAGGGTGCGACGTAAATCGCCGTCAAATCAGCGCCGAGAATGACGGGCAGATTCCGATCCAGCCCGAGCGACGTGCGCCTTAATGGATCGCGAAACCACGAAAGATCCATCTCAACGGGCGTGCCATTGAACGGACCGGCCAGCACCTGTCCGCCAGCGGGGGCCTTCGAGGGCAATGAAGTCGCAGGGCCATCGAATTGCCGGACTGTCTTCCATGGCCCGGCGGCACTCACGGACTGCATCCCGAAGTAGTCGCGCCATCCGTCCTTGATGGCGGTCATTTTCTCCGGCGTGAAGTCTGCGCTGAGACCGAGAGTCGCAATGGGTTTGGCGATGACCTTCGGCGGCGCAGCTGGTGCAGTCAGCGGCGCGGCTTCATCAATGCCGAGAACCATGGTGCTGAATACAGTGGTGCCGCGTTCGACAAACAGGCTCGGTGTGATGTGCGGTTCATCGTAAGTGATGGCGAGTTCGGCGACCTGCTCGTTGTTCACGCGGAGGCGCATTGCGTTGGCGGAGAAGTTCAGGAGAAGATCGACAGGCTTTCCGAGCGTGCCGGCCGGAAGCGTTGCGATGGTGCGCCCGCGTCCATTAGTGATGTTGCCCGAGGTCGTGTCGAGAGTGAGGCGGACGAGTTCGGATTTATCATCGCGAAGTCCCGCAAACCAGAGCCCGGCCTTTGCGGAGTCGCCGGAGATTTCCATACGAAGCGAAAGCCAGCGGCCTTTCAAAGGCATCGCCGACACGGCGGCGTATTCGGAAAGCGTCTCGCCTGCAGTGCCCGTCACGGTGCCGTCGGCGGGCTTCCACGTGCCGCTTTGCACGCGCCAGGAGTCCGGAGTATCGAGCAGCAATCTTGGCGGTGACGAGCGCCGTGCGGGCGCAGGAGACTGTGCGCAAAGTGGCGCGACCAGAATGGCCAAAGCGGTGATGATTGCGGCGGCGAATTGCATCGGGATGAGAAATGGAAGCAGGATACTCACACGGCGGCGACAGGCAAAGCTGTACAGATATGTAATCTGGCCACGAGGCGCGGAGACTGCTTAAACGGACTGCATGAGAAAGATCTTCTACTCCGCAGTATCCGCTTTCTGCATCTTCGCTTCGCCACTGTTTGCGAAGGACGAGGCGAAGTCCGATTACGTGCGCTACCAGGGCGACGACAAGGCCGGCAAGCTGGAGACCATCGTGGTCTCGATGAAGAAGGGCGATGTGAAGGTGGACCTCATCGGAGCCGTGCATATCGCGGACAAGGCCTACTACGCGGAACTCACGGAGCTTTTCAAAACGTATGAGGTGCTGCTGTTCGAACTCGTCGATGGCCAGTCCATCAAGGAGGAGCTGGAAGGAAAGAAGGACGAGGTTTCCGCGAAGGATAACGACCCGGCTTTCAAGTTTCTGCGCGGGATGATGACGAGCCTTTCGAGCTACTTTAACTTTCAGTATCAAACCGACGGCATCGACTATCGCACGGCGAATTTCGTGCATGCGGACGTGAGCATGGAGCAATTCCAGAAGATGCAGAAGGACAAGGGCGAGTCGTTCTTCACGCTCTATCAAAAAGCGGTCCGTGCGCAGCTTGAACTCGGCACGGATAAATCGATGGAGCCGAAGGGCGGTCAGCTTTTGCTGGCGTTGCTCGGTGATTCGAGTGGATTGAAAGTCGTGATGGCGCGGAGTCTCGCGGGAGCGGACAAACTGCTCGAAAAAATCGAAGGTGACAGCGGGACGGTCATTCTGACCGAGCGCAACAAGGTCGCGCTTGGCGTTCTGGAGAAGCAACTCGCTGCGGGAAAAAAGAACCTCGGCATCTTCTACGGAGCCGCGCACCTCGCCGACATGGAGGCGCGGATGGTGAAGATGGGCTTCGAGCGCACCGGCGAGAAATGGATCACAGCGTGGGACATCAAACCGCGCGCCAGGCAGCAGCCAAAGGCGGACGCGGCGAAGTAACTCACGACTGCCAGAGCAGGCGGGATTAAAACAGGAGACCGTCTTCCTTCTTCGGTGCGGCCGATTCGCCGAGCATGGCGAGGAACTCCTGCTCTGTGAGCACGGGAACGTTGTGTTTCTTCGCGTCCTCGAGCTTTGAACCTGCGCCCGGGCCGGCGACTACAAAGTGCGTCTTTTTGCTCACGCTGCTGCTCACGTTGCCGCCGGCTGCGCGGACCTTTTCCTGCGCTTCGTTGCGGGTCATGAGTTCGAGTGAACCGGTGAGCACCACCGTCTTTCCGGCAAACGGAGAATCGCCCGCGGCCTTGTTTCCGCCCTTCGGTGAGATACCGAGTTCGGCCAGCCGTGCGAGAGTTTTTCGGCCGGCTTCCGATGCGAACCAATCGAGCGTCGCTGCGGCTGCAACCGGACCCACTGCGACCACGGCGTCGATTGGCGAAGCGCCGCTCCGTTTTGACGGAGCCGCAAATCCGGATGCGATGAGGCGCGCGCCCACTTCGCTGGCTTCGGCAATCAGGCCGGCCTGGAGCGTCGCTAGTTGCTGCTTTTCGAGTTCCGTTCGATCCTTGTTTGCTTTTGAGCGCGGGCTTGCCACTTCGATTTCGGTTCGCATCCGGTCGAGCGAAACCACATCGCGGAGCAATTGCGAATCGGCCACGGCTTCGAGGGAATCGTGGAATTTGGCGAGGTCGTGCGCGGTTTCCTCGCCGACCTCCGGGATGGCGAGAGCGTGCAGCCATCGGGCCAGCGGCATCGTGCGTGCGCGCTGGCAGGCTTCGAGGAGTTTTGCCGCGTTCTTTTCGCCAAACATTCGCGGCTCCTCGTCGGTGCCGAGGTTCAGCGCGCCGAGTGTGGAAAGCTTGAGCGAGTAAAGGTCGAGCGGTTCGTCCACGAGGCCGCGTTCGATGAGCGCGTCGGCGACGGTTCCGCCGAGGCCTTCGATATCGAGTGCGTTCCGTTTCGCAAAATACACGAGGCGCCGCGTTTTCTGCGCGGGGCACGCCGGGTTTTCACAAACCCATGCGGCAAACTCCGGGTCGCGCCGCGGTGCGTGCCCGCAGGCCGGACATTTGCCGTGGATGTGCGCGAGGAAATCAAAAGGCGCGGCGTCGGCGGGACGCTTTTCGAGGACGACTTTCACGACGGCGGGAATGACCTCGCCCGCCTTCTCGATGATCACCGTATCGCCGATGCGGATATCCTTGCGGCGGATCTCATCCTCGTTGTGCAGCGTGGCTCGCGAGATTGTGCTGCCGCGGAGGAAGACCGGCTCCAGCTCCGCGACGGGTGTGAGATTCCCGGTGCGCCCGACTTGCACGGTGATCGAGTGAATCCGCGTCTCGGCCTGCTCCGAGAGATACTTCCACGCCTTGGCCCAGCGCGGGAATCGGGATGTGTAGCCGGCCCTCTCGCGGAGCGCGACTTGATTGAGTTTGATCACCGCGCCATCGGTCTCAAATCCGAACTGGTCTCGCACGCTGTCGAGCTCCTGAATCGCGGCATACACTTCCTCGGCGGAACTGCAGAGCCTCTGAAAGCGTGGCACCGGGAAACCAAATGCGGCCAGCCACGCGAGGAACTCCGCCTGCGTGGCGGGCAGCTCGGCCGAGCATTCGCCGGGGCTGTATAGCACGATGGCGAGCGGCCGTTTGGCGACGGTCGCCGGGTCGAGTTGTTTGAGTGAGCCGGCGGCTGCATTGCGTGGATTTGCAAACGGCTCCTCGCCCGCGGCCCGCATTTCGTCGCACATCTTCCGGAACGCTGCGACCGGCAGATAGACTTCGCCGCGCACTTCGAGCACTTCGGGTGCGCCGCTGATATGAAGTGGAATCGCCCGGATGGTGCGGAGGTTTTCGGTAATGTCGTCGCCGGTTTCGCCGTCGCCCCGCGTCGCTCCGGTTGCCAGGCGTCCGTCCTCGTAGCGAAGACTCACGGCGAGCCCGTCCACTTTCGGCTCCACGAGCCATTCAAGCGCCTCGCCGGGTAGCAGTTTTTCCACGCTCGTGATCCACTTTTTCAGGCCGTCGAGCCCGTCCTTTGCAAACAGGTTGTCGAGCGAGAGCATCGGCACGGCGTGGCGGACCTGCGCAAAGCCGTCCGTCGCCTTGCCTCCTACGCGCTGTGTCGGCGAGTCCAGTGTGACCCATTCCGGATGCGCCGCCTCGAGTTCGCGAAGCTCGCGAAAGAGCGCATCGTATTCGGCATCGCTGATCGTCGGGCGGGCCTCGACGTAATAGCGGCGGTCGTGCTCCTCAATTTCCCTGCGGAGTTGTTCCAGTCTTTCGTGAGATGTAGGCATGAACAAATGCGGCAAGTGGCGCCCCGGCGGCGGCTCCGAGCGTGTCGGCAAGCCAGTCCCAGACATCGAGAGCGCTCCGGCTCGGAGTGAAATTCTGATGCACCTCGTCGAGTGCACCGTAGATCGAAAGACATGCAATCGCGACGATGCAGCACTTTCTCCATGGCCACCGCCACGTGTGCCGCAGCGCGGGCACGAGCGCCAGGACACCCGAAAAGAACGCTGCGAAGTGCAGCAGCTTGTCGTTCATATCAAACACGTTCATGCCCTCGATATCCTGGCTGCCGAGCGACGAGAGATAAAAGATCGTGCATGTCCAAATCACGACCCCGAGCCAGCAGACCCAGCCAAACCAATGCATCGGTTGCCGGTTCATCGTGAAAATACGGGCTGTGTTTTTGAGTGAAGAAGCGGGTCTGTCATGCGATGCGCCCATTCGTTTTCCACGAAGCGGCTGGCGTGGGAAGCGGAAACTCCTCGCCCGCACCGGTGCTCCATGTTGCGCGCGCCGGCCCTGATGAAATCCTGCCATGGTGGAAAAATGCGGACGCACCCGAAGGGGCACACGATGTTTCAAGGGACTGTGCCGCCTGTGCTTCCTGCGGCGCGTGGTGCAAATCATCGCGGCACCCCGCCTGGAGAAGCTACAGGTATCCTTACAGTCTCGTTTTATGCGTCGAAGCCCTGTCGGTCGCATCCGTTTCACTCCTCTTGAGGGTCTGGCGGAAGGATATACGACTTTTCTCGCTGATAGTTTTGTTATCTTCGTAAAGTGCTCCGCGTCAGTTATGTCCCCCGCAAATCTTTCGACTTTATGGGCATCCCAGACGACTTGATGGGCATGTCGGACGACTTGACGGGCATGTCCGACGACTTCACGGCCTCTCCTGACTACTTTTTCCCTATCCCGGACCACTTTATGCCCTCTTCAGACGGCTTCTCGGGTAATCCCGACGACTTTTTGCCCGCTTCTGAGGACTCGACGCCTTTGTCTGACGCTTCGGTGCCTTATTCCGACCACTCGACGGGGTCTTCCGACGGCTCGACGGCCTCACTTTTCCGTCGGTTGCCTATAGGAACATCAAAGCGGTATAAACGGTGCACAAAAGGAACGCAGAATCGCAGTCGGAATATGCAAGGGCGCGGCGAGTTCATTTACCGACCTTGGCGCAAGGAGCGGAAACTCTCGTCACCTGCCACTGGGAACCACTTTGCGCTTCGCGTCTTTGAGTTCGGCGACTGAAGTCTGCGGTCCATTTGTTCCTCTCGAGCGCTGAAGTTTGCTGAGGCGCGGCAGGGCCGGGTTGTTTTCTATGGTGACCGGAGACAAACCGAATGCATAGGGTATCGTGAAATCGCCGATGACTACTTCCAAACCAAGCCGACGCCGGTATTTCGCCCGCTGGTTGATTATCGCGACTGTCCTGCTTTTCGCGTGGGCTGTGTGGCGCGTGGTCTCGCAACGTTTGGCGATTCGGCATGCGGTGGAATTGGGGTGGATAGTGACGCATGTGTAGATTTTTGATGAGGTTAAGAACGACTGGCGGGCGGCTTTTCGAAGCAAGACGTGGAACGGTGCGGTGACCTATGTACGCATTCCGACGGGCAGGGAGTTTGAGGAAAATCGGGAGCTGGTGCAGCGGCTCAATCCGGTAGCGTTGCAGGTCCTGGATGCCGATGCTGTTCGGGATTTATCAGCTCTCAATGGCTTGACGAAGTTAAAGCGTTTGTTTCTCGGGCGGTGCAGGGAGCTTGCGAATGTGGACGCACTCGCGGGGCAGTCGCGACTGGAGGGCATTTCATTCGGCGGTTGCGAGAGGCTTGCGGATTTGGAGGCGGTGAGGAATCTCCGCATGCTGGAGTTCTTGTGGCTGCGCGACTGCAAGGGGCTGCGGAACGTGGCCGGGCTGTCGGGGTTCAAAGGGCTGAGGGACGTCGACCTCACGGGCTGTACGGGCCTGACACGGGAGAGCATTGATGCACTGAAGGCGGCGCTTCCGGATGCAAAAATCGCCGGCCCGTAGCCGGAAACGCGAAGGAAGCTGCGAATTCATTCGCCGGTCCGGCCGGATGGCGAAAGGAGGATGCGCGCATATTTGCACACCGTCCGTCCGGCGGCCGGAAGATGATACGGCTTCGACGTGGCGGGTGTGATTCCGGGCCGGGTGTTTTTTCCGTTGTCGCGGAGGCGGTGCGTCGCTCAACTCACGGGGTGAGTTACACGGTCTTCGCACGCAAATATCGCCCGCAGAAATTTGATGATGTCCTCGGTCAGGAGCACATCACGCAGACGCTGCGCAATGCCATCGAGCAGAATCGTATCGCGCACGCTTACATCTTCGTGGGGCCGCGCGGGACGGGGAAGACTTCCACGGCGCGCATCTTTGCCATGGCGCTGAATGCGCCGGACGGGCCGCGGGCGGATTTTGACCCGGAGGATGATATTTGCAGGGAAATCGCGCAGGGGCGTTCGCTGGACGTGATCGAGATCGACGGTGCGAGCAACAACGGCGTGGAGCAGGTGCGCGAGCTGCGGGAGAATGTGCGGTTTGCGCCGGCGCGCGGGAAGTTCAAGATCTACATCATCGACGAGGTGCACATGCTCACGACGGCGGCGTTTAATGCGCTGCTGAAAACGCTGGAGGAGCCGCCGCCGCACGCGAAGTTTTTGATGGCGACGACGGATGTGCAGAAGGTGCTGCCGACGATTTTGAGCCGGTGCCAGCGGTTCGACCTGCGGCGCATCCCGACGGCGACGATTGCGCGGCATCTGCTGTGGATCGCATCGCAGGAGGGCTTCACGCTCGACCCGGCGGCGGCTGCGACGGTGGCGCGCGGGGCGGAGGGCGGTCTGCGCGATGCGGAGTCGATGCTGGATCAGCTCGTGGCGTTTTGCGGAAGCCACATCACGGAGGCGGATGTGCTGAGCGTGTTCGGCTTCACGGCCGCGGAGGCGGTGTTCGGGCTGACGGATGCGATTCTCGACGGCGACGCCGCCTCGGCGTTGCATGCGGTGCACGGTCACGCGGAGGCCGGGCGCGACCTCGGGCGGCTGATGAGCGATTTGATCTCGCACCTGCGGAATCTGCTCGTTTTAAAAGCCGACCCGGCGGGACTCGGCGAGGAATTGATGCCGGAGACGATTGCGACGATTCAGGCGCAGGCGGACCGCGCGCCGATGGAAAAGCTGCTGGATTTGATCGAGGGCTTCGCCGGCGCGGAGGGCCGCATGAAGTGGGCGCCGAACAAGAAGATGCATTTTGAAGTGGCGGTGATCCGGGCAATCCAGACGCTGCAAAGCGCAACGCTCACCGAGGTGCTCGACACACTGACCGCGCTCCGCGGCGGGACGCCCCCGCCGCCCGTGGCCGCGCCGATTTCACGTCCTGCACCACGGGCCGCAACTCCGCCCGCCGCGCCCGTCGCGAAGCCAGCGCCGGTGCCGGCCCCGAAGCCCGAGCCGGTCGCTGTGAAGCCGGAGCCGATCGCGCCCAAGGCTGCGCCTGTCGTGCCAAAAGCGGAGCCTGCGCCAGTGGTGGAAAAGGCGGTGGAGCCGCCCGTGGTCCGCGAGCCCGAGCCCGAGCCGCCAAAGCCCGTCGCGCCCGCGCCGAAGCCGGTGGAGAATTTCTGGCAGGCGTTTGTCGATACGATCAAACGCGACCGCAATTTGATTGTGGGGCTCGTGAAGGGCGGTGTGTTGATGGGCAATGAAGGCGGAGTGGTGACGATTGCCTTCCCGCCCGATCAGTCGTTCGCGAAGGAGATGCTGGATACGCACGTGAAGTTCATGGACGAAGTGGCCACGGCCATCATGGGCGCGCCGACGCGCGTGAAGCTGGAGATTCGCGAAGGCGTGGTGCCCGCGCCGGTGGTCGTGGATAATCGCGACCCGATGGAGATTTTTAAGGACGACCCGAAGATCCGCAAAGTGCTGGAGCTTTTCCAGGGCACGTTGCAGCAGGGCTGAGGCGCCCGGCCCGCTCAGCGCGCCGTGGCCTTGAGCCGCACGAGGAATTGCCCGGCGCCGGGCGGGGGAGTTGCGCGCCACGTTTGGGTGAGCGTCGTCCCGCTCTGAACAGCGCTGACGACGATCGGCACGGCGGGCACGAATGCTCCGGGTGTGGTCGCGGTTTCGAGCGAGAGGACGACGTCGTCTGCGTTCAGCCGCGATGTGAACGTGAGCGTGAGTGAGCCGTCGAGCTCGCGGGTCACGGCAATGCCGCTGGTGTTTGGGACACCGTCGCTGGTGCCGAGCGCGTGTTCGAGGAATGCGCTGAGCCCGTCGCCGTCGAGATCATCGCCCGGCGTGCCGGTGAATGTGACAGCATCCGAGGCACCTGGATTCCCACCGATGGCCGTGCTGGCGCGGAAGCTCGATGCAACGGTTCGATCGAGAGGGAGCTCCGGCGCAACGACGACGAGCGAGTAGCCGCCGTTGTCGGTTTGCGGATACCATGTGTCGTTGTAGGTGAGCGACTGAATCAGCGCGCCGGTGGCGTCCACGAGCGTGATGGTCTCGCCGCCATTGGAGAGCGAATCCGGCGGTCCGTAAGGTCCGGTGCGGCGCGGGCCGGCACCGTAGCGCGCATTGAACGCTGCGACATTTCGCGCGACGTGGATGAACTCGCCGGGCGCAAGGATTGTCGGGGAGGGGAATGTGAAGTCCACGCCCGATGTGAATTTGCAAAGGCTGATGTCGAGGTTTTGCGTCGGGTGGAAGTTCCGAAGCTCGATAAACTCGAAGTCGTCCTTGTCGGTGCTTACAGCGGTTTCGCCACCGGCTGGAGCGGCGGGGTTGTAGTGAATCTCGGTGATGCGGAGATGGTCGCGCGGATTCGGCGCTGTGAGCGTGCTGGTGACCGTGATAGCCGCGGTGCCGAGTTGCGCACCGTTTGCGTCGTATGCGACGAGCGTGATCGGGTTCGCGCCGAAGTTGAGACCGACTGTGGCGGTCCACGCCGTGTCGCTGGTCCAAACAAGGTCGAGCGCAGCGTTGGTGTCGGAGCGGCGGATTTCGCGAACATTGATCCAGCCATTCCCTCCAAGCGTCGTGCTGGCCGCGTTCACGCTGAAGTTGGCTCCGCCATTCGTCGTTATCGAAAAGGCGACCGTTGCCGGGAGTTGCGAGAGGATGTGGCTGCGGCGCGCGTCGATATAGACGGCGTTTGAAGTGTAGTTCTGGCCAACGACGCTCCCGTAGTGCGAGAGCCACGGCAGCATGTAGCTGGTATTGAAGACCGTCTGGCAGAGGTCGTGCAAATGGCCGTAGTACGCGTGGCGGGCGCCGGGCACGGTATTGATGACGCGGAGGAGGTTGCCGCCAGCGAGGATTGGCGGACTGTTAAGCGCGAAGCTGTGCACAAAGTCCATGTCCCACGCGAGAGCCGACACGCGGAGTCCGTCGCTCGGCACGTGAATGCGGAAGTTATGCTGGAAGCCATTCGTCATGTAGCAGTCGCCGATTCCGAATAGCGAATAAATCGCGGCGCAGCGCATCCATTGATCCACATCCATCCGTGCGGCGATGTTTGTCGCGAAACCCGGGCCGGTGTCCGCCATTGCCTGACTGAACGCGATGAGCCCGGAGAAATCATCCGCCCGGCCGTTGGCGCGTGGTTCGAGCTGGCCGCGGTATTGCTCCTTATCGCTGCCGAAGTTTGCAAAGTCCGATTGGACGTGTGGTGCGAGAGGAACGGGATTCTTGAGGCTCTCGAAGTTGCCGTTGGTCGTTGTGCTCGGCTCGTAGGTGCCGTCCATGTTGAAGATCGTTCCGTCGCCGCCGAACTCGGATTTCACGAACTCGCCGCCGTAGCCGGCCATTTGAAGGATCGCGGTGCCGGTGTGTGTCCCGTTCGGCGAGATGAAATAGACGAGGTCGTCATAGGTGCAGGCGACGCCCGCGCGGTGAAACGCGTGTTTCACGTAAATCTCATGCTGCTGGCGAATCACGGGGGAGCGTCCGCTGCGGTCGATGTTCAGATTGTTGTGCAGTCCGCGGAAGAGGCGGTCGGCGGCAAATCCCACATCGTAGCCGACGTAGTCGTCGCCATCCCGGATCCGGCCTGCGGCGGTTCCCTGCAAGCGGACGCCCACGTCGTAGAAGACTTCGTTCCGGCGATACACCGCCGTGCCGCCGATGCGGGCGTCGCTCAGGCGATTCAGCGGCGCGAGGAGGCTGGTCGAGTCGGCGGGAAGCATGATCACGCGGAGCTCGTGGGCGGCGAGGGTGGTGCCTGCTCCGTCATTGACGAGATAAAGCGCCCGCGAAGCCGCACCGGCTGCGGGAAGCGTGGATGTCGCGGCTGCGGCGTCGGCAGCTTCGATGTAAAACTGAACGATCGTCGCTGCCGACTGGCCGGGAATTTGCGCGGAGTAGGTCGCGCCGTTCGCGGTCATCGGCACGCTGGCAAAAGTCGCGCCGCCATTGAGCGCGTAGCGCAAAGTGAGCGACGCGATCCCATCCGGGTCCGTGGCAGTGGCGCTGACCGTCACGGCTTCGCCTGCGTTGGGAATGACCGGGGAATGTGTGAGGCCGGTCAATGTTGGGCCGAGATTCGCGATGCTCCGCGAATTCGCCGCGCCCGGGGTGCCGATGCGTGTAGCCATCGTGAGCTCGGTCGTTTTCGCGAGGCGCGAGTAATAGGCGCGCGTGTTGAGTTGATTCGAGCCTGACAGCCAGCGCGCCCGGAAGCTTACTGTGTAGCTCTCGCCATCGATGAGCGCGGTGTTCGCAACGAACGATGTTTCGATGTGATTGTGATTCCATGAGAACGCACCGCTGGAACGGAGGCGGAGAACATGGTTCGACGGCGCACCGGGTTCCGCCTCGATGGCGCTCGTGCCGTGGTTTCCCAGCGCACGCCATTTCGTGGCGAGGGATTCGAAATCGCCGCCCTGAATGAGTTGCTGGCTGTTACTCACCCGAACGACGCTGACATCGTCCACCAGGCACTCGCCCGAATCGAGCAGGCCGAGGCGGAATTCATTCCACAACGCTGTCTGCCCGAAAGCCTGTCCGGCGACCATCGTGTAGCTGACATTCTGCCACGCGGTGTCGCCGCTCTCATCGCTCGCCGCCCACGCGCTCCCTGCCGAATTGTCGGCGCGCGGGTCGCGCAATTCCAGCGATGCGCCGCCGCCATCGGGCGTCTCGGGCCATGCGCCACCGGTGTAGTAGCGGACTTCGTCCACGGGATTTCCCGCAGCATCCTCGAGCACGATGCGATCGGTCGTATTGGAAAGTGTGCCGGAAAAGTTACCGATGATCCGGGTGCTGTGTTCGGGCCATTTTGCAGCGAGCGCGGCTGCGTCTTTTGCCAGAACGAGATAGCTGCCCGCTGGGATTATTGTTCCTGCTGGAATTGTGAACGAGACTGCGTCGTCGAGTTTCCAGCCTGCGATGCTCACCGGCGCAGCGCTCTTATTGTGGAGTTCGATCCATTCCTCAGGATTGTCCGTAACGGGGCCGGAGTTTGGCGGCGCGTGATACATCACTTCGTTGATGACGACGTCGCTGTTCAGCGCGAATGCGTTTGCAGCACCAAACGAATCGGCGGTTGGTGAAAGCATCCGTCCCAGGCCATCGCGCGCCCGTGTCGTCGTCTTTACCGCAGCGGTATCGACGAGCACAGCGCTGCCGGCGGTCATCAGAAAAACGCGATCGTCGAGCAGCGGTCGAAATCCGAGCGTGGCCTGATCCAGAACAAGGAAGTCACCGGCTCCGAGAGTCTGCGGCGGCATCGTGTAGCTGGCCGGAAGTCCGCTGGCGCTGAGGATGAGTCCGCCAATGTTCACGGGCGAGGCTCCGAGGTTTTGGAGTTCGATGCGCCATGTTCCTGCGCCTGCGCCGGCGATTTCGGAGATTCGCAACGATGGGGGAACGGGCGGCGGAATCACTTCCTGCGATTCAAGCGATGCACCCCACACGATGTCTGAATTGAGCGTGCCGTAGAGTTCGAGTTCATCGATGCACGCTCCATCCGGAGTGAGAATTCGAATGCCGGTCGCGTTGATCGCTGCGAAATCAAACACGTGACGCTGCGATGGAAGCGGCAGAGAAGCGTTCACGTTGATCACCCCGATGGTCGTCCACGATGCTTCGGGCGTCGCTAGGTTCGGGCTCGCAACGGTTGTGTATTGGATCGTGTAATCGCCGAGCGTCCGATCGGTAAAAGCGCCGAGATTGTCCCGCCCGAATGCGACGCGCCCAATCTGGCGGGGTGTCGCGAAGCCGATTCCGCAGTACGAAGTCGCCGTGTTTCCAATCCAGGAACTGGCGTTTCCATAAACCCCGTCGTTCAGATTCGGAATCGTATGCGTCGGCGCAAGTGAGCCATTCCCGATCAAATCCTTTGCGAACGCGGTTCCGGTCGTCGCCATGTTCGCTGCAGTATCGGCAGCGCCTCCCGTGGACATGAGCGTAAACAGTGGTCCGCCGGACGAGGAGGCTTCGAGTTCGTCCACGCACGTTCCGTTCGTCGTCGTGGTAAGCCGGATGCCGGTCGCCGTTACCGGCGGGAATGAAAATGCGTGTCGAAGGCTGTATGGAAGCCCGTTGGAGGGATAGGAAGCGGTCCCAATGGTCGCCCAACCGGTCGCTGGGTTTCCAGTCTGCGGAGTGAATTCGGAAGGGTTTGGCAGCGCTGTGTATTCCAGCGTGTAGAGCCCGTTGCTGCGGTCGGTGAGGTTGCGCGTATTGTCGCGTCCCCAAGCCACACGTCCCACGCTCACCGGGGTCGCGCCGAAGCTCACGCCGCAGAATGAATTTGCCGAGTTTCCGATCCACGAAGAGGAATTGCCAAAGGTCCCGTTGTTCAGATTCGGGATTGTGTGGGTCGGCGCAAACGAGCCATTGCCGATCAAGTCTTTTGCGAATGCAACGGCCCCCGGTTGGCGTGAGTAGTTCGTCGTAAATCCGGCGCCTCCAACCTCGGTCAGCGTGAGTCCGCTCAGCGTCAATCCGCCTGTGCCGGGACCAGCCGGTGTGCCTGGTTGATGCACTTCGACGCTCAGCGTATTCGTTCCGTTCAAAAGCGCGGCGGTCGGGATTACGATGTCTTCGAACGCCGCATTTCCGACCTCATTCGAGGCGCGGCTTGCGGCTGAAACTGTTCCGGATGCCATTCGTTGCCGCGCGACTTCGGTGCCGTTCAGATAAATGACCGCGCCATCATCCGTGAGAGTCCGGAGTGTCAGTTTCGTTAGCGAGGGATTGCCTACGAAATTGAACTGCTTCTGGAAGTAGTAGGTGCCGGTGGGATGCGAAGACGGAGCCGGCAACGTCGTGCCGACCGGCGCGGGCAGAGGCGATTCCTCGAATGCGAGCACTCCGTTTCCGGACAACCATCCGTCCGTCCCGGCAACGTTGGAAGTTGCCGCCCATCCGCTCGAAAGTCCTGTGCTGGTGCCGTGGTAAAGCCAGGCGTCGCCGAGACCGAATACCGGTTGTGGTGCACCGAGCGTCGCGTCAAAATTTCCAGAGCCCGGAGTTCCGCCACGGCGGACTGATGCCACCCAATGATCCGGTTGCGTGCCCGACAAATGTCCTGCGCGGCGCGCGAGCGTAAAGCCGCCGCCGTCGGCTCCGATTGGCCAAGTGCTGCTGTCGTTGTAGCTTAGTTCATCCATCACGCGCCCCGTTCGGTCCCGCAGCCGGATGGTCTCGCCACCGTTATTGAGAGAGCCCGTCCACGGTCCAAGTGCGGTCACACCCGGCATGGCTCCGGGATTTGATGACACCACCAGATACCCGTCTGCCGGGATGACCGTTCCGTTGGGGAACGTGAAATTTACACCGCCGGAAATCTCCCACCCGGAGAGATCCATGTTCACCGACATTTTGTTGTGAAGTTCGATCCATTCCGCGTCGGCAGCACTGGGCGGGTGATACATTACTTCGTTAAAGACGGTCGTCGTGTCCGCTGCATTAACCGTGTGGATTGACAGCAGCGCAACGACTGCGAAGTTCAGGATTTTCATTGGAAAGTTAGTGCCGCCGGCGGCGCAGTGCGATGAGCACGCCAAGGCCGCTGAGCAGCGAGAGCGCAGCTCCGGGTTCGGGGACAGCCATCAGGGCGACATCGTTGCCGCCGGTGAATGTTCCGCCCACGCTATCGGCGAAATAGCTGATGACGAAGTCCTGTCCATTCGGCGCAAAGACATGGCCACCGTCCGGTGCTCCGGCAAACGTTCCGCTGATTGCATCTGCACCGTCATTGATAACGACGAAGAAGAGATCGCCGGTGACCGCGGGTGTTGTGAGGTAGGAGCCGGAGAGTGAAAGCGTGCCGCCGAGGGCGACTGAGCCGGCGACAGTGAGTTGGTCGTAGCCGGTCGCGGGTGTGGCGGTGTTGATTTCCAACGAGAGCGTCGAGCCGCTGTTCAGTGAGATATTGCCCGTGGTCAAAACACCGGGGCTGTTTCCGGGCGCGAGTGTTCCGCCGGAGAGCACGTTCACGGCTGCGAGCGTGCCGCTTCCCGCGAGTGTGGCACCTGCATCCACGGTGGTCGTGCTGCCGGAGATGCTGCCGTTCACCACGAGCGTGCCACCATTGACGGTGGTCGCGCCGGTATGCGTGTTTGCGCCGGAGAGCACCTGAGCGCCGGGGCCGGATTTTGTGAAGGCGAAGTTCGGGAATGGACCGCCGAGCGAGCCGGAGAAGGTGTGCGTTTCACCCGTGGCGACGTTGGAGGTGAGGACGCCGCTAGATGTGTTGTAGCTGTAAACGGAGCCGCCGCCGTTGAGTCCGGCGACGGTGAGCGCGCGGCTGGAGATGTCGAAACTCGCACCGCTCGCGACGGTAACGACGGTTTGCGGAGCGAGGGCGTTGTCGAGGCCCGTGGGCAGCACGAAGAACCCGGAGTTCACGACCGTCGGGCCGGTGTAGGTCTGCGCGTTGGCGATGCGAAGGATGAAGCCGTTGTTCGTCACGCCGCCGGCGCCGCTGATGACTCCGTTGTAGGTGTAATCATCCGACCGGTTGAAAATCACGGTGCCGCTGTTTGCGATATTTCCCAGGCGGCCCGAAGCTCCGCCGTTGCCGATTTGCAGCATGCCGGATTCTACGATCGTTCCGCCGGCCAGCGTTTGATTGCCTGTGACGGTCAGCTTTCCAGCGCCGGACTTTTTCAATACGCCGGTGCCGCCTCCGTTCGTCGCGAATATCCCGGAAAGCAGCACATCGTTTCCATTCGTATCGAGCGTCGCGGTGACGCCGTCGCGGATGCGGAGGTTGCCGTTTACGGATGGGTCGTTCGTGTTTCCGGGAGCCCACTTGAGCGTCGAGTTCCCGGCGAAATCGGCGAGAAAATAGCCCGCTTTGTTTCCCGGCGTGAATGCGCTGTAGCCGAGGCTGCCGGAGAACATGAGCGTGCCTGCGTTGATTTGAATGCCGCCGAGTCCGAAGATGCCGTTCACTCCCGCGGCGTTGGTGCCATCCATCGAGCCGACGAGATGCATCGTGCCTGCGCCTGTTTTGGAAATGCCGCCCCATGCGGTTAAGTGATGATGACTGAGCCGCCCGGTCACGAGCAGGTCAACATCCGACGCGCCGTTCGCCACTTCAATCGTGTGCGTCCCGCCGAAGTGCATGTCGGCGGAAATCACCGACTGTGTGTCGCCGTGGACGGAGAGCTTCCGCGCGACTGCGCTGGAAAAGAAGAACTGCCCCGTGTTAGTGTCGCCAAAGTAGGAGTTCCCGGCGAGCGTGCCGCCTGCGAGCGTAATGTCTCCGGTCACGTCGTTGCGGTTGGTTCCCGAGGTGGCCTCCGCCGCGAACACTGCGCCGTTGCCGACCCACAAGCCCGGCAGCGCGCTCGTTGTTGTTCCTTGCCGACTCAATTTTCCGCCGAGGACGGTCGTGACTCCCCCCTGCAGCATCGTTCCATTGAGCACCATCGTTCCCGCGCCGCGCTTCACAAAGCTCCCCGTCCCGACCGGTGACTGCCGGATGTTTCCGTTCACGACAAAGTCCGCGCCAGCGTCGCCGGTGACGTTCTCGACGTTGAAAGTCGTCGCCAAAACACCGAGCCCCGCGCCTCCGCCGAGTTGATTGTAGGTGGACGGCGCGCTGCCGGAAATCGTCACATTCCCCGCTGCGAGAATGCCGCCGTATCCGCCGCCGTGCTGGCCGCGGTCGTTTACGGTCGCGCCGGTGAGTGTGAGGTTGTCCACACGCTGAAAGCCCGTGCCTGCGGTGTTGGCGGGATTGTTTTCCCAAGTGCCGCCGATGCGGAAAGCGACGAGGTTCTGCGTCGTGGAAAAGAAATCCACCGAGTCTGTCGTTGCAGAAATCAGCGATGCACCGGGTGCCACGGTGAGTGTGCGGCCGGCGATGTTTGCGCCGATTCCGCTCAGCGTTCCGTTGCTGCCGCCCGACAGCTCCAGCGCGCCCTGGCTGATTTGAATATTCCCCGTGAAGCTGTTCTGCGCCGTGAGCACCAGACGTTCGCTCCCCGCTTTCGTAAGCCCCGTCGCGCTCGTGTTGTCGGCGATCACCGAGCCGATGGTGAATGGTTGCGGACTGTTTTGGAAAACCACGAGGTCCTTGCCTGCCGGGCCGCGCAGCGTGCCGCCGTTGATTGCCGATCCCGCTGTTCCCACGGACGGCGTGATGAGCAGGCCGCCGGTCGTCAGCGTCTGCCCGCCCGCGATGGAAATCACGCGGCCTTCGTTTTGGTCAAATCGCAGACTCGTCACGCTCGTGTCCGCGGTCAGCGAAGTATCCACGCCGCTTGAGACATCCGCATTTCCCGCCAGCGTCGAAGCCGTGCTGCCCGTATATCCGCCCACAACATTCAGCGCGGTGATAAACGTCCCGTCCGCAGACTTTGCCGCCCAATTGTGATTACTTGATGCCAGCGCGTACGCCACGCCGCCGTCCGTTAGGATCGTTCCCGCTGTGCCGCTGCTCGTGGCGATTCCGTTTGTCGCCGAGTTCGTCCCGCCCGGCGGGAAGAACGTCGCCGTCGCTCCGACATCGCGCGTGATTGCACCGAGATTCACCGCCACACTCGACACCCCGGCTCCCCTCGTCGCAAAAACCTCCGCCACACCCGCGCGCAACGTCGTCCCCGAAAACTGCTGCGAATTCGCAGAATCCGCCGCGCCCAGCACATGCAGCGCTCCGCCCGCAATCGACAACGCCGTGCTCCCCACCACGTTCGACGCCGGCGAATTTGGGTCTGCAAAAGCCAACCGCAGCAGCCCGCCCTCCACGCTCACCGGACCTGTAAATGTGTGCGTCCCGCCGATAGTCAGCGTCCCCGCGCCTCGCTTCGTAAGGCCCGATGTTCCCGTGATGCTACCCGTCCCGGTGAACGTATAATTCGACGCCGCATCCACCGTCACCGTCTCGGAGTTCAACGTGCCTTCCAGCGTCACCGTCCCCGCCCCCGCGTTTCCAAAAAGTACACCGTCCTGCGCCAAAAACTTCCCTTCTGCTGCGCCCGTAAAATTCGCGTCGCCGTTCAAATTCCACTTCCCGGTCGCCGCAGCGTTCGACCACGTCATCGTCGTCCCGATCACCTCCAGCTCATCGATCGCATTGCTCCCGAAACCTCCCGGCGGAACCATCACACGGATGCCTGCCGAACGCAGCGCACCGCCGGCCGTCGCCACGGAAAACTGATGCCGCAACCACGATGTGAAACCGCCGCCCGTCGTCGCATCATCGTTGCCCAGATAATAAAACGTCCCCAGCGTTTCCCACGTCGTGTTGTCGTTTGGATTCAAGCTCTGCAGCGTATAAAGCCCCGTCGCCCGGTCGGTGAACTGCTGGTTCGGCGCATCACCCACATTGTTCCCGTTATCGCGCCCCCACGCCACCGCGCTCACATGACGCGCTCCGCTGAAAGTCACGCCGCCAAACGGTGCCACCGTGTCCGCCTGCCCGGCGATCCACGACTTGTTATTGCCATAAAATCCGTCGTTCAAATTCAGCGCGCGATGAAACGGGATGCCCAACTCCGGCCCCAGATCACTCGAGCTAATCGCCGTAGCACCCGTTGCGAGATTCACCGGGACCAACGCCGGGTCCGCAGCGGAAAAATTCACGCCGTCATTCCCATCCCAGCCCAGCGTGAAACCCGCGTTCGGCGTAATCACCAGATTCGCGCTCCTCGTGCCCGCCGCCAGCCGTGAGCTGTACACTTCGAATTGATCAATCGCCGCACCGCCCGGCGCGATCAGCCGCAAGCCCGTCACGCCCGAAAGCGCGAACGGCAAATCAAAACGATTGCGCCCCGGACTGCCCGTCAACGTCACCGTCCCCGCCGACACCCAGCCGGCCCCGTCCGCCGCGGCACCCACCACGCCCGCCGTCGCGCCCGTGTTTGGAATCACCAGGCCCGACAAATCCGCCGTCGTATATTGCAGCGCATAAATTCCATCGGTCCGGTCCGTGAAAACGCCCGTATTATCGCGCCCGAACGCGATGCTCTGAATCGTCTTCCCCGCATTGCCCCACGAAAGCCCGATGTAGCTCCCGCCGATCCACGACGACGCATTCCCGTACGTCCCGTTGTTCACATTCGGCACCGTATGCGTCGGCGCAAAGCCCCCGTTGCCGATCAATCCATCCGCAAATGCCGTCGCGGAAAACGAAAGATCCGCCGCGTCGTCGAGCGAGCCCCGCGAGTCCACATGCGTGATCCCGGCGGAGGGAATGACCTGAGCCGATGCACTCACGGCGATTAAAGAAGCACACGAAGTGAGAAGGATACGACGGCTTTTCATAGACGGTATGAATTGTTCAGGAGTTGAGATGTGAGATTCCGAAACCGTCGTAAACGAAAACAAACTGTCGGCAATCAGCAAATTACCCCAGTATGCCATGAACAAGAAAACGACATATTCTGAGTCCCGCAGCATTCAATCCCAAGCCCCTCAACTGCCGATGAACTCCTACGTAATCTGCGTGCAAAACCTGCGGCGTTTTGCATCGCGACGGATTCGTTTTGAGGAATATCTGTCTCCAAACGAGAAGTTTTCCCTCCGTGATGGGATGGAGGGTATTCTTGTTCGAAGGTTTGGCGGGGGCCGGGGTTGTGTGGGCATGAGATTTGTGTTCGGTCATTTTGGCTGGGTGTTGTTCGCGCCGGTGCTGGTGTTGGTTCCGAGGACTGAGGCGGCGGTGGATTTCACAAAAGATGTGCTGCCGATTTTGGAGGATCATTGTGTGGAGTGTCATGGGGAGGATAAGCAGAAGAGCGGGTTGCGGCTGGATTCGGTGAAGGGGCTGGTGCGCGGGGGGGAGTCGGGCGAGGCGCTGGTGGTGCCGGGGAAAGCGGCGGAGAGTTATCTTTTTAAGCGGGTGTCGTCGGTGGATAAGAAGGATATGATGCCGCCAAAGGGCGAGCGGCTTTCGGCGGGGCAGGTGGAGACGTTGCGGGCGTGGCTGGATTCGGGCGCGGAGATGCCGGGGGCGGCGGAGGCGCGGGCGGCGTTGCGGCTGACGACGGATCATTGGTCGTTTCAGCCGGTGAGGAGGCCGGCGGGAGGTTCGGTGGATGAGTTTTTGCGGGGGAAGTTGTCGGAAAAGGGGCTGACGATGTCGGGTCCGGCGGACCGGGCGACGTTGATCCGGCGGTTGTTTTTGGTGATGCACGGGATGCCGCCAACGCCGCAGGAGGTGTCGGCTTTTATCGCGGATAAGCGGCCGGATGCGTATGCGAGACTGGTGGATGCGGTGCTGGCGTCGCCGAGGTTTGGGGAGCGTTGGGCGCGGCACTGGATGGACGTTGCGCGGTATGCGGATTCGAATGGTTTTGAGACGAACCGGGAGCGGAAGACGGCGTATGTGTATCGCGACTGGCTGGTGGAGGCGTTCAACGCGGACAAGCCGTACGATGTGTTTATTAAAGAGCAGATCGCGGGGGATGCGTTGGGGGCGGATGTGGCGACGGGGTTCCTTGTGGCGGGGCCGCATGACATCGTGAAGAGCCCGGATATTAATCTGACCCTGATGCAGCGTCAGGACGAGCTGGCGGACATGGTGAATACGACGGGGACGGCGTTTCTGGGGCTGACGATGGGTTGTGCGCGGTGCCACAATCACAAGTTCGACCCGGTGTTGCAGAAGGATTATTACGCAATGCAGGCGGTGTTCGCAGGGGTGAATCACGGGGAGCGTGCGGTGCGCAAAAAGACGGACGCAGCGACGGAAAAGGCAATCGCCGCAGCGCGCGAGGAGGAGAAGGTGTTGACCGCGAAGGTGGAGGATTTTCGCAAGAAGGCGGCGGCGGTTTCGGGGACGAAGGCGTTGCGGGCAGCGGTGAATTTTCGCTCGAACGAGGAGGCGTTCGCGCCGCTGGATGCGCTGGCTGTGAAGTTCACGGTGCTGGCCACGACGGGCGCGGAGCCGTGCATCGATGAAATCGAGGTGTTTGACGGAGCCGGAAAGAACGTGGCGCTCGGCGGGAAGCCGTCGGCATCGGGCACGCTGCCGGGCTACGAGATTCACAAGCTCGCGCACATCAACGACGGGAAGTTCGGGAACGAGTGGAGCTGGATTTCAAACACGTCGGGCGGCGGATGGGTGCAGATCGACCTTCCCGCGAAGGCGCGCATTTTGCGAATCGTGTGGGCCCGCTCGCGAACGGGTTCGCACAAGGACCGGCTGCCGACGAAGTACGTAATCGAGGCCGCCGTGGAGCCGGGCAAGTGGCAGCGGGTGGGGAGTTCGGATGATCGCACGCCATTTTCCGGCAAGGAGGACGCGGATGCGTTTCTCGCAAAGCTCGCCCCCGCCGATGCGGACGCAGCAAGGAAGGCGCAGTCGGAACTCGCGGCGGTGCAAAAGCGAATCGCTAAGCTGAGCGGCGGTGAGACGGCGTGGGTCGGCACATTTTCGCAGCCGGGAAAGACGCACCGCCTTTATCGCGGCGAGCCGATGCAGAAGCGGGAAATCGTAGCGCCCGATGCGCTGTCGGTTCTGGGCACGCTGGGACTCGCAGTGGAGGAGCCGGAGCAAAAACGCCGCGTGGCGCTGGCGGAGTGGATCGCCAGCGAGAAGAATCCGCTGACGGCGCGGGTGATGGTGAACCGGTTGTGGCAATACACATTTGGCACGGGCATCGTCGATACGCCGAGCGACTTCGGCAAAAACGGAACGCCGCCGACGCATCCGGAATTGCTCGACTGGCTGGCGGATGAGTTTGTGCGCAGCGGTTGGTCGGTGAAGCACGTGCAGCGGCTGCTGCTGAACTCGGCGGCATTCCAGCAATCATCCGCCCCGCGCGCCGACGCTGCGAAAGTTGATGCCGACGGCCGTTTGCTCTGGCGCTACACGCCGCGGCGGTTGGAGGCTGAGGCGATCCGCGATTCGATGCTCGCGGTCTCGGGGGCGCTCGATTTGAACATGGGCGGACCGGGCTTTTACCTCATGGATGTCGTCGTGGAAAACGTGATGCACTATTTCCCGAAGGAGAAGTTCACGCCGTCGGAGTTCCGGCGGATGGTGTATCAATTCCGAATCCGCCAGACGACGGACACGGTGTTTGGGTCGTTTGATTGCCCGGACGGAAGCTCCGTGACGCCGAAGCGTAGCCGATCAAACACACCACTCCAGGCGCTGAATCTTTTCAACAGCACGTTCGTACTGCAGCAGTCCGAAATCCTGTCGAAACGGCTCGCCGCCGAAGCCGGCGCCGCTCCCGAAGCGCAAGCCGCGCTCGCTTTCCGCCTGTTCTACGGACGAATGCCCGACGGTAACGAACTCGCCGCATCGACTGCGATGATCCGCGAACACGGCGTGCAGTCATTCGCGCGGGCGATGTTCAATACGAGCGAGTTTCTTTTTGTGTTTTGATGCTCCTCTTATCCCGACTACTTTTGCTCCATGAATGCGTTTGAATCATGCGTAGCCAGTTATCGCGCCGCTCGTTCTATGAAGATGCTCCTCAAGGCAAATGCCATCGTAGCGGTGTTCTCAATTGTGGGGTGCGCGGCAAAACCTCAGAATCAACCGTATGCCATCACCAATCCAATGCCCGAGATATGGGCTGGGCTTGAGCGAAAAATCCAAGGATTGAAAGAGGCACAATCGACCTATTCGCAGTGGAAGATGGCAGCTACAGAGTCAGCTGAGCCCGTGACTTCCCTTGAACAACTGCGCTTAGCTTTTGCTGCTACTGGAAAGCCAGCCGACGAGGGGACCGCAAAGCGGGATGAGGAACTATTGGTCTCTCACTTCCTGTCTGCGCCACGCACGGTTCATTTCGGCTTTGAGTGCGATTTTCATGCAATCGTCTTTTTCGACAAACTCGGTCGCCAAATTTACGCATACCCATAGAGAGCCATGCACCCATTTCTAAACCGCCGCAGTTTCCTCTCCCACACCGCCACCGGTATCGGCGGCATCGCGCTTGCGCACTTGCTGGGGCGCGACCGCGCGCTTGCGGCTGCGGGTGGGCCGATTCGACCGGAGATCAATCCCGCAAATCCGAACGCACCGCGCGCGCCTCATTTTGAGCCGAAGGCGAAGCGGGTACTGATGATCTTTTGCTCGGGCGCAGTGAGCCAGGTGGATACGTTTGACTACAAGCCGGAGCTCATCAAACGCCACGGACAGCCGATGCCGGGTGGCGAAAAGCTCATCACGTTTCAAGGTGAGCAGGGCAATCTGACAAAGAGTCCATGGGAGTTTCGCCTTTATGGAAAGTCGGGCAAAATGGTCTCGGACCTCGTGCCGAATCTCGGCGCGCTTGTGGACGACATGTGCTTCATTCACTCGCTCACCGGAAAAACGAACACGCACGGACCGGGCGAAAACTTCATGGGAACCGGCTATACGCTGGATGGCTTCCCGAGCATGGGATCGTGGACGACTTATGCGCTCGGCAGCGAAAACGACACGCTGCCTGCGTATGTCGCGATTCCCGATCCGCGCGGTGCGCCGCAGTCGGCCGGGAATTTCTGGGGCTCGGGTTTTTTGCCCGCGGCGTTTCAGGGCACGGATTTCAATGCGTCGAATCCGCTGCGGAATCTTTCCCGTCCGTCGGCGTTTTCTCCCGCGACCGACAAGGCGACGCGCGATTTCATCATCGCGCTGAACCGGCGTCATTTGGAGCGGTTCCCCGGCGACAGCGAACTCGCCGCGCGAATCTCCAGCTATGAACTCGCCGCACGCATGCAGCTTTCCGTGCCGGAGGTTGCGGATATCTCCACGGAGCCCGCGCACGTTTTGAAAATGTATGGCGCGGACCAAACCGGAGACGGCACGAAGAAGACGAAGGCGGCTTACGCGAAGAACTGCATCCTTGCGCGACGCCTTATCGAAAAGGGCGTGCGCTTTGTGCAACTCTTCAACGGCGCATACCAAACCGGCGGCGAAGGCGTGAGCAATTGGGACGGCCACAAAGTTCTCGCCGAGCAATACGTGAAGCACGGCGAAGTAATGGACCAGCCGACCGCAGCGCTGCTCACCGACCTCAAACAGCGCGGACTTTTGAAAGACACGCTGGTCGTGTGGTGCACCGAGTTCGGCCGGATGCCGACTTTCCAAAAAGGCGCGAGCGGCCGTGACCACAATCCCGGTGGATTCACCGCGTGGATGGCGGGTGCGGGTGTCAGAGCCGGCTTCAGCTACGGCGCGACGGATGAGTTCGGATACAAAGCCGTGCAGGACGAGGCGACGGTTTACGACTTCCACGCGACCATTCTGCACTTGCTCGGGTTGAATCACGAGCGGCTGTCGTTTTACCACAACGGAATCGAGCGACGACTCACGGATGTTCACGGGCATGTTATCAAGGCGATGCTCGCATAGGGACGGCGCGCTCGGTTGCTGAATTGTGTCACCGATGTCAGAGAACTCGGGACGGTGGATGAATTGACACACCCAGCCTGCCTGCTAGGGTCCCGCCCCTTTTGCTCTACTTTACACAACAATGATCGGCTGGATTCTCAAAAAACTTTTCGGAAATAAAAACGCGCGGATGGTGAAAAGCCTGCGCCCGACGGTCGCTAAAATCAACGCGTTGGAAGTGGAGTATCGTGCCCTGAGTGACGACCAGCTTCGGGCGAAGGTCGCCGGATGGAAAGCGGAGTTGAAGGACAAGCCTTGGGTTGAACAGGTTGAGTACGTCACAAAACTTATCCCCGAGGCTTTTGCAGCGGTGAAGAATGCCGCGTGGCGCCTGAATGAGCGAAAGCACACCTTCACCGTCTGCGGACAGCCGATGTCTTGGTACATGGTGCATTTTGACACCCAACTCATCGGCGGTATTTGCCTGTCGAAAGGCATGATCGCGGAAATGGCGACCGGTGAAGGAAAGACGCTCGTGGCCACGCTCCCGCTTTTCCTTTACGGACTTACCGGGCGCGGCGCGCACTGCGTTACCACGAACGATTACCTCGCCCGCCGCGACGGTGAATGGATGGGTGAGCTTTACAAGTTTCTCGGTCTGACTGTTGGAATCATCCAGCACGACCAGTATCCGGACGAGCGCCGCGCCCAGTATCACTGCGATATTTGCTACGGAATGAACTCGGAGTTCGGCTTTGACTACCTGCGCGACAACGGTATGGCGACCAGCAAGGACCAGCAGGTTCAGCGCGGGCATTTCTTCGCGATTGTGGACGAGGTGGACTCCATTCTTATCGACGAAGCCCGCGTGCCGCTGATCATCAGCGGACCGGTCACGGTGTCGACCCATCAGTTTGATAAGTACAAGCCGATGGTGGAGCAGATCGTGAAAAAGCAGACGATGCTCATCAACCGTCTCGCCAGTGAGGCAATGCAGCTCTTCGAGGCCGGTAAAACCGAGGAGGCCGCTCGCATCATGTGCAAGGTGAAGTGGGGACAGCCTTTGAATAAAGGCTACCTTCGCGCGATGGAAGATCCCGAGCGCCGGAAGGCCATCGAAAAGATGGAACTGTCGTTTTACACCGACGTGCAGAAGCTCGAGATGTGGAAGCTGAAAGAGGAGCTGTTCTTCACCATCGACCAGCGCGCTCACGAGGCGGACCTCACGGAGCAGGGGCGTCAATTTATGTCGCCTGGCGAGCCGGAAGCGTTCGTGCTGCCGGACTTGATCACGCACTTCGCGGAAATCGACCAGAACACGAAGCTCACCGAAGCCGAGAAAGTCGCCGAGAAGGCCAAGGCTCAGGAGCACGCGAACGTCCAGAGCGAACGCATTCACAATATCTCGCAGCTTCTGCGTGCCTACTGTCTTTACGAGAAGGATGTTCATTACATCGTTCACGAAGGCAAAGTCGTCATCGTTGACGAAAACACCGGCCGCACGATGCCGGGCCGCCGTTGGAGCGATGGTCTTCATCAGGCCGTGGAAGCGAAGGAAGGTGTGCAGATCGACAAGGAGACACAGACGCTCGCGACGATCACCGTGCAGAACTATTTCCGTCTCTACCGGCGCCTGAGCGGTATGACCGGAACCGCCGAGACCGAGGCAAACGAGTTCCACGACATTTACAAACTCGACGTCGCGGTCGTGCCTGCCAACAAGCCGTGCATTCGCAAGGACGGCAACGACCTCATCTTCAAGACGCGCCGCGAGAAGTACGCGGCTGTGGTGAAGGAAATCACCGAGGCTCATGCGAAAGGTCAGCCGATTCTCGTCGGAACTGCGAGCGTTGAAGCATCGGAGCTTGTTTCCAAAATGCTCCAGCGTGCGAAAATCCCGCACACCGTTTTGAATGCGCGTCATAACCAGCAGGAGGCCGAAGTCATCTCCCGCGCGGGCCAGCGTGGCGCGGTCACGATTTCCACCAACATGGCGGGACGAGGCACGGACATCAAACTGGGCGAGAGCGTGACGGAACTCGGCGGACTCTATGTGCTCGCGACCGAGCGCCACGAGTCGCGCCGTATCGACCGCCAGCTCCGCGGACGCTGCTCGCGTCAGGGCGATCCCGGTTTTTCGCGGTTCTACGTTTCGTTCGAGGACGATCTGATGCGCAATTTCGGCGCCGCTGAGCGTATGACGAAGCTCATGGAGCGCTTCGGCATGCAGGAAGGCGAGGCGCTGGAGCATTCGTGGTTGAACAAGAGCGTGGAAACCGCGCAAAAGCGGGTCGAGCAGCGGAACTACCTCATCCGCAAACGCACGCTCGACTTCGACGATGTGATGAACCGTCAGCGCGAAGTGGTTTACGGTCTGCGCAATGAAGCCATTAATAGCGAAACGCCGCGCGTGTTGCTCTACGACGTAATCGATGACCGCATTCCGGAGAAGGTTGCGGAATTTTTCCCGGAGGGCGAACCGCCGGCGCTTGAGTCGATGGCAGCTTGGGCAAATACAACATTCCCAATCGGCATCGATGCCGAAGTGCTGAAGGGTAAAACCGAGGAGGAAGTGGCGGCGCTGATTTCCGAGCGCGTGAAGAAATCGTACGAGCTCAAGAGCCAGCATGAGGTTCCTGAAGCGATCACGAATCTTGAGCGCTACATCATGCTCTCCGCGATCGACAAGCTTTGGCAGGAGCATCTCTACGGCATGGATGGCCTCCGCGAGGGCGTGTATCTCCGTGCTTACGGTCAGAAAGACCCGCTCATCGAATACAAGCAGGAGGCTTTCAAGATGTTCGAGGTGCTGATGGGCAACATCAAGGACGAGGTGCTCCATAACCTCTTCCGAAGCACATCAAACGTGATGGCGTTCGAGCAGTTCCTCGCGAACCTGCCGCAGTTCCTCAGCGCGCCGGACGAAAGCTCAATCGGTGGCGGAATGACGGCCGAGCCGGAACCGGCGGAGCAGCCGGAACCGGCGCCCGAGCCAGTGCGCCGCGAGGAACCGAAAGTCGGACGTAACGAACCATGCCCGTGCGGCAGC